>JAJDOB010000022.1 GCA_022340385.1 Rhodobacter sp.
CCCCTGTTGGTGCAGCCCATCTAGCGCTCCCATCATCGCCGCACCGGTTCCCACGGCAGCGCAGAGCACATCGACGTCTCCATCAAGAGCGCGCGCGATTTCTTCCCCCATTGGTACATAACCGCACCGAACGTCAGGCGAGCCGAATTGATCCGCGTAGTAGTGCGACGGCTGGTCGGACAAAGCGAGGGCGCGCTGTTTCATGCGTTCCGCGAGCTCATGGGTAATGCTGCCGCCGACGCATTTTTCCACCAGAACCGTTGCTCCGAAGGCCTCCATTGCCTGCTGTTTGGAGTGAGAAAAAGCGTCTGAGAATACGGCGACGAACTTTAACCCAAGGACGCCAGAGACAAATGCCAGCGCCGTGCCAGTGCTGCCTCCGGTGAATTCGACGACCGTGTCGCCCGGAGAGACGTCACCGCGCTGCAACGCGCCTTTGAGCACGGAAATCGCCATTCTGTCTTTGTAGGATCCGGTCGGGTTGCCGCCTTCGAGCTTCACCCAGACCTCTGCAGCGCCTTCCGGGACCAGCTTGCCAAGGCGGACAAGCGGGGTGTTTCCAATGGCGGCCAGACCGCCTCCGACTATTTCCATGAAGATGCTCCTCTTCATTCACAGTCATCCAAGACCTGTACAATTGGAAGGAAATTTTCGTCTTGCGCGGCTTTTGCCCAAGCACTGGTCTGGCGATTGCTGACTTGGTGGAGCTGGTTTCAGCCGCAGGCGATGTTGGTGACAGCGCCGTTGTAATCGAGCAGGAAGTCCGGGCGTTCGGGCAGGTGATCCAGCGTGACCTGATCGCGGGCTGACGATGCGCACCGGCTGGCACCGCAAGTGTCGGCCACGACCTCTGCTGCGGGTTGCAACGGCAGGCAGGCGGCCAGCGCCGTCAGCGCAACCGGAAAGATTAGCTTTTTCGTCCTCGAGACACCCAAGCGATTCTTGCAAATTGCAGCCTTATGGCACAGGCTCTGCCGGACATATAACAATACCGAGGGAGTGACCGAATGAGAACCCGTGCCGCCGTTGCCGTTGCCGCCGGAAAACCGCTTGAGATAATGGAGGTGAACCTTGAGGGCCCGCGGGCTGGCGAGGTTCTGGTGGAAATCAAGGCGACCGGTATCTGCCACACCGATGAATTCACATTGTCGGGCGCCGACCCCGAAGGGCTGTTTCCGGCGATTCTGGGGCATGAGGGCGCAGGCGTGGTGCTGGAGGTCGGCGCCGGCGTGACCTCGCTGAAACCGGGCGATCATGTGATCCCGCTGTACACGCCGGAATGCCGGACTTGCGAATATTGCCTGAACCCCAAGACCAATCTGTGCCAGTCGATCCGCGTCACGCAGGGGCAGGGCCTGATGCCTGACGGAACCAGCCGGTTTTCGACGCTGGATGGCGATCCGATTCTGCATTACATGGGTTGTTCGACGTTTTCCAACCACACCGTGCTGCCGGAAGTGGCACTGGCCAAGGTGCGCAGGGACGCACCGTTCGACAAGATTTGCTACATCGGTTGCGGTGTGACCACGGGCATCGGCGCGGTGATCAACACCGCCAAGGTGGAAATCGGATCCCGGGCGGTGGTGTTCGGGCTGGGTGGCATCGGGTTGAACGTGATTCAGGGGCTGCGGCTGGCCGGTGCGGATCAGATCGTCGGCGTCGATCTGAACGACGGAAAGAAAGCGATGGCCGAGAGATTCGGCATGACCGACTTCGTGAACCCCAGCGAAGTCGAGGGCGATCTTGTGCCCTATCTCGTCGATCTGACCAAGGGCGGCGCGGATTATTCCTTTGACGCCACGGGCAACGTCAATGTCATGCGTCAGGCGCTTGAATGCGCGCACAAGGGTTGGGGCGAAAGCATCATCATCGGTGTCGCGCCGGCAGGGGCCGAGATTTCGACGCGGCCCTTCCAGCTGGTCACCGGGCGGTCGTGGCGCGGCACCGCATTCGGCGGCGCACGCGGGCGCACGGATGTGCCGAAAATCGTCGATTGGTACATGGATGGCAAGATCGAGATCGACCCGATGATTACCCACACCATGGGGCTGGATGACATCAACAACGGATTCGATCTGATGCATGCGGGCAAGTCGATCCGGTCGGTGGTGGTCTACTGACCGGACGGGCACGATGCTGATCCGCGCCGCGCATGCGGCGGACGGATCGGCCATCTGGGATGTCCTGCGCCCGGTGTTCCGGGCGGGGGACACCTATGCCATCGACCCGGGCATCAGCCGGGACGATGCACTCGCCTATTGGACGCAGTCACGCGCCTATGTGGCAGAGGCGGATGGCGAGGTTTTGGGGACGTATTACCTGAAAACCAACCAGCCGGGCGGTGGCAGCCATGTCTGCAACTGCGGATTTGCCACATCACCGGCGGCGCGCGGGCGCGGCGTGGCCAGCGCGATGCTGGCCCACGCGCTGGCAGAGGCCAGGGCCGCCGGATACCGGGCCATGCAGTTCAATTTCGTGCTGGAAACCAACACCGGCGCGATCCGGTTATGGCAACGCGCCGGGTTCAGGCAGGTCGGGGTTTTGCCGGGGGTATTCCTGCATCCCGAAAAGGGCTATGTGAACGCGTTGGTGCTACATAAATCCCTGCAGGAGCCATAATGTCCGACCGTGACCGTCCACTTTACGCCGTCCTGATCGATGCCGACAATATTCCGGCGAAATATGCCGGGGCGATCCTGAAGGAAATCACCAGCTTTGGCGAACCGGCCCTGCGCCGCGTCTATGGCGACTGGTCCAGCGGGCAATTGCGCGGCTGGTCGGAAACCGTGCGCGCCCACGGGCTGGTCGCGCATCAGGAAACGGCGAATACCAAGGGCAAGAACGCCAGCGACATCGGGCTGGTGATCGACGCGATGGATATTCTGCATACCGGGCGCTTCGACGGCTTTGTGCTGGTCAGTTCCGACAGCGATTTCACCGCGCTGGCCAACCGCATCCGCGAGCAGGGTCTGGACGTGATCGGTATCGGCGAGGGCAAGGCCCCGGAATCGCTGCGCAATGTCTGCAAACGCTTTGTGCTGATCGAAAACATCGTGGACGAACCGGAACCGGAGGCCAGATCGAAAGGCGGCGAGGTCAAGGGCAAACGTCCACCTTCCGATGCCGTGCCGCTGATCCTGAACGCGATGGACAAGATCCAGCAAGAGGATGACTGGTACGCGCTGGGCCCGCTGGGCCAGTATATCACCGCCGACAACCCGGATTTCGACACCCGCACCTATGGCAAGCGCAAGCTTTCCGATCTGGTGCAGGATCTGAAGCGTTTCGAGACCCGGAAGACGGGAACGCAGATGCATATCCGACGGCTGGACTGAACACGTCCGGGTGCGGGGACGGGGCATGTTTGCGAACTGACCGGTGTCGCAAATAGCCGCGATCCCGGGGCAGGCATCGCCCAGACTTGGGTTGATTTCCCCAAGGCCACACCATGCCACACCGCCGAATCCCTGAATGGCTGCGCCATGCGCCGACGCCCAGCGTGCGTGGATTCGCAATGCTGGCCGGTGTCGAGGCCGTCGCCCGCGGCATTCTGATATCGGTGTTCCCGCTGGCGATGTACCGGGCGCTGCAGGATGCCAGCCTGGTGTCGGAGATCTATTTCGCGATCGGGCTGGTGTCGCTGGCAAGCGGTCTGCTGGTGCCCTGGCTGACCCGCTTCATTCCGCGCCGATGGATGTATCTTGTCGGGGCCGCGCTGTTTTCCACCGGGTCAATGATCGCTATCATCGGCAGCCCGGTGGCGATTGTCACGGGTCTGCTGTTCAACACGGTTGCCGTTGTCACCACCTTTGTCTGCTTCAACGCCTATGTGCTGGACTACATCTCCAAGGTCGAACTGGGCCGCTGCGAAACCTCGCGCATGTTCTACAGCGCGCTGGGCTGGACGCTGGGCCCGGCCAGCGGCGTGACGCTGATGAAATGGTGGGAACCGGCGCCGTTTCTGATATCTTCGACCGCTGCGCTGACGATGCTGGTGGTGTTCCTTTACATGCGGCTGGGCAATGGCAAGCTGATCGTGCGGGCCAGGGGCGATGCCCCGAATCCCGTCGCCTATCTGGCGGTGTTCTTTGGCCAGCCGCGGCTTATCGCGGGCTGGATATTCGCGGTGATCCGATCCTGCGGCTGGTGGATCTACGTGGTCTACCTGCCGATCTTCGCGATCGAGGCCGGGCTGGGCGACCAGTTGGGCGGCATCGCCCTGTCGATCACCAATGGCACCCTGTTCCTGACGCCATTCATGCTGCGCTGGATGCAGAAACGGTCGGTGCGCCGCGCGGTGCGCACAGGTTTCCTGGCAAGCGCGGTGCTGTTCACCGGTGCATCACTGGCAGCGGTTCTGCCGCTTCTGACAGTGGCCTTGCTGATGGCGGGGTCATTCTTTCTGATCCTGTTGGATGTCAGCGCAGGCCTGCCGTTCCTGATGGCGGTAAAGCCGGCTCAACGTACGGAAATGTCAGCAGTCTATTCCAGCTATCGCGATGTATCCAGCATCGCGACGCCGGGTGTTGCCTGGCTGGTCCTGCTGGTCGGGCCGGTTTCGTCGATCTTTGCAGTGGGCGGCGCGGCCTTGTTGGGGGCCTGGGCGATTGCCGGGTCGCTGCATCCACGGCTGGGGCAGAAACGCGTGATGATCGAGGGGCAGGCGCTGGGCGATGTCGCCGTTTTGCCCGCGGCGGAATAGGCGCGACGCGCGGCTGCCGGTCAGGCCGGGTTTCTATCCTGAAAGACTAGAGCGGCGTCCTTTCAATGTGAATCGGTGGGCCGATCCAGCCTTCTTTTT
Organism: Rhodobacter sp.; assembly: GCA_022340385.1. Lineage (GTDB taxonomy): Bacteria > Pseudomonadota > Alphaproteobacteria > Rhodobacterales > Rhodobacteraceae > CALGTJ01. Next base: position 4,802 of record JAJDOB010000022.1, read on the forward strand.
TGCGCGCAATTCATTCCGAGAACCGGTTCCCACTTTTCGGATTGCGCTCTAGGTACCATAGCGCGCCAGAAACGTGTCGACCGCACCGCGAATGACGCGGTCCACCTCTGCATCGGTGAATTCCGTCTTCACACCCATCATCATCTTGGTGTGCAGCGACGCCTTGCACAATTCGATGAACTGGTCAGCGGCCAGTTCGATGTCATCGACCACCAGTTCGTTGTTGCTGATCCGGTCTGCAAGGTAGGCGGTCAGCGCGGTGCGCGCGATGGTCGGGCCAGAGTTGTAGAAGGCGCGCCCGATCTCGGGGAAGCGTTCGCTTTCGGCGACGGCGATGCGATAGGTCTGGCGCCCGAAATCCGACAGGAAGAAGCGCACCATATGGCTGGCCGCCTCGAACAGGACCGCGCTGGCGGGACCGGCCAGTTGCATGCGTGCGATGGCGGCATCGGCCTGGCGGCGGCATTCCAGTTTTGCCACCTCCATGAACAACAACCGCTTGTCGGGGACATAGCTGTAAATCGTCGCTTTCGACACTTTGGCGACGCGGGCGATTTCATCGACATTCGCGCCCTCGAATCCATCCGCCATGAACACCTTTCGCGCACCTTCCAGCATCTGGTCGAACTTGCGACCCTTCTTGATGGCGCCTGGCTGAGCGTTCATGTCGTTCCCGGATTACAGATTCAAAAGATAAACCGTTCAGTTCAGTTTCGGCAAGGAAAATGGCTTGCCCGACCGGCAATGCTGTTGAATCCGGGCTGTTTTCCGCTAGGTTAGAACGATTCTAATACTTGAGGTGCAAGATGATCCCCGGAGTAAGCAGCCGCCGCCGATTTTCCGACCTGTCAGAACAGGAAGTGCTGGCGCTTGCGATTTCATCGGAAGAGGACGATGCGCAGATCTACCGAACCTATGGCGAACGGCTGCGGGCAGAGTTTCCCGGCAGTGCCGCGGTCTTTGACGGCATGGCAAAAGAGGAAGACGAGCATCGACGCCGCCTGATCGAGTTGCACAAGAAACGCTTTGGCGACGTGATCCCGCTGATCCGGCGCGAGCATGTGTCGGGCTTCTATGCACGCCGGCCGGTCTGGCTGATCGAGAACCTTGGCCTGGAACGCATGCGCGACGAGGCCGAGGCGATGGAAAAGGACGCCGAGAATTTCTATCGGAAGGCCGCCGCGCGCACCAGCGATGCCGACACGCGCAAACTGCTGGGCGATCTGGCGGCGGCAGAAGCCGGGCATGGCGGCAAGGCCGATGAGCTTGCCGAAAGGCATCTGGACGGCGAGACCCGAAACAGTGAAGAACGCACTGCGCATCGGCAATTCGTGCTGACCTGGGTACAGCCGGGGCTGGCCGGGTTGATGGACGGGTCGGTTTCGACGCTGGCGCCGATCTTTGCCACCGCGTTTGCGACGCAGGACACACACACGACTTTTCTGGTGGGTCTGGCGGCGTCGGTCGGCGCGGGCATCTCGATGGGATTTACCGAGGCCGCGTCGGATGACGGCGAATTGTCGGGGCGCGGTTCGCCAGTGAAACGCGGCATTGCTGCCGGGGTGATGACGACCCTGGGCGGCCTGGGCCACGCCATGCCATACCTGATCCCGGATTTCTGGTTCGCGACCGTACTGGCGCTGATCGTGGTGTTTGTCGAATTATGGGCGATTGTCTGGATTCAGAACAGGTACATGGAAACCCCGTTCCTGCGAGCGACCTTCCAGGTGGTGCTGGGCGGCGCGCTGGTGTTTGCGGCGGGGGCGATCATTGGCGGCGGTTGATTCCTGCCGCCAGTTTCCGCCTATCCGGCGAGCCATCGTGGCGAATATTCGGGATTCGTGATATCCTGATGCTGCCGCGTATTCCGAAATTCCGGATTCTATTCAGCTTCCGGCGGGGTGTGCGGCGTGTGTGGTTCGCGCCATTTTCAGCGCGATTTTCATTTAAGGAGAGTTCGTTATGCCTACAATCGTCCCCCCAGTCGATATCATCGTCGCAGGAACCGCCGTTTCACTTGGCGGAATCGGTGACACTCTTTTCGTGATGGATGACATTGACCTGATCAGCACCGGCGGAATCGGCGCGCGGCTGTTTTCAAACAATCATGCCATCGTTCACGGCTCGATCCACGGCGACGCCCATGGCATTGTGATGGGCGAAGAAGTCGCCGGCGGTTCGGTCTTTGTCGGCGACACCGGAAATGTCAGCGGCACCAACGGGTCGGCCATTACCGGCGGTCCGGCCGGCACCGGGAACGGTGGAACCTACAGCATCACCAACAACGGCGATCTGTCGAACAATTCCGTCAACGGTACGATCGAGATCGTGGCACCGATCGCCGATCCCGAGTTTTTCCGAGGCGGGCAAACCTCGATTACGAATGCGGGCCTTATCGCCAACACCTACAGCCCGCAGCCCAGCACCGCGATTCGGGTAATCAACGCCGGCTCGACGGTACAGATCACCAATACCGAAACCGGTGTGATCACCGCCGCAGGTGAGAATTCAACCGCGATACGCGTATTGGGCCAGTCCACGTTCAACACCGAGTTAGAGGTGGAAGAGATTACAGAGATCACCTTTGTCAACGCCGGCGAGGTGTTCGGCGGCAGGTTCGCTTACAATTCCGACGGTCGCGGTGTGGATATCGTTACCAATTCGGGTTGGCTTGGTGGCAATGTCTCGCTGGGCGTTGATGACGACAGCTTCACCAACACCGGTGGTACGGTTGACGGCATCCTGTTCCTTGGCGCGGGCAATGACGTTTTCGACGGACGCGGCGGTATCGTGGCTGGCCGTGTCGAAGGTGGTTCCGGCAATGACACCTATCTGATCGACGACAGCGATATCACGCTTTTCGAAGCTTTCGGGCAGGGCAACGATGCCGTCTTTGCCGCTGCCAGCTATGCCTTGCTGGGCAATTTCGAGGATCTGACCTTGCTGGGCTCTGACGACCTGAACGGGTTCGGCAACGACCAGGCCAATCAAATAGAGGGAAATTCCGGCAACAACCGGTTGTTCGGTGATGCCGGAACCGACCAGATTTCCGGCATGGCAGGCAATGACTGGATTGACGGTGGATCCAGCGGTGACACGCTGGATGGCGGCACGGGCGATGACCGTATCCTTGGGCGTCGCGGTGCCGATCAGGCTGACGGTGGGTCCGGCGACGACACATTGCTGGGCAATCGCGGCAATGACAGCCTTGACGGCGGCGATGGCAATGACCGGCTGATCGGCGGCGAGGGTGTCGATACGCTGACCGGTGGCGATGGCGAGGATGAATTCGTCTACAAGACTGTCAGCGCCAGCCCCAGCAGCGCCCCCGACGAGATCACCGATTTCGTTGTCGGCACCGACAAGCTTGACCTGTCATTGCTGACCAGCGACCCGATCACGCTGGAATTGCTGGGTGTGTTCACCGGGACCGGCCCCAGCCTGCGCACCGCCGAAATCGCAGGCGACACAAGGGTGAATATCGACGTCGATGGCGACGGTGTGGCCGATATGCGGATCGTTCTGGTCGGCACCACCGGGCTGATGGAATCGGATTTCATCCTGTAGCACCGGCGATTTTGGTTTCTGCGCGCGCGCCATTACGCGCGCGCGCCTTTTTTTCGCAATCCGTCGTGCCGCGCTGTCCGTGCCGAACGAAACGCTATAGACGCGCTGCATGGTTGAGATTTTCCTGCAAACACTGCCGTTCTTCCTGCTGATCGCCGTTGGCTATGTCGCTGCGGTTGCAGGGATATTTTCCGAGGCGGCCACCGCGGCGCTGACCCGGTTCGTGTTCTATTTTGCGCTGTCGGCGATGTTGTTCCGGTTTTCCGCCAATCTGACCTTTGGCGAGGTTTTCGATCTGCGGTTCTTGCTGGTCTATCTGTGGGCAACGGCCTTTGTCTATCTGGTTGTCCATGCGGTCGGGTTGTGGCGCGGGCTGCCGATTGCCGAAGGCGCGGTCGAGGCGCAATGCGGCGCGATCGGCAACATCGGCTTTCTGGGCATCCCGATGCTGGCGCTGATCATGGGCGAGACGGCGGTGGGCTATATCATGTTGATGCTGGCGGTCGATCTGCTGGTTTTCGGCTCGCTGATCGTGATCCTGATCACCGGCAGCCGTGGCGATCCGGACGGCAACGGTGTGATTCTGGCAGTGGGTCGCGGGCTGATAACCAACCCGATGCTGATTTCGATCGTCCTTGGCTTCACATGGTCGGCGATGGCATGGCCGATCCCGCAGCCGATCAACGCTTTCCTCGGCCATCTAGGCGCCGCCGCGACCCCGGGCGCGCTGTTTGCCATCGGCGCGTCGCTGGCCAGCAAATCGGCCGAAAGACTGGCGGTTGCCGGCTGGCTGAGTTCTGTCAAACTGGTGCTGCATCCTTGCGTCATTGCGTTGGCCGCGCTGGTTGTCTGGCCGATTGATCCGTACCCGGCGGCGGTGATGATCGCGTCCGCCGCGCTGCCAACGGCGGGCAACATATTCATGATCGCCACGCATTACGGCGTTGCGCCGCAGCGGGTGTCGGCCACCATCCTGATTTCGACGTTGGCGTCCATCGTCACCGTGTCGCTGGTGCTGGCGTGGCTTGCCGAAAGGGTGGCGTTCCAGTAGCCAAGACGCCGAGGGAAATCGAAAGGGATGACCATGCAGACTGTATCGGAGAACCTGTGTTTTGGCGGGGTTCAGCGGGTCCATTCCCATGTTTCAAAGGCGACGGGCTGTGAAATGACATTCGGGTTGTTCCTGCCCGAGCAGGCCAAATCCGCCAAGGTGCCGGTGCTTTGGTATCTGTCCGGCCTGACCTGCACCCATGAAAACGCGATGGCAAAGGCCGGCGCGCAGGCGTGGGCGTCCCGGGCCGGGATCGCGCTGGTTTTTCCCGACACGTCGCCGCGCGGCGAGGATGTGGCCGACGACAAGGAATATGACCTGGGCCAGGGCGCGGGGTTCTACGTGAATGCCACACAGGCCCCCTGGAAGCCGCATTTCCAAATGTGGGATTACGTGACCGAGGATCTGCCCGAGCTGGTTTTCAGCGAATTCGCGCTTGATCCGGACCGGCAGGGCATCACCGGGCATTCGATGGGCGGCCACGGCGCGCTGACCATCGCGATGACCTTGCCGGATCGCTATCGCAGCGTTTCGGCGTTTTCGCCGATCTGCAACCCGACCGCCAGCGACTGGGGCAGGAAACAGCTGCGCGCCTATCTGGGTGCGGACGAGGCTGCATGGGCGGCCCATGATGCCAGCCTGCTGATGGGCGCAAAGGGCTTTGACGGGCCGGTGCTGATCGACACCGGTACCAGCGACCAGTTTCTTGACCTGCTGCGCCCGGAAACGCTGGCCGGGGCGATGACTGCGCGCCGCCAGCCCGGCGTTTTCCGCATGCAGCCCGGCTATGACCACAGCTATTTCTTCGTCTCGACCTTCATGCAGGATCATGTGGAATTCCACGCCGGGGCCCTGACCGCATAGATGCCGAAATGGGCCGAAATCCGGCAGGACTGGCAGCGGTTCACCGACGCCGCGCAGCCGTTCAAGCGTTACACCAGGTTCACGCATGACCTGACCGATTTTCCGCGGCCGGAACGGCGCAAACTGCCCGATCCGCTGCCCGAGGTGGCGATCCTTACGCCGTGCAAGAACGCCGCTGGCGATCTCGACCTCTACTTCGACCTGATCGACGCGCTGGATTATCCAAAGGACCGCCTGCACCTGTTCATGCTGGAGGGCGATTCGACCGACGACACGTTCCAGGCGGCAAAGCGCGGGCTGGCCGGGCGCCGGGGCGCCTATGCCGGGGCGGAATTGATCAAGCATGACCTTGGGTTCGAGCAGGGAGAAGGCCGTCGCAACCGGCCGGGCATTCAGCACGACCGCCGCGCCGCCATCGCGCGTTGCCGAAACCGGCTGATGCGGGCGGCGCTGGCCACCGGGGCCACGCATTTTCTGTTCATCGACGTCGATATGGTGGCGATCCCGCCGGCCACGCTGCGCGATCTTCTGGAATTCGATGCGCCGATTCTGGCGGCGAACTGCCTGTTGCAGGACACAGACCGCGTGTTCGATCTGAATACTTTCCGCTACGAACGCCCGGTAAGCGACCGGATGGCGCGGCGCTTTGTCGTCGGAGGGCTGTACCAGCCGCCGCGCGGATATTTTCGCCGGTACCCGGATTTCAGGCAGGGCAACGCGATCGAACAGGTGCACAGCGTCGGCGGCACCTGCTTGCTGATCCGGCGCGACGTGCCCGAGGCGGGCGTGGATTTCCCGCAAGCGCCCTATCAGTTGCACATCGAAACCGAGGCGCTGGCGCTGAAGGCGGCAGACATGGGATTCGGATCCTTCGTCGTGCCGCAGGTCATCGTCTATCACGGGTGGGAAACATGATTTACGTGGATGCCGATGCCTGCCCGGTCAAGGCAGAGGCGGAAAAGGTGGCGACGCGGCTTGGACAAAGGCTGTTCTTCGTGTCCAACGGCGGATTGCGCCCGTCGCAGAACCCGCTGGTCGAGATGGTTTTCGTGCCCGATGGGCCGGACATCGCCGACAGGTGGATCGCCGAGCGGGCCGGACCGGGCGATGTGGTGGTAACCGGAGACATTCCGCTGGCGGCGAAATGCGTTGCCGCCGGGGCCGAGGTGATCAAGCACAACGGCGAGCCGCTGACCCGCGCCAATATCGGCAACGTTCTGGCGACCCGCGACCTGATGGCCGATCTGCGTGCTGCGGACCCGTTTCGCCAGGGCGGGGGGCGCGCGTTCTCGAAGGCGGATCGCTCGCGGTTTCTGGAGTCGCTGGACAGGGCGGTGCGCAAGGCCGGCAAGTGAATACGCTCGCCGGATGGTTCGGCGATGCGGGAAAGAATTGAGGTGGATATGACGATCGAGGCCGTGATTTTCGACATCGGCAACGTGCTGGTGGAATGGCACCCCGAACGGATGTTCGACGCGGTGATCGGCCGCGAACGGCGCGTGGCGCTGTTTGCAGATGTCGATCTTGCGGCAATGAACGATCGCGTCGATCTGGGCGAGGAGATTTCCGAGGTCGTCCCTGAACTGGCCCGCGCGCATCCCGAGTATCACGATGACATCATGCTGTGGCACAGCAACTGGCTGGACATGCTAAAACCTGACATTCCGCTGTCGGCGGTGCTGCTGCGGGCGCTGCGTGCCAAGGGCGTAGCGGTGCACGCCCTGTCGAATTTCGGAACCAGCACGCTGGCGCTGGCCGAACAGCATTTTCCGGTGCTGAAAGAATTCGACAGCCGCTATGTCTCTGGCCACCTGCGGATGATGAAACCCGATCCGGCGATCTACGCGGCGGTTGAACAGGGCACGCGCGTGGCGCCCGCCGGTTTGTTCTTTATCGACGACCGGTCGGAAAACATCGCCGCCGCCAAGGCCCGTGGCTGGCAGACGCATCTTTTCGAGACACCGGAGGGGCTAGCCGAACGGCTGGTGGCCGAGGGCCTGCTGACCCGTCCGGAGATCGCTGCCTGACGGCAAATTAGCGCTTTTCAACCCGGTGCGCGGGCGGCATCCTCTGGCCATGAGATTTGTCGCATTTCCAGGCTTCGGGGCGGGCGCGTGATCTGGCTGCTGCCGGTCCTGCTGGTGATTGTCATTGCCGCGCCGTTCGTCATGGAACGCCGCCGCCGCGAAATGGACGCATCGGCACGCGGGATGGCGCCCGGTAAGTTCGCCGAATTGTCCGACGGGCTGACACATTACCGCTGGGACGGGCCGGCGGATGGCCCGGTTCTGGTCTGTATCCACGGGCTGACAACGCCGGGTTATGTCTGGGACCGGCTGGTGCCCCTGCTGGCAGAGGCCGGGTTCCGGGTGCTGCGCTATGATCTTTACGGGCGCGGCTTTTCCGACCGTCCACGCGGTGCGCAGACGCGGGCGTTCTTTATCCGCCAGCTGCGTGAATTGCTGCAACATCAAGGGGTTGATCGTGGCATTACCCTTTTCGGCTATTCCATGGGCGGCAGTATCGCGACCGTGTTCGCGGCGGCCGAGCCGGACCGCATCGACCGTCTGATCCTGCTGGCTCCGGCGGGCATGATTCACGTCCCGGGCAAGCTTGCCGAGCTGGCGTGCCGGTTCCCGCTGCTGGGGGACTGGCTGATGCTGGCCTTCGGCGGTGCGCAGCTGCGGCGCGGGGCGCATGCTCAGCCCGGCCCGCCGGACGTGGTTGCCGGGATTGCCGCCCGGCAGGACATCGAAACCGGCTTTCGCGGCTATTTGCCGGCGGTGCTGTCCAGCAGCCGCAACATGCTGGCCGAAAGCCTGAAGGAAGACCACCGCGCGCTGGCAGCCATCGGCCTGCCGGTCGTGGCGATCTGGGGGCAGGACGACAGCGTGATCCCGATTACCGCATTGGGGCGACTGACCGAGTGGAACCGCAACGTAAGCCACGCGACGATTGCCGGGGCCGGTCACGGGCTGGCCTTTACGCATCCGGTCGAGGTGACAGATGCGCTGGGCAAGGCTTTGGCGGATTAGCGCGGTGCCGACCGGCGGCGTTGCCGACAGGATCGCGCCGATTCAGGGCGTTTTCAGCGAATGCGCCGGAAGTTTTGCGCCGGTACGGCAGCTTTCCTTATCCATCCGGGGGATTTATTGGAAAGCATGACCGAAACCATGCCGGAAATTTACGAACGTCTGGTCGCGGCGGGACAGATCACCGCCGATCCGGCCCAGCACGCGGTATTGCCGGTGCTGGAGCGGATCCGGGCGCATTTTGCCGCGCAACCGGAAAGGAAGGGCCTGCTGGGCGGGCTGTTCGCCAAGCCGCCGGAGCCGCCACGGGGGGCTTATCTGTGGGGCGGCGTCGGGCGCGGCAAGTCGTTTCTGATGGATCTGTTCTTTGACGCGGTTCCGGTCGCGGCCAAACGCCGGGTACATTTCCACGCCTTCATGCAGGAAATCCACAGCGGCATGCACAGCGCGCGCCAGAAGGGCGTCGACGATGCGCTGAAACCGGTGGCGGATGCCGTGGCGGCAGAGGTGCGGCTGTTGTGCTTTGACGAAATGCAGATCAGCGACATCACCGACGCGATGATCGTGGGGCGATTGTTTCAGGCGTTGTTCGCGGCGGGCGTGGTGGTGGTGACCACCTCAAACCGGGTGCCGGACGATTTGTACAAGGACGGGCTGAACCGGGCGCTGTTTGTGCCGTTCATCGACCTGATCAAGGACCGGATGGTCGTGCATCATCTGGAATCGCCGACCGATTACCGGCAGCACCGACTGGCCGAGGCGCAGGTGTTCTTTACCCCCGCCAATGCCGCCGCGCGCGCGCAGATCGATACGATCTGGGACGATCTGACGGGCGGCGACTGGGCACCGCTGACACTGACTGTCAAGGGCCGCGAGGTCGTGTTGCCGGGTTTTCAGAACGGTGTTGCGCGGGCGCCGTTCTGGGAGCTTTGCGGCCGCGCGCTTGGCCCGGCGGATTACCTTGCGGTGGCAGCGGCGGTGCGCGTGCTGATCCTGGAAGAAGTGCCGCTGCTGGGGCGGCGCAATTACAACGAGGCCAAGCGGTTTGTCACCCTGATCGACGCGCTGTACGAAGCCCGGGTGCGCCTGATCCTGAGCGCGGCGGATATCCCCGAACGGCTGTATATCGAGGGCGAGGGCACGTTCGAATTCGAACGCACCGCCAGTCGCCTGCGCGAGATGCAGAGCGCCGGGTGGGCCGAGGATTGACGCCATGCGCAGCTTTGTTGCCATTGACGTGCCGGATGACATTTGCGCGGCGCTGGAACTGTTGCAGGACGATCTGCCGGTGGGGCGGTTGACCGTGCCCGGGACATTTCACCTGACGCTTGCGTTTCTGGACGACCAGCCGCAGCACCTGATCGAAGCGGTCCATGAACAGCTTGCCCTGATCCGGTTCGAACCGTTCGATGTGCAACTGCGCGGCGTCGACATCTTTGGCGGCAGGGAACCGCGGCTGCTTTGGTCCGGGGTGGCGCCGCAGCCGGGTCTGGGCGCTTTGCGTCACCGGGTGCGGCGGGCCTGCGCCGACGCGGGGGTCAAATTGCGGCGCGAAAAATTTCGCCCGCATGTGACTCTGGCGCGGTTCAGCAGGCGGATGGCACCCGACGATCTGGCGCGTGTCGCGGGGTTTCTGACCCATCACGCGGGCTTCGAATGCGCGGCGTTTCCGGTGGACCGCTATGCGCTGTATCGGTCGACCCTGACTCCCGTAGGTGCGGTGCACGAGATGCTGCAGGATTATCCGGCGCAGGGTTCGGTACCGTCGCAGACCTGACCGGCGTCATCCGTTGTCGCGCAAGACCACACCCGCCAGGTAAAGCGAGCCGCCGATCAGGATCCGGGCGTCCGGCGCATGGCGGGCGATGGCCTGCACGGCCTCTGCGACGCTGTCCGCCCCGGTTGCGGCGATCCCGACATCCCGGGCGGCGGTGACGGTGTCTGCGGCAGGGACGGTCGCGGGTTGGTCCGGGATCGACACGCCGTACAACTGCCGGATATGCGGCGCCAGAGGGCGCATGTAGCCACGGATATCCTTGGTGTTCAGCATGCCGCAGATCATGTGCAGCGGGCGCGGCGGCAGACCGGTCAGCACCTCTGCCAGCGCCTGCCCGGCGGCGGGATTATGGCCGCCGTCGAGGTAAATCTCTGCCGTTGGCGCGGCCACGCAGAGCGGACCGGTGGTCAGCCGCTGCATCCGGGCGGGCCAACTGGCGTTTCGCAAGCCGGCCACGCAGGCATCCTCGGAATATCCAAGCGCGCGCAGCCCGGCGATGACCATTCCGGCATTCTCTATCTGATGCGGACCCAGAAGCGCGGGCAGCGGCAGATCCAGCAGGCCGGTTTCATCCTGAAACACCAGCCGGTCGCGTTCGACACCGACGTGCCAGTGCTGGCCGCGCACCAGCAGTGGCGCGCCGACCCGCCCGGCCTGACGTTCGATCACTTCCAGTGCCGCGTCTTCCTGCTTGCCGACAACGCAGGGCACACCCGGTTTCAGCACGCCTGCCTTTTCGAATGCGATCTCTTGCAGCGTGTCGCCAAGGTATTGCTGGTGGTCGATGCTGACCGGCGTGATCACCGTCAGCGCGGGTTTGTCGATCACATTGGTTGCATCCAGCCGCCCGCCAAGGCCGACCTCAAGCAGCGTGTAGTCCGCCGGGGAACGGGCAAAGGCCAGCAGCGCGGCGCAGGTCGTGATCTCGAAATAGGTGATGCCGGCGCCGGCATTGGCGGCCTCGCATTCGTCCAGAATCGCGGTCAGTTCGGGCTCGCTGATCAGCGAGCCCGCCAGCCGGATCCGTTCGTGGAATCGCACCAGATGCGGCGAGATATAGGCGTGCACGCGCTTGCCCGCGCCTTCCAGCCCGGCGCGCAGCATCGCCTGCACCGAGCCCTTGCCGTTGGTGCCCGCGATATGGATGACCGGCGGCAGTCGGTCCTGGGGATTGTCCAGCGCGGCCAGCAGCCGCCAGACGCGGTCCAGCTTCAGATCCATGATCTTGGGATGCAGCGACATCATCCGTTCCAGGATGACGTCGGATTTGGCGGTGCTCAAACCTGTTTGGCCGCGGGTTCGGTCGGTTCGACCGGGTCCGGGGTCGCGGCGGTCTCTGGCGTTTCCGGCGCTGGCGCGGGCAGGTCGCCCATGACTGCGGGTGGCAGCCCCAGCAACATGCGCACCACGCTGATCAGCTCGTCACGCAGCTTGCCGCGCGGGGTGACCCGGTCGAGCATGCCATGATCCAGCAGGTATTCGGCGCGCTGAAACCCCTCGGGCAGGCTTTCACGGATGGTCTGTTCGATCACGCGCGGCCCGGCAAAGCAGATCAGCGCGTTGGGTTCGGCAATGTGGATGTCGCCCAGCATCGCGTAGGACGCGGTGACGCCGCCCGTTGTCGGATGGGTCAGCACGACGATATAGGGCAGGCCCGCCTCTTTCAGCATCTCGATGGCCACGGTGGTGCGCGGCATCTGCATCAAGCTTAGGATGCCTTCCTGCATGCGCGCGCCACCGGCGGCCGAAAACAGGATCAGCGGCAGTTTCGCGGACACGGCGCGTTCGGCGGCGGCGATGATCGCGTTGCCGACATACATGCCCATCGAGCCGCCCATGAAACTGAAATCCTGGGCGGCGGCGACGATCGGCGTTCGCCCGATTTCGCCCTGTGCCACCAGCATCGCCTCTGGCGAGCCGGTGGATTTCTGCGCCGCCTTCATCCGGTCCGGATAACGCTTCTGATCGCGGAAATGCAGCGGATCGGCCAGCGGTTCTGGCACCTTGACCTCGGCATAGACGCCGCCGTCGAACAGGGCGGCAAAACGCTCGTGCGGGGTGATGCCCATGTGATGGTCGCAACTGGTACAGACATTCAGATTGCCTGACAATTCGCGGTGAAACAGCATCGTTCCGCATTCATCGCATTTCGTCCAAAGATTCTCGGGCACCTCGCGGCGTGAAAACAGCGAGTTTATTTTCGGGCGGACGTAGTTGGAGATCCAGTTCATCGCGGACGGTCGCCTTTGTTGCGCATTGTGGCCGTGAGATAAGCGTCGCCCGCGTGAAATGCAATTGATTGGTGCCGCGCGGGCCGATGCGACAGGATTGTCAGTTCTGCAGGGCGCGGCGCACCAGCGCCCAGGCGATGAACAATGTGACCATGTCGCTGGCGAACAGCCAGGCCATGCCATCGGTCTCTTGCGCGGAATAGGGGGTGGTGAACAGCGCCAGTCCCGGAATCGTGCCTTTTGTGGCCAATATCAGGATCGCCGCGAAGTTGTTGGCAAAGTGAAACCCCCAGGCGGCGCCGATGCTGCCGGTCACCGATGTCAGATCGGCTGCCGCAAGGCCGAACATGGCAGTGGCACCGATCACCAGCCAGACATTGCCGCCGGCAACCGCGGGGTCGTAATGCGCCGCACCAAAGATCAGGCTGGGCAGCACCAGCCAGACGATTCGCCAGCGGAACCGCGCCGCAAGCTGCTGTTGCAGATAGCCGCGAAACACCAGTTCTTCGGCGCCGGTCTGGATCAGCAGGCCCAGCATGGCCAGCGGCAGCACCAGCAGCCATGTGGCCGGATCCAGCCGTGGAACCGCATCAAAGCGCCAGGCCCACGGGATGAAAGACAGTCCGTAGACCAGCCCCACCAGCAACGCCGCGACGCAGAAATCGCGCAGTACGATCGACGCGCGCCCGAACAGGCTGCCGATCGGGCGATGGTGCAGCAGGCGCACGATCAGGATCGGACCCAGCGCCATGCCCAGGAATGTGGACAGCAACGCCAGCGTATCGGCCGGTGTCGTCGCCTGCGCCATCTGGTCGAGAGTTGCCGAACGCCCCAGCCATACAGCCAGCCGGTGATAGACCCTGATCGCGGCATAGACCCAGCCGACATAGATCACACCTATCAGGCACAGTCCCAGAAAGGTCCGCCAGATCTCGGCGTGCCGGCGGGCCGGGGCAACATAGCGTTCGAAGGCTGGGGCAAAGCGCGCTGGCATGGGCCGCAGGTTAGAGCGCGGACCGGCAAGTGGAAACCGGGTATTGCGCCGGGGCGGCGTGATCCGGCGGCGCGCTTCCGCGCATGTTCATACAGTGGTGGACGGGCGACGGAAAACGGCATTGGACCCCGGGCTTTCGGAGCGCGCCTCAGCGTGTGGCGACAAGGCAGGCGTAGTTCTGCGCCGCTGTCGGGTCGGTAAGGTTATGTTCGAGCAGGGCCAGTGATTTCGGGTTCTCAAAGCCGGCGGCGCGCAGGAATTCCAGATGCCGCGATATTTCGAAACGGCCCGGTTCATAGTCCCACAGGGTGCCGTCGGGCTTGATGAAATCGCCGTTCACCAGAATGCCGCCCTTGGCAAGAACGCTGTAGGCGCGGGCATAGACATCGGCGACGGGGCGCTGCCCGCCAAGATCGTGCAGCGCCCAGGTTGACACGATCGCATCGGGGCGGCTGGTCAACCTGTCGGGCCAGGACGGATCCATCAGATCGGCGCTGGTGAACGTGACGCGTCCGGACAACGCGCCGAGGGTTTCGCGCGCCACATCAAAGAACACTTCCGAGAAATCCAGAGCCTCGTAGCTGATCGTCGGGTTGCGTTGCAGGATATGGCGCGCCATGTAGCCCGGACCGGTGCCCAGTTCGACGACATGCGCCTGCGGCAGGCCCAGCGATTCTATCTGGTCAAGTATCATGTCGAAAAGCTGCAAACGCGGTGGCGTGGGCACGAACCGGCTGGCCCAGCCGCGCACGAAGGCGGCGTCGTGAAACTCGTGGCTTGCGCCGACAAATCCGGCCATACCTGCCTTCCTCCCGGCAATTCATCGCCAGCTTAGGCGCAGCCCGCGCAATCCGGCAAGCCCCGCCCGCTTGTGTCGCCGCGCGCGCTATCCTATTGCATCGGGCGATACCGCTAGGGAGGCGAGACATGCTAAAAGGTAAGACAGACAAATCCCGGCTGCCCAGCCGCCACGTAACCGAAGGCCCGTCGCGCGCGCCGCACCGGTCGTATTACTATGCGATGGGGCTGGATGACGACGAGATTGCGCAGCCGTTCGTTGGCGTCGCGACCTGCTGGAACGAGGCCGCGCCCTGCAACATTTCGTTGAACCGTCAGGCTCAGGCGGTCAAGCTGGGCGTCAAGTCCGGCGGCGGCACCCCGCGCGAGTTCACCACCATCACCGTCACCGACGGCATCGCCATGGGCCACGAGGGCATGCGGTCTTCGCTTGCCAGCCGCGAGGCGATTGCCGACACCGTCGAACTGACCATGCGCGGGCATTGCTATGACGCCATCGTCGGCCTTGCCGGTTGCGACAAATCCCTGCCGGGAATGATGATGGCGATGGTGCGGCTGAACACGCCGTCGGTCTTCATCTACGGCGGCTCGATCCTGCCGGGCCGGCTGAATGGCAAGGATGTCACCGTGCAGGACGTGTTCGAGGCGGTCGGCCAGCACCAGGCGGGCAACATGACCGACGAGGCGCTGCGCACGCTGGAACGCGTCGCCTGCCCGTCTGCGGGCGCCTGCGGCGGCCAGTTCACCGCCAACACCATGGCCTGCGTGTCCGAGGCCATCGGTCTGGCGCTGCCAAACTCTTCCGGGGCGCCGGCGCCCTACGAATCGCGCGCCCACTAGGGCGTGGCGTCGGGCGAGGCGGTCATGCGCCTGATCGAATCGAACATCCGCGCTCGTGATATCGTCACGCTCAAAAGCCTCGAAAACGCGGCCCGCGTGGTCGCCTGCACCGGCGGGTCGACCAATGCCGGTCTGCACCTGCCCGCCATCGCGCACGAGGCGGGAATCGAATTCTATCTCGATGATGTCTGCGAGATCTTCAAAAGCACGCCCTATTTCGTCGACCTGAAACCGGGCGGTGCCTATGTCGCAAAGGATCTGTACGAGGCGGGCGGCGTGCCCGTCGTGATGAAGGAACTGCGCAAGGCGGGTCTGATTCACGAGGACTGCATCACCGCGACCGGACGCACGATTGGCGAAGAACTGGATGTGGTCACGCGCGAAGCCGATGGCAGGGTCATCTACCCGATTGCCACGCCAATCACCAAGACCGGCGGCGTTGTCGGGCTGAAGGGCAACCTGGCCCCCGGCGGCGCCATCGTGAAGGTTGCGGGCATGAGCGAGGAACAGCAGGTCTTTTCCGGCCCCGCGCGGGTGTTCGAATGCGAGGAAGACGCCTTTGAAGCGGTGCAGAAGCGCGAATACAAGGAAGGCGAAGTCATCGTGATCCGCAACGAAGGCCCCGCCGGCGGCCCGGGTATGCGCGAGATGCTGTCGACCACCGCCGCCCTGTCGGGCCAGGGGATGGGCAAGAAGGTGGCGCTGATCACCGATGGCCGGTTTTCTGGTGCAACCCGTGGGTTCTGTGTCGGGCATGTCGGGCCCGAGGCGTATCATGGCGGGCCGATTGCGTTGCTGCAGAACGGCGATGTGATCACGATCAACGCGATCACCGGCGAGATCTCCGTCGACCTTGACGACGACGAACTGGCGGCGCGCAAGGCCAACTGGAAAGGCCCGCGAGAGACGATTTATGCCAGCGGTGCGCTGTGGAAATACAGCCAGCTTGTGGGCGAGACCTACAAGGGCGCGGTCACGCATCCGGGCGGCCAAGCGGAGCGTCATGTCTACATGGATCTGTAAGGCCACGGTTCTTGGCGCGGTGCTTGCGGTTGCGGGCTGCGTTGATGCGCCGGCCCTGAGGGGACCGACGCCGGCGGCCACGCGCAGCGCGCCCGAGACGATCGCGGTGGCCGGCGGCGCGGTGGTGGTCGGCGGTCCGCCGGGCTATTGCATCGACAGGGGCGCCAGCCGGCTGCGCGGCGACACCGGGTTCGTGCTGCTGGGCAGTTGCGCCTCTATCGCGCGCGATGTCGCGGCGGGTGCGCCGCTGGTGCCGGGCATCCTGACCGCATCGGTCGGGGCCGCCAGCGTTGCGGGGCAGCCGGCGCTGACCGACCTTGACCAGCTGGAGGCGCTGATCACCTCGCCGGGCGGGCGCGCGACCCTGGCCCGCGACGGCAGGGCAGAGTCGGTGAAAGTGTTCGGAACCCTGCGCGAAGACGGCGCGCTGTTCGTGCATCTGCGCGATGTCAGCGCGAACCCGACGCCGGGGCTGGACCAGACCTATTGGCGCGGGCTGTTCGATCTGCAAGGGCGGCTGGTCACCTTGTCGGTGGTCAGCTTTTCCAACGCGCCGCTGCCGCCCGCACTGGCGCTTGCCACGCTCGAGGATTTCACCGCGCGCATCCATCGCGAAACCCGTGAGCAGAACAATGGGAAACCGGCGCAGACAACCGCGAATGCAACACCTGCGCGGCGCAAGGGGTTGCTTGGCGCGCTGTTCCGGTGAAATTAGTTGTTTCTAAACGGGAAACAAAGACAGTATGCGCAGTTGAGGTAGAAAAGGCTGGCGATGCGACTGGGCGATTTGATCGATGGCGTATTTCACAGGCGCGTATTGCGCCGGTGGGGCCGTGCAGCGCGCAGTGCCGACCGGCAGGACCATGCGACGCTGCGCACCTTGCGCAGCCGGGCGCGTGAAATCCGCCGCCATATCGACCGGGTGATCTATGTGGCCGAAGGCCGCCTGACCCTGCCCGCGGTGGGTTCCAACGCGATCGTCAAACCGCTTTACACAGATTGGGCCTATCGCCCGGAACTTTGGCGCGGCCCGGTCAGCCCGATGGGCATGGCATCGGTCGAATCCAAAACCGGATACGGCAAGGAGGTGAAGGTGTTTCACGACTGCCGGATTTCGGAACTGACGCTGCGCCAGGTGCGCAACTCGCGCGAGGCCGATCTGGCGCCTTTCGGTCTTCGGATGGATGTGTTCCGTTTTGACGGGTCGTTCCTGTCGCTGGTGGTGGAGCTGCCCGACAGCGCCGTTCAGGGGCTGGAACGGCGGCACCTGATCCGTCTGACGGTGGTGGCCGAGGCCGAAAAGCCGCTGGAGATTTTTGCCCGCCTGAACATCAAGCACGGGCCGAACGTGGAACAGATCGTGCGCGAACTGCCGCTTGGCGACGACGAGGTGATGGTCGAATTCGATCTGGCCTACACCAAGATGAACGAACGGCGGCTGGAAAAAATCTGGCTCGACCTGATATTCGAGGGTGCCGAGATGAACCAGATCGTGCTGCGCGACGTGACGCTGACGCGCCGTCCGCGCGCCGAATTGTAGGGGGCGGGAATGACGGAACTCAGTCTGGTCAAGACGCGCATTCAGGCGGGCATCTGGGAAGGCGTGCTTAGTGGCGGGCTGGGCACCGGCCAGCCCCCCGAGATTCTGGTCACCCACCAGGAGCAGGCGATCACAGCCGTGGCGATCACCGCCGACCCCGCCAATCCGGGTGCCTGGAACGTCAAGATCGCAATTCCGCCCGACCTGTTGTCGGACGGGGTGCAGACCTTCCTGATCTGGGACGCCGAGACAGAGGAAAAACTCGACAGTTTCACAGTCGTGACCGGCGCCCCGCTGGAGGATGACATTCGCGGCGAACTGGATCTTCTGCGCGCGGAACTCGACATGCTGAAGCGCGCGTTTCGGCGTCATTGCGTCGACACGATGTAGGCGCAGGCGAGCCTGCCGGCCTGGCCGAAGCCCTTCCCCCGACAATCCGTCAAACAGCCGCCGCGGCGCCTTCAACGCCGCCGGGGTGACGCACGGTTTGGGCGTGACAGCCCGCCCCGGCTGGGCCAATGTCCCGGGCGAACAAGGAGAGCCTTTGATGACCGATTATCCGCACCTTCTGGCGCCGCTTGACCTGGGATTCACCACGCTGAAGAACCGCGTATTGATGGGCTCGATGCACACCGGGCTGGAAGAAACCAGGGACTGGAACCGGGTTGCCAGCTTTTACGCGGAACGCGCGGCGGGCGGTGTGGCCCTGATGGTCACGGGCGGCATGGCCCCCAACAAGGAAGGCGGCGTGTTTCCCGGTGCGGCGGGCCTGTATTCCGCCGAGGACATCGCAAATCACCGGATCGTAACCGACCGGGTGCATGACGCGGACGGCAAGATCGCGATGCAGATCCTGCATGCCGGGCGCTACGCCTATTCGCCCGATTGCGTGTCGGCCAGCCCGGTGAAATCGCCGATCTCGCCGTTTCCGCCCCGGGAACTGGACGAGGCGGGAATCGAGAAACAGATCGCCGACATTGCCACGGCTGCGGCGCGCGCGCGCCAAGCGGGTTATGACGGGGTCGAGGTGATGGGGTCGGAGGGTTATTTCCTCAACCAGTTTCTGGTCACTCACACCAACAAGCGCACCGACCGCTGGGGCGGCAGTTATGAAAACCGGATGCGCCTGCCGCTGGAGGTCGTGGCCCGGGTGCGCGCGGCGGTGGGGAATGATTTCATCGTGATCTACCGGCTGAGCATGATCGACCTGATCCCGGACGGATCGACCTGGGACGAGGTGGTGACGCTGGCCCGCGAGATAGAGAAAGCCGGTGCAAGCATCATCAACACCGGCATCGGCTGGCACGAGGCGCGGATCCCCACGATCGCGACCTCGGTTCCGCGTGCCGCATTCGCCTGGGTGACGCAAAAGCTGATGGGGCAGGTGGGCATCCCGGTGATCACCTCGAACCGGATCAACACGCCGGAAGTGGCAGAGGACGTACTGGCGCGGGGCTGCGCCGACATGGTGTCGATGGCGCGGCCGTTTCTGGCGGATTCGCAATTCGTCGCCAAGGCACAAAGGGGCGAGGCGGCGCTTATCGCGCCCTGCATTGCCTGCAATCAGGCCTGTCTGGACCACACGTTCGGCGGCAAGATCAGCAGTTGCCTGGTCAATCCCCGCGCCTGCCATGAAACCGAATTGCGCTATCGCCCGGCGGAGACCGTGAAATCGGTGGCCATTGTCGGTGCCGGGCCTGCGGGTATGTCGACGGCCCTGGTGGCGGCGGAACGCGGCCACAGTGTGACGCTGTTCGAGGCGGACAGCCGTATCGGCGGCCAGTTGAACATGGCCCGAGAGATTCCCGGCAAGGAAGAATTCCACGGATTGGTCAACTGGTATGGCGCGGCACTGACCGCGGCGGGGATCGACCTGCGGCTGGGACAACGCGCGAAGGTCGAAACGCTGGCGGATTTTGACGAGGTGGTGATTGCCACCGGCGTGATCCCGCGCGATCCGGCGATTCCGGGACAGGACGGGCCGAACGTTCTGGGGTATCGCGATGTGTTGCTGGGCAAGGCGCCGGTCGGTGATCGAGTTGCCATCATCGGGGCCGGCGGCATCGGCTTCGACGTGGCCGAATACCTGGTGCAGGCGGGCGAAAGCGCGACCGAGGATCTTGCGGCATGGAAGGCGGAGTGGGGCGTCGGCGATCCCGCAGAACAGCGCGGCGGACTGGTGGCCGCGGGCCCGCAGCCCGAAGCGCCGGCGCGCGCCGTGACATTGTTGCAGCGCAAGGCGACCAAACTTGGCAAGGGGCTGGGCAAAACCACCGGCTGGATCCATCGCGCGGCGCTGAAGATGAAAAACGTGAAGATGGTCGGCGACGTGAATTATGAACGAATCGACGCCGAGGGCCTGCACATCAGCTTTGGCGAAGCGCGCGAGAATCCGCAGCTTGTCGCGGCGGACACGGTGGTCATGTGTGCGGGGCAATTGCCCGAACGCAGGCTGGCGGATCAGCTGGAACAGGCCGGGATCGACTGTCACGTGATCGGCGGGGCAGATGTGGCCGCCGAACTGGACGCCAAAAGAGCGATAGATCAGGGCTCGCGGCTGGCCGCATCGTTCTAGAATGGCTTGATAAACCACACGAATTTCCCTGAGCGGGCGATCTGGAAACCGGTTTTCGGGGGCCGCCTGAGCAACGTCAACAAGGCGTTTACCTGTTTCCCTGCCGCAAACGATCCCGCATAAAACCGCAGTATTGTCAGGCCATCATCGCATTCCTGCCCGATTTCGTCCCGATAACGCTGTGCACAGGGGCCGAGCAGGAATTGGGTAGTTATGGACAGATTGACGGAGATGGAGGCATTCGCGACGGTTGTCGATCAGGGTGGCTTCACCGATGCGGCCAAGAAAATGGGCATATCCAAATCGGCCGTGTCAAAGCACGTCTCGTCGCTGGAGGCCCGCCTGGGCGCACGGTTGTTGAACCGGACGACGCGCCGCGTCAGCCCCACCGAGATCGGCCTGGCCTATTATGACCGGGCCCGCCGTGTCCTGAACGACGCGGGCGAGGCCGATGCCCTGGTCACGTCGATGCAATCCGCCCCCTCCGGCCTGCTGCGCATCAGCGTGGCAACCGATTTCGGCGTGAACCACCTCAGCCCGCAACTGGGTGAATTTCTTAGTGAATTCCCCGATATCACCGTCAACATGGTTCTGAACAATCGCTACGTCGAACTGATTTCCGAAGGTTTCGACATGGCCGTGCGCATCGGCGAGTTGGAGGACAGCACCCTGCGCGCCCGCAAGCTGACCGAAACCACCAAACGCATGATCGGCGCCCCCGCCTATTTCGAAAAATACGGCCGCCCCCAGCGGATCGACGATCTGAACGAACACAAGCTTTTGCATTATTCCAGCCAGTCCTCTGGCAACATGTGGAAACTGACCGCGCCGTCAGGCGAAAAGCGTCAGGTTCGCACTGCCGGCTGGCTGTCGGTGAATGACGGGCAATCCCTGCTGAACGCCGCGATCAGCGGGCTTGGCATCGCGTATCTGCCCAGCTTTCTGTACGCCGACGCGCTGGAACAGGGGCTGGTGGAAGAGGCCATCCCCGATCTGCCGGTTGAAACCCAGGGCATCTACGCGGTCTATCCGCCGGGCCGGTTCACCCAGCCCAAGGTGCGCGCCTTCATCGACTTTCTTGTGCATCACTTCGCCGACAAGGGCCCCGACAACTGGTAATGCCGGGTCCGGGACTGCACCGAGGCTGAATGGCCAAAGCAATTCGCGTTTAGCCCGAATCATCTGACGCCGCCTGAAATCAAAGATTTCAACGCGTTGGATGGTGCATTGTGTGTCACGTCAAATGCGAAACGCTAGAGCGGCGTCCTTTCAATGTGCATCGCTGGGGCCGCTCCAGCCTTCTGTTTTTGCGCGGAATTCATTCCGAAATCCGGTTCCCACTTTTCGGATTGCGCTCTGTATCGCCGCCTTTGGTCCCGCGCGGATCGCGGGCGGCGTTCCTGTTCCGGACCGCGCGCAATAGACCTATTGGGTGGAACTGAGGATCACCTCGACCCGGCGGTTCAGATTTCGGCCTTCGGTCGTCAGGTTGCTGGCGCGCGGGGCCAGAAAACCGACGCCATCGGCAGAGACCTGGCCGGAATTGACCCCATGCGCCTTGATCAGCCGCTCTGCCACCGCTGCCGCCCGCCGCCGTGACAGCGCGATATTCGCGTCCAGCGCGCCTTCGGCATCGGTGTGTCCGACCAGCACGACCTTGCGGTCCGGATGTGCGTCCAGATAGCCGGCCAACTCCTTTAGCGAAGCGAATTCGGTATCGCCGAGTTCCGAAGATCCGGTCTTGAAGGTCAGGTCATCCAGGGTCGCATGGCCGACATCCTCCAGTTGCTCGCCGACCGGACCGGCCGGGGTCAGCGCCAGACCGGCGGGCGCCACCGTGACCGAGGCCTTGATCTGTGGCGCGTCTTCCGGGGCGCCGATGCGGGTCAGTTGGACAAAGCCGGAATTGGCGCTGCGGCTGATCAGGAGGCTAAGATACTCGGGTTTCCCGCCATTGTCCCTGCGGGCCGAGAAATAGCGGAAATCGCCAAGGTTCACATGCATGTCCGGCTCTGGCAGCACGTCGATCTGATAGCGAAAGTCGAACCCGCCGCAGCTGCGGTCCTCGCATTCGAACAGCGTCGTGAAACCGGCCTGGATCAGCTGCGCGCGCAGCGGGGCAAGAATTTGCAGGGTCGTCAGGCTGGCACTGTCCAGCCGCCATGCCTGCTGGCGCAGGGCGCCCTCGACCATTGTGCCGGCGGGCTTGTCCTCGCCAACCGGGGCGGTGGGAAAGAACTGGCTGTCGCCAGACGTTTCGCGTTCGGCCACCGGGATTGCACGCGCCGGAAAGTCCAGCGTCAGTGCCGCCGCCGCCGCAGGCGCCAGCAACATCAGCCCGGTTATGGCGGCGCGAAGGCTCATCTATGCGCGGCGTGGTAGTCTTCGTTTGGCTGCATGTCGATGGCGGACGCCACCCGATTGGTCATGTTGAAGAACCCCGTCACGCTGGCGATATCGAAAATGTCACGGTCGGAAAACCCGACATCGCGCAGCGCCTGCCGGTCGCCTTCTTCGATCTCGGCGCTGGCCTTTGTCAGCTTGGCGGCGAAATCCAGCATGGCGCGCTGGCGCGCGTCAATCGGTGCGACGCGGTAATTCATCACCATCGCCTCGCCCAGTTTCGGATCGCTTGACAATTGCCGCACCGCCGCGCCATGCGCCACCTGGCAATACCAGCAGCGGTTGATCGAACTGACGGCGACCGCGATCATTTCGCGTTCCAGCTTGCTCAGCCCGCTGCCGGCCAGCATCAGGTCGTTGTACATCGCCGTGAAGGCGTTCAGCTTGTCGACGTCGAAGGCATAGGCCTGCAACACATTGGGGATCATCCCCAGCTTTTCGGTGCAGACGTCGAAATATTTCTGCGTCGCCTCTGGCAGCGGATCGAGCATCGGCAGGTCAAGCGCGGTGACGGCGGGGGGTCGGTCTGTCATGTCTGCTCCGGTGGGCGGTTGTCGCCCTTATTTTATGCGGTAGTGATAGTGACCCACAACCTGCATTGTCAGATTGGAATAAAGCGCATTGGCGCCCGTATTCGCGCGGGTCACGGCAAGAGCCAGATACGAGGCTCCCTGAGCTTGCGCCCAATGTGCCGCCGCCCGCAAGATGTTGGTTCCGACACCGCTGCGGCGATGCGCCGGCGCGACTTCGATGGCGTGGATCATGGCGATCCCGTCGTGGATCGCGACGAAACCGGCCCCGGCGGGCTGGTCGGCCTGGCGCGCCAGTATCGCGGTTTTCGGGGCAATGGCGCGCTGCATGACCGCCAGCCGTGCCGGCCCGATGCCGCCAGCAGCCCAGAGATCGGCCATGATCGCCAGCGGCGGCCAGATGGTGAAGGTGGCGACGGGCGGCGGTTTTACATCGGTCAGTTGGCCAAGCGGTGCTGCATAAAGAACGACCGGGTCGATCACATCGTATCCGCGCGCTGCCAGTTCGGCGTCAAGCGCCTCTTCGCCGGGGCGCAGCATGAACAGATGTGGCTGGCCAAGCGCGCTCATTTCCATTTCTGCCCGCGCGATGCTGTCCGGCAGAACCGCCGCCTCTGCGGTTGTCGCAGAGGTGCGTTTGCCGCCACCCTGGCCGTCGCGAATGGTCCAGGGGCCAATGCGCCGGGTCCGGGCGCTGGGCCAGGTCGCGTCAAGCACGCCAAACAGGTCGGGACCGGTCGGCAGAGTCATTCCGGGGCCACGCCACAGATGTCTGCAAGCTGGGCGGCCGCGTCCGCGACCATTGCCGCATCGCTGCCGCGAAATACGATGTTGGTGCCGAAATGACCGCCGATCGTGAACGGGTAAGAGCCGATGGAAAGGTCCGGAAACGCCTGGGCCAGGCGCTTGAGCGGCGCCGCGATTTCACCCTCGGGCCGGTTCAGGCGTATGGTTTGGCTGATCAGGGGCGCGCCACCGGTCAGCGTTGGCAGCAGGCCGGCCACCATCGCCTGAAAGATCGACGGCACCCCGGCCATGACATGCACGTTTTCGATGCTGAATCCAGGCGCGGCAGAGACCGGATTGTCGATCAGCACCGCACCGTCGGGAATGCGCGCCATGCGCAGCCGGGCCTCGTTCATCTCTATCCCGCGGGCATCGTAATGGGTTTGCAGGATGGTGCGGGCATCGGCGCGCACGTCGATATGGGCGTCAAAGGCAGCGGCAATGCAATCGGCGGTGATATCGTCATGGGTCGGACCGATCCCGCCCGAGGTGAAGACATGACCGAATGCGCCGCGAAGTGCGTTCACCGCGCCGACGATGGCGTCAGGATCGTCACTGACGACGCGCGCCTCCTTCAGGTCGATGCCGACCCGCGAAAGCTCTCCCGCCAGATGGTGCATGTTTGCGTCGCGGGTGCGGCCCGACAGAATCTCATCGCCGATCACCAGCATCGCGGCGGTTGGGTTGGGCATCTCGTTCTCCAGTTGTCGGCAGGAAATCCCGAATTTTCCGGCCAAAGATCTTCGAAGATTTTCGGGTTTGGTATAGGTGCGATACATGCGCTTTCAAACCCCCCTTGTGCCCGCCACGCTGATCCGCCGCTACAAGCGATTTCTGTCCGACGTCGTGCTGGAGGATGGCACCGGGGTGGTTGCACATTGCCCGAACCCGGGTTCGATGATGGGGCTGGCGGATCCGGGTCTGCGCTGCTGGCTGGAACCCAATGACGATCCGAAGAAAAAGCTGAAGTTCGGCTGGCGGCTGGCCGAATTGCCGGATGGCACTTTTGTTGTCATCGACACCGGCGCCGCCAACAAGGTGGTGCAGGCGGCATTGCAGGCAGGGGCGATCCCGGAACTGGCGGCGTTTGACAAGATCCGCGCCGAGGTCAGATACGGCGCGTCGAGCCGGGTCGATTTCCTGCTGACCGGTGCCGGGTTGCCGGATGCCTATGTCGAGGTGAAAAGCGTGACATTGTGCCGACAGCCCGGTCTGGCCGAGTTTCCGGATGCGGTATCGGCGCGCGGCACCCGGCATCTGGGCGAGTTGTCGGACATGGTCGCGCAGGGCCATCGCGGGATCATGCTGTATCTGGTGCAACGCGGCGATTGCCGGCGTTTCGCGCTGGCCGCGGACATCGACCCGGCCTATGCCGCCGGGTTCGCGCGCGCCCGGGCCGCCGGGGTCGAAGTTCTGTGTTTCGCAACACGGATCGACCCGACGGGAATCGAATTCGGCGAAGCGGTGCGCGTCGATACCGCGCCCTGACCCTCTGGTTCTTTGAACCTGCCTGACTTATGTAAGGCCAGACACGAAACGATGGAGCTGACCCGTGGACGAGCGCAACCGGGGACGATTGACCAAAGACGGGATCCGAATTTACGAACCTGCGGATTTTGAAGGCATGCACAAGGCCGGGCGGCTGGCAGCGGAAATTCTGGATTCCATCGCGCCGCTGGTGACCGTTGGCCAGACCACCGCAGAGATCGACCGCGTGATCACCCAGATGGTCGATGACGCCGGCGCGAAATCGGCCACCATCGGGTACAAGGGCTATCAACACGGATCCTGCATTTCGGTGAACCATGTCGTGTGCCACGGCATTCCGGGCCCCAAGGTTCTGAAGGACGGCGATATCCTGAATGTCGACGTCACGGTGATTGTCGATGGCTGGTATGGCGACACCAGCCGGATGTACGTGGCGGGCAAACTGAGCCGCAAGGCCGAACGGCTGATCGACGTCACCCATGACGCGCTGTTCAAGGGGATCGAAGCGGTGAAGCCCGGCAATACCTTTGGCGATATCGGATTCGCGATCCAGAGCTTCGTCGAGGCGCAGCGCATGTCGGTGGTGCGCGATTTCTGCGGGCATGGGCTGGGTCGTGTGTTCCATGCCCCGCCCAATGTGCTGCACTACGGCCACCCGGGCACGGCGGCAGAACTGGAAGAGGGCATGTTCTTTACCATCGAGCCGATGGTCAATCTGGGCCGTCCCGAAACCAAGGTTCTGATGGATGACTGGACCGCGGTGACACGCGACAAGTCGCTGAGCGCGCAGTTTGAACATTCGGTGGGCGTGACGGCAGACGGGGTAGAGATTTTCACCCTGTCGCCCGCGGGCAGGTTTCACCCGACCTGGGCGTGACATCGGCAAGTTGATTTCGGACCGCCAAAGCAATTCGCGTTGGATGATGGCTTGTGTGTCAAGTCAGACGCGAAACGCTATGGTGCAATCCGGCCGGCCGGCGGGTACGACACCCGCCGTTATCCGGGCCGGAAGTGGCCTATTCGGATCGCTTGTTTTCCCGGTCCTCTCGCCAGTGGCGCAATAGCGCCGGCTCATCACCGAACGAACTGATTATGTCACCGATGAAAACCGGCCGGGTCGCGCGCCCGGGGTCCGGCGCGGTGGCGACGGTCGTGTTCTGTAGTGGCAGCCAGAAATCGGCGAAAGCGGCAAACATGGCGCATGATAGCCGAATTTCCGGAATCGCTAAAGCCCCAGCCGGTCAGGCAGATCGGACATGGCATGAAACACCTCTGCCCCCTCGGCGGCAAGCCGGGCGCCGTCGTCATGCTCGGCAAAGCCGAAACAGCGCATGCCGGCGCGGCGGGCAGCGATGCAGCCCGTGGGGCTGTCGTCGATCACGGCGCAATCTGCCGGGTCGATGCCGAAATCCTGCGCTGCGGCAAGGAACAGGCCTGGGTCGGGCTTTGCGACGCCAAGGGCATGGGCGGAATACAGCCTGTCTTTCAGGCGCGCCTCGATTCCCGGATGCTGGCCGAGCGTGATCGACATTTTCTTGAGGCTGCCGTTGGATCCGACGGCATAGGGGATGCCGGCTGTATCGAGCCGGTCGATGACGGTATCGACTCCGTCGATCAGCGGCGTGCCGTTTGCCAGTGCTGCATGCATCTTCGGATAGAATTCCGCGACCCAATCGGGCGGAATATCAGCGCCCATGTCGGCGGCCTTTTCGGCGACGCCTGCCATCGTGCCACCGACGAACAGCCGCATGATATCGTCAAGTTGCAGGTGCAGTCCGCGCAGGGCCAGATCGTCGCGCAGCAACCGGTTGGTGATGGTTTCACTGTCCACCAGCACACCGTCGCAATCGAAGATCACCAGTTTGGGGCGGGTTCTCAGGGTGTGCACGCGGCGATCCTTTGCAATAGGGTAACATGGGTATCGCCATAACGGCGGCTGTCGCGGCGCGCAAAACCCGCGGGCGGGGTCTGCGGGGCGTTTTCCTCGCATACCACAAGCGCGTCCGGGGTCAGCCAGTCGTTGTCGGCCGCAGCGACAAGCGCGCGCATGCCAAGCCCCTTGCCATATGGCGGGTCAAGGAAGACGAGGCTGAATGGCGCGGTTTCGCAGGGGCCGAGTTCCCTGGCGTCGCGACGGATCAGCCGGGTCGTATCCTGCGCCTGCATCGCCCGGATGTTGTCACGGATCAGGGCATTCGCGACCTTGCCGTCATCGACGAAGGTGACATGCGCCGCGCCGCGCGACAGCGCCTCCAGCCCAAGCGCCCCGGTCCCGGCGAACAGGTCGAGCACCCGGGCCCCCATGATCGGCGTGCCATAGGCGCCGCCGGTCAGGATATTGAACAGGCTTTCGCGCACCCGGTCAGAGGTGGGGCGCAAATGCGCCCCGGCATCGCCCTTGCCGATCTCTGCCAGTTTCAGCCCGCGCCGTGCCCCCGAAATGATGCGCATCACAGCGCGATCCGAAAACCGGGGCCGGGTTTCCGCGCTGACGTGTGGAAACGTGAAATGCGACCGGCTGACACGACTGCCCTATCCGCGCAGCAGCGGCTTCAGGTCTGCATCGGTATCGGCGATGCGGGCCGGATCGGGCGATTTGCCCATTTCGATCAGGCGCTTGCCGACCATGTAGGCGCGCGCGTCATTCATCGCATCGACGGCCAGCAATGTATCGCCCCGAAAATACCAGAACGACACAGCATCGCCGCCGCCACGCGTGACGATGCGGTCATATCCGGTGTTCAGGCCCGCGATTTGCAGTTTGGTGTCATACTGGTCTGACCAGAACCACGGCAACGGCACGTAATCCTTTTCCGCACCCAGCATGTTTTCGGCGACGCATTCGGCCTGGTCGATGGCGTTCTGTACGCTTTCCAGGCGAATCCGGTTTCCCTTGTAGGGAAATGACGCACAATCGCCGGCCGACCAGATCGACGCATCGGACGTGCGTCCGCGGGCATCGACCCTGATGCCGTTCGCAAGCTCCAGACCGGCAAGGTCGGCCAGGGCGGTGGCCGGCGTGATGCCGATCCCGACAATCACCAGATCGACCTGAATTTCGCTGCCGTCCGACAATGTCGCGCCGGTCACATCGCCGTCGCCGTTCAGGTGTTGCAGCCCGATATGTTCGCGGATGTCCACGCCATGACCCCGGTGCAGGGCGCGGAAATAGTCAGAGGTTTCGGGCGCTGCGACACGCTGTAGAATCCGCTCTGCCATTTCGATCAGCGTCACCTTCATGCCGCGCAGGGCGGCGACCGCCGCCGCCTCCAGCCCGATATAGCCGCCGCCGACGATCAGCACCCGGCCGCCCTCGACGAACGCGGGCGCCATCGCGTCGACGTCGGCCAGGGTTCGCACGGTGTGCACCCCGCCCAGCGTGCCGCCGATCGCGGCGGGAAGCGCGCGCGGGACCGATCCGGTGGTCAGCGCCAACTGATCATAGGGAATCGCGCGATCATTGACGATCACCTGCTTGCCGGCGCGGTCAAGCGACACCGCCGTATGGCTGGTCAACAGGGTGATATCGTTGTCCGCGTAGAAGCTTTCGGGACGCAGGTACAGGCGTTCGAGATCAATCTCGCCCAGCAGGTATTTCTTTGACAACGGTGGCCGCTGATAGGGCGGCACCGGTTCTTCTCCGATCAGGGTAATCGCCCCGTCATGGCCAAGGTTGCGCAGCTTGGCGACCAGCGAAGACCCGGCCTGACCGGCCCCGACAACGACGATATTGCTCATTTCATCTGCTCCCGCACTGGTCGCGCCCGTCCAACTCACCTATATCGTCGGGCAGGTGAAACGCAACAAATGAACAGGGACGAACATGACAATTACAGTCGGAGAGAAATTCCCGAACGCGCAGCTGATGACCCTGGGGGCGAATGGTCCCGAGGCCGTCGATCTTGGCGAACGCCTGGCCGGGCGCAAGGTGATCGTCTTTGGATTGCCGGGTGCATATACCGGGCCCTGCTCGACAACCCATATCCCCAGCTTCATGCGCACGGCCAAGGCGTTCGGCGACAAGGGCGTCGAGGAAATCATCTGCGTCGCGGTCAACGACCCCTTCGTTCTGAACGCATGGGGCGAAAGCACTGGCGCGACGGCGGCGGGTATCACCATACTGGGCGATTCCGAGGGCAAGCTGACCCATGCGCTGAAGATGGAGTTTTCCGCGCCACATCTGGGTCTGATCGGGCGCTCGAACCGTTATGCGGTGGTTCTGGACGACGGAGTCATCACCCACGCCAACATCGACAAGCCGGGCGAATGCGATATTTCGACCGGCGAAGCATTGCTGGCCGCGCTGTAGGGTCTGATGGGATCGAACATGATCAAGACGGGCGATATGCTGCCGGATGCAAGATTGATCCGGATGGGGCCGGACGGCCCCGAAGACGTGGACCTGCGCGACAAGCTGGCCGGGCGCAAGGTGGTGATTTTCGGCCTGCCCGGCGCGTTTACCCCGACCTGCGATTCCGCCCATCTGCCCAGTTTTATCCGAACCGCAGGGGCGTTTGCGCAAAAGGGCGTGGACGAGATCATCTGCGTTTCGGTCAACGATGCGCATGTGATGCGCTACTGGGGTCGCCAATCGGGCGCCATCGACGCCGGCATCACCATGCTGGCGGACGCCGATTCCAGTTTCACCAAGGCCATCGGGCTGGAATTCTCGGTGCCCAAGGTCGGGTTCTTCGACCGCTCGCGCCGCTATGCGATGCTGGTCGAGGACGGCGCGGTGCGCGTGTTGCATCTGGAAAAGCCGGGTGAATGCAGCATTTCCACCGGCGAGGAGTTGCTGGAGGCGATCTGACTTCAGGCCAATCCGGTTGGGCGCGTCCGCGCACGCCGGGCAAAACCGACCGGCGACGCGTCACCTCAGGGCGTGTCGCCGGTTGCATTCGTCAGGTGTTTCCGGCGCTGATTGATGGCCCCGCAAGGGGCCGGTCACCGCGCCAATGCGTCCATTTTGCGCGCCAGTTTGATGTCTTTCTGTGTCAGGCCATTTGCGTCATGGCTTGTCAGCGTGACACTCACCGTCTTGTAGACGTTGGACCATTCCGGGTGGTGATTCCATTTCTCGGCCCAAAGCGCGGTGCGGGTCATGAACCCGAAAGCCTCGACGAAATTGGCGAACTGGTAGGTTTTGGTGATTGCGTCACGCACCCTGTCCAGTTGCCAGCCATTCGCCAGCACTTCGGCCAGGTCACCGTCGCGTTCGGCTGGGGTCAGTCTGTCGGTCATTCGTCCTCCGATAGTGTCTTGCGGAACGGGCCGTAGCTGGTCATCACTTCGATTTCCTCGTCCACAGCGGCGCGTTCGGCCTGCAGGAAATGTTCGACGGCATCGCGAAACCCCGGATCGGCGATCCAGTGAAGCGAATGGCATTGCACCGGCAGGTAGCCGCGCGCCAGTTTGTGGGCGCCCTGCGCGCCCGCCTCGACCCGGTGCAATCCGTGGCGGATCGCATGGTCGATGGCGCGATAATAGCACAATTCGAAATGCAGGCAGGGATGATCCTCGACACAGCCCCAATAGCGCCCGTACAGCGTATCGCGCCCGATGAAGTTCAGCGCGCCGGCTACGTATTGCCCGTCGCGCCGCGCCAGAACCAGCAGGATATCGTCGCGCAGGGTTTCATGGGCGTCATCAAAGAAGGCGCGTGTCAGGTAGGGCGAACCCCATTTGCGCGCGCC
>JAJDOB010000056.1 GCA_022340385.1 Rhodobacter sp.
GCCGTTCAGGACAAGGCCACCGGCCAGTCGGTCACCAAGTCCGTCACCCCGGGCCAGCAGGTCGTCAAGATCGTGCATGACGAACTGGTGCATGTGCTGGCCGGCGACAATGCCGACCCCGGCGAGCTGAAGATCGACAACCCGCCAGCCGCCATCCTGATGGTCGGCCTGCAGGGCTCGGGCAAGACCACCACCACCGCCAAACTGGCCAAGCGCCTGACCGAAACGCGCGGCAAGCGCGTGCTGATGGCCTCGCTCGACACAAACCGCCCCGCCGCGATGGAACAACTCGCCATCCTCGGCAAGCAGATCGGCGTCGACACTCTGCCCATCGTCAAGGGCGAAACCGCCCAGCAGATCGCCCGGCGCGCCAAACAGCAGGCAACACTTGGCGGCTATGACGTCTATATGCTCGACACCGCCGGGCGCCTGCACATCGACGCCGAACTGATCGCCCAGGCCGCCGAGGTCCGCGATATCGCCGGCCCGCGCGAAACCCTGCTGGTGGTCGATGGCCTGACCGGGCAGGACGCGGTCAACGTGGCGGAAAACTTCGACCGCGACATCGGTGTTACCGGCGTGGTGCTGACGCGGATGGATGGCGACGGGCGCGGCGGTGCCGCACTTTCAATGCGCGCCGTCACCGGAAAGCCGATCAAGTTCGTCGGCCTCGGCGAAAAGATGGACGCGCTCGAGGAATTCCACCCCGAACGCATCGCCGGCCGCATCCTGGGTATGGGCGACATCGTCAGCCTTGTGGAAAAGGCGCAAGCGACGATCGAGGCCGAACAGGCCGAACGCATGATGAGGCGGTTCCAGAAGGGTCAGTTCAACATGAACGACCTCAAGATGCAGCTGGAACAGATGATGAAGATGGGCGGCATGGAAGGCATCATGGGAATGATGCCGGGCATGAAGAAGGCCCAGAAACAGATGGACGAAGCCGGGTTCGACGATAGCGTCATCCGCCGCCAGATCGCGCTGATCCAATCGATGACCAGGAAGGAACGTGCCAATCCACAGCTTCTGCAGGCCAGCCGGAAAAAGCGCATCGCAAAAGGCGCCGGGCTGGAGGTGCAGGAACTGAACCGCCTGCTGAAGATGCAGCGCCAGATGGGCGACATGATGAAGAAGATGGGCAAAATGGGCAAAGGCGGCATGCTGAAACAGGCGATGAAGGGCATGTTCGGCGGCAAGGGCGGGATGCCCGACATGAACGACCCCGCGGCCATGGAACAGGCAGCCAAGGCATTGGGCGGCAAGCTGCCCGGCGGACTTGGCGGTGGCATGGGCGGCGGGCTTCCCGGTCTGGGCGGCGGCGCGCAACTGCCCCCCGGCCTGTCCGGCTTTGGAAAAAAGCGATGATATCCTGCACCGTGCGATACGAAATCGACCCCGACAAACTGCCGGAATTCGAGGCCTATGCCCGATTCTGGCTGTACAAGATCCCGGCGATGGGCGGCGTGCATCACGGCTATCACCTGCCGCACGAGGGGCCGAACGACATCGCCTATTGCCACTTTTCCTTCGACAGCCTCGCGGATTACGAGGCCTACCGCGCCCGGATGTGGGACGACCCGGAATGCCTGCGCGCCTATGAACACGCGACGCAATCAAAGTGTATTCGCCGTTACGACCGCAGCTTTACCCGCCCGGTCCTGCAGGGCGCGCCTGCGGCAGAGGTGTTTCTTTGAGCGGCACGACCGTTCATATCCCCACGCTGGAAACCGACCGGCTGATCCTGCGCGCGCCCGCCCTGTCGGATTTCGACGCCTATGCGGCGTTCCGGGGTTCGGATCGCACGGTACATATCGGCGGCCCCGACAAGCGCCACGAGTCGTTTGACAAGCTGTGCGCCATCGTCGGCCATTGGCACCTGCGCGGCTACGGCCGCTGGAGCGTGGCCGACAAGGCCACCGGCCAGCCCCTGGGCATCGTCGGGCTGATGTATCCCGACGACTGGCCAGAGCCGGAAATCGCCTGGTCGGTCTATGAACCCGCCGAGGGGCGCGGCATCGCGCTGGAGGCCGCGCTGGCCAGCCGGGCCTATGCCTATTCGACCCTGGGCTGGACTCGGGTGGTATCCTGCGTCTCGCCGGCCAACATTCGCTCTGCCGCGCTGGCGACGCGAATGGGCGCGACGCTGGAACGCACGATCGACCACCCCGAGATCGGCAAGCTCGGCATCTACCTGCATCCCGCGCCGGACAGCATGCAATGACACCCTGTCTGGCCCATATTCCGGTGATCGAAACCGCCAACCTGATCCTGCGCGCACCAAGCGCGCGGCTTGACCCGGATGCAGACCGGCCCGGCGACAAACCCTGCCACGTCTATCGCCACCCGGCCCCGGGAGCGCAGCCATGACCGCGCCGGTGCAGACCCCGATCCCGCAGGCCGCGAACTGCCGCGCGGCGATTGCCGCGGCACTTCCGGTGCTGCGCACGCAACGGCTGACCCTGCGCGCACCGCGACTGGAGGACTGGCCGCTGCTGGCCCCGATCTGGCGCACCCGGCGCTCGAAATTCATCGGCGGCCCCTACAGCACCGAAGACGCCTGGCTCGATTTTTCCCAGTCCGTTGCAAGCTGGGTGCTGCGCGGCATCGGCTATTGGACAGTCACGCTCAGCGCCGATGACAGCGTGCTGGGCCTGTGCGGACTGGGCCAGGAATATTGCGACCCCGAACCGGAATTCGGCTGGCTGTTCACCAGGGCCGCCGAAGGGCATGGCTATGCCACCGAGGCGACACGCGCGATCCGCGACCACCTGTTTGCCGGCGGGATCAGCGGTTTTGTCAGCTATATCGACGCCGGCCACGCCCGCTCGATCGCCGTTGCCGAACGTCTGGGCGCATGGCGCGACCCCGATGCGGCCGGCGCCGACGCCACCACATTCGTCTACCGCCACACCTGCCACGAGGCCCGCCCATGACCGATGCCAATGCCGTCACCCGCGCCGCTGCGCTGCTGAAGGAACACCGCGCCAGTATCGACCGGCTGGATGCAATTCTGGTCTACACGCTGGGCGAGCGGTTCAAACACACGCAGGACGTCGGCAAGCTGAAGGCCGAGAATGATCTGCCCCCCAGCGATCTCGCCCGCGAGGCGACCCAGATCGCGCGGCTGGAACAATTGG
Source organism: Rhodobacter sp. (assembly GCA_022340385.1). Classification (GTDB taxonomy): domain Bacteria; phylum Pseudomonadota; class Alphaproteobacteria; order Rhodobacterales; family Rhodobacteraceae; genus CALGTJ01. The sequence continues at coordinate 3,138 of JAJDOB010000056.1, forward strand.
CAAAAGACGCCGATCTCGACCCCGAATTCGCCAAGAAATTCCTGAATTTCATCATTCAGGAAGTCATCCATCACCACAATCAACACCAATCGTAGGATGGGGTTTCACCCCATCGCGCCATCTTAAGGAGATATCACAATGGCCATGAAGATCAGACTGTCCCGCGGCGGCAGCAAGAAGCGCCCGCATTATTCCATCGTCGCCGCCGACAGCCGGATGCCGCGCGACGGCCGCTTTCTGGAAAAGCTGGGCACCTATAACCCGTTGCTGCCCAAAGACAGCGAAGAGCGCGTGAAAATGGATCTGGAGCGTGTGCAGCACTGGCTGGGCAAGGGCGCTCAGCCCACCGACCGCGTCGTGCGCATGCTGGAAGCCGCCGGTGTCATCGAAAAGACCGAGCGTAACAACCCCAACAAGGCCAAACCCGGCAAGAAGGCCGTTGATCGCGCGCAGGAAAAGGCCGACAAGGCAGCCGCAGCCGCCGAAGCCGCAGCCGCCCCGGCAGAAGAACCCGCCGAGGAAGCCGCCGCAGAGGATGCAACCGAAGAGCAGGCGGCAGAGTAATCTGCCGCGTGGCCGGGGTGTCCGCACGATGAGCGACAGCAAGATCTGCGTCGGCGCAATCGCCGGCGCATTTGGCGTGAAGGGTGAGGTGCGGCTGAAAAGCTTCTGCGCCGACCCCGCCGCCATCGCCGGCTACGCCCCCCTGACCAGCGAGGATGGCAGCCGCAGGTTCACCCTGACCCTGGGCCAGCCGATCAGCAGCGGTTTTGCCGCCCGGATCGACGGCATCGCCACCAAAGAGGCCGCCGACGCCCTGCGCGGGGTGCGGCTTTATGCCGAACGCTCTGCGCTGCCAGAATTGCCCGACGACGAATTCTACCATGCCGACCTGATCGGCCTGACCGTGCTGGACACCGGCGGCGCCACGCTTGGCCGTGTCAGGGCGGTGCTGAATCACGGGGCCGGCGACATACTGGAAATTGCCGCCCCCGGCCTGCCCGACGCGGTGCTTCTACCGTTCACGCTGGACGCCGTGCCGACCGTCGATGTCGCTGCCGGCCGGATCATCGCAGACCCGCCAGAGGGCCTGTTTTCCCAATCCCCGGATCCCGAACCAGACCCGGCGTAGGGCCGGTCGCCAGGCTATCCGCGCCGCTCCGGGCCTGCCCAAAGCGGCGGCCCGATGACCGGAAGCAGCCTCGCCGTTTTAGTGTTTATTAAGATGCGCCGCTCAAAGCAGTTCGCGCAGCAACAGCCCGATCCCAGAGCAGAACATCAGCACGATCAAGAGCCAGCGAAACTGAACGTCGTTCATCCGCCGGAAAACGAACAGGCCAAGCTGCGCGGCAGTGATGGAAATCACCAGCGCGATTCCGGTGGCCTGCAAGACCCGCCAGTCATAGGCGCCGCGCAGCCCAAGATAGACCGCCGTCAGGGCCAGAATGGCGGCGTTGTAGGGTTGCAGAACCGCCCGTGTTTCGGCGCGCGGCCA
>JAJDOB010000104.1 GCA_022340385.1 Rhodobacter sp.
CCACCACCTCGGAGCGCAGGCTTTCGAATGCCTTGTCCGACGCCAGCCCGGCGGCGACAGAGGCTTCTGCCCGCTCGGCGACGCTTTGCCAGTCGGTATAGTTGATCGTATCCACCACCTCCTGGGCCACGACAGCGCGCGGAAGCGGAAGCGAGACGCCGGCAAGGGCAATCAGCAGAATCAGGCAAATGCGATGAAACATATTCAGGATCAATCTTCGAAAACGTTGGGCAGAAAACGTGAATCCGCGTCCAGCCAGTCCGGCACCGGCAGGCCTTTTTCGCGCAGGAACGCCGGGTTGAACAGTTTCGACTGATACCGCGAGCCAAAGTCGCACAGGACCGTGACAATGGTCTTGCCCGGGCCCAGATCGCGCCCCAGCCGGATCGCGCCGGCGATATTGATCCCGGTCGACCCGCCCATGCACAGCCCCTCGTGGCGCAGCAGGTCAAACACGATCGGCAGCGCCTCGTCGTCCAACACCCGGTAGGCGAAATCCGGGGTGAAGCCTTCGAGGTTGGCAGTGACCCGCCCCTGCCCGATGCCTTCGGTAATCGAGGATCCCTCTGCCTTCAACGCGCCGTCGTGATACAGCCCGTACATCGCCGACCCGCCCGGATCGGCAATCGCCAGTTTCACGCCCTTGGGTTGCAGCGCCATGCCGACGCCGGCAAGGGTTCCGCCGGAACCGACTGCGCTGACGAAGCCATCAATCCTGCCGCCGGTCTGTTCCCAGATTTCAGGCCCGGTGGTTTCGATATGCGCCTGCCGGTTGGCGACATTGTCGAACTGGTTGGCCCAGATCGCGCCGCCGGGTTCGGTTTCGGCCAGCCGGGCCGCCAGACGGCCGGAATATTTCACGTAGTTGTTGGGATTCTTGTAGGGCACCGCTGGCACCTGCACCAGTTCAGCGCCGGCCAGCCGGATCATGTCTTTCTTTTCCTGGCTCTGGGTTTCGGGGATAACGATCACCGTCTTGAACCCCATCGCCGCACCCACCAGCGCCAGCCCGATGCCGGTGTTGCCCGCCGTGCCTTCGACAATGGTGCCCCCCGGCCGGAGATCGCCCCGGGCGATCGCGTCACGGATGATGAACAGCGCCGCCCGGTCCTTGACCGACTGGCCGGGATTCATGAACTCGGCCTTGCCGTAGATATCGCAGCCCGTCGCCTCTGACGCGGCCTTCAGCCGGATCAGCGGCGTGTTGCCCACAGCCTGGGGTAAATCCTGATGAACCTGCATCGCCGTGCCCCTCTATCCTGACGGGTTTCCCTTGGGCCACCGGTGTAGGACGCGGGGGGCGGGAACTCAAGCACTGGCACGCAACCGGTCGCGGTGCGCCGCCAGCCAAAGTGCCGACAGGATAAGCGGCCCGTTCTGCGCCTCGCCACTGTCGAGCATCCCGATCAGCGCGCCGAAGGGCAGCAAGACGCCACGAATATCCTCGGCCTCTGCGACCAGCCCGCCGATCCGGGCGGCGCTGTCGGGCAGATCGGCCAGACCGATATAGGAAAACAGGTATTCGCTGACCGCCCCGGGCGAGGGATAGTAACTGGCGACCGGCAGCAGGTCGCGCAGCGTCAGCCCGGCCTCTTCGATCGCCTCGCGCCGCGCAGTGGTTTCCGGGGATTCGCCGGGGTCGATGCGTCCGGCAATCGGCTCAAGGCTCCAGGGCGCCTGATCGCCGCGCACAAACGGGCCAAAGCGGAACTGTTCGATCACCAGCACCCGGTCGCGCGCCGCGTCATAGGGCAACACGGTGACCGCATCGCCGGAAACGAAAGCGGCGCGTTCCACTTTCGCGCTGCGGCCGCCATCGAACAGCGCAAAACGCAGGTCCTGCTCTTCAAGCGTGAAATATTTCAGATAGGGCCGCCGCGGCGCATCGGATGCAACGTCAGCGTCGGTGAACCCGGTGCGGACCGCCATCGGTGTCGCCTCGTCCCGGGCCCGCGCCCAGGACGCCGCGCGCACCAGAATTTGCGGCAGCGCCACGGCGACATCCCCGGCCGGGCGTTCGCCCCGAAAAGACATCACATCGGCAATTGCACGCGCCGCGGTCGCGGCCCAGCGCGCGTGCCAGCCATCGTCGGCCCCGACGGCCTGCCCGGCCGGGACCAGCACGGTTGCGGCGCGGCCATCGGCCAGTTTCACCGCGCCCAGCTCGGCCCCGATCACCCCGGCCAGATACTGCACCCGGTCCGACTGGTCCGGTGTCACGGCAACCACCTGCCCCGGAACCTCGCCCGCGCCGAACGCCAGACGCGGCCCCAGCCACGAACCGGTCGCCACCAGATGCGCGCCCGGCAGGATCGCGGCTTGGGGCGCGACGTCGCCGCCCAGCAGGGCGCGCATCACCACCGGATCGCCCAACGCTCCGTACAGGAAAACCAGTGTCACCTTTGATCAGCTCCAGCGACGCCCCGCGGCCTCGACCAGGGCACCCACCACGATGCCGCCGACGACCAGCACGATCACCACATCGGGATAGGCAAGGTGCTCTTTGAAATCCAGGGCGATCTGCACCATGTCCTGCAACGCCTCGAACGGGTTGCCGCCATAGGTCTTGCGCAGCGCGCGATGCACCATTTCGGTCCCGGCCCAGAATGTCATCGACACCAGCAGCAGGATCACCGAGGCCGAAAGCCCCAGCCCGATGCCGGACCGCACGCCGCCGCCGACGCGCCTGCCCAGAAACCGCCAGCCGATCAGCAACCCGAAGAACACGCTCATCGGGCGCAGCATGCCGTGGCGCGTCTCGGGCGGCAGATGCGCCGCGACGACATCCGCCGCGAAATACCCCAGGACCGCGACAAGCACGGCGGCGATCAGTTTGGGCATTGTGGGCATGGGCGTGGCCGGTGTGTTGCTGCGGACAGGGTCTTGGCGCGCAGTTTCCGCTGTCGAATCCCATCGCGCAAGAGGCTCGCAAGAATTTCCCGCGGGGACCGGCCCAAGCGACACACCTGCCGGGCGGCGCGCCCGGACCCCGGACTGTCAGAAACCCCGCGCCCTGTACGCCTCCAGGGCACGCGCCCGCCCGTCCGCGGCGCTGACAATGGGCGACGGATACGGGTCCGACGCCGAGAGTCCCCAGCGGTGCGGCACCGCGTCGAAATAATCCAGCGCCGTGTCAGGCGGGGCGCCCTGCCCTTCGGCAATCCAGCGGCGGGCATAGTCGCGCCCGGGATCGAACCGATCAAGCTGGGCGACCGGGTTGAACACACGGAAATACGGCGCGGCATCCGGGCCGGACCCGGCAGCCCACTGCCAGCCCATCGCGTTGCTGGCGGGATCCCAGTCGATCAGGTGATCCTCGAACCAGCGCTGCCCGATCTTCCAGTGACTGAGCAGATGTTTTGTCAGGTAGGAGGCGACGATCATCCGGGCGCGGTTGTGCATGTAGCCGGTCACGTACAACTCTCGCATCGCGGCATCGACGAATTCGATCCCGGTGCGACCCTGCTTCCATGCCGTGACTTCGGGCGTTGCTGCGTCCCGGTTCCACGGGAAAGCGTCCCACTCGCGCCGCCAGTTGGTTTCAGAGATATGCGGGGTATGGTGCAGCAGGTGATAGGCGAATTCGCGCCAGGCAAGCTCTTTCAGGAATGTCTCTGCACCCGCCTTGCCCTCGTGCAGGGCGCGCTGTCCGGCAAACCACGCGGTGCGGGGCGAGATTTCGCCCCAGGCCAGATGCTCTGACAGCCGCGAGGTGCCATCGGTGGCGGGAAAATCGCGCGCGACGGCATATTGCGTGACGCGCTCGTCGATGAATTCCGCCAGCCGATCCAGCGCCGCGGCCTCGCCCACGCGCACATAGCGTCCGGTGACCGCCGCGCCACGCTGCATCGCCGCATCCATTTGCCAGTCGGCCAGCGTGTCACTGTCGGGCCAGCTATCGGGGGGCCGCAGCAAGTTCAGCGTCGCGGGCGGATCGGCCACCGGCCGCTGCTTGATTGTCCGCCAGAACGGCGTGAACACTTTGTAATAGCCGCCCGTCCCGGTGGCGACGGTCCACGGCTCGAACAGCAATTGCCCCGCGAAGCTGCGCACATCGGTGCCTTGCGCTTTCAGCGCCGCCTTCACGGCAGTATCGCGCGCCTTGCCGGCCGGATCATAGGCGCGTTGCCAAAACACCGTGTCGGCCCCGGTTTCGCCGACCAGTGACCGCAGAACCTGCAACACCGGCCCGCGTCTCAGGATCAGCCGCGCGCCGATCCCGGCAAGCGTTTCGCCAAACGCCGCCACGCCAAGACCAAGCCGCCACTTCGGCGCGGCACCCAGCCCTGCGACCACATCGTCATGGATGAAGACCGGGATCACCGGCCTGCCCGTCGCCGCCGCCGCCGCCAGCGCCGCATGATCCGCAAGCCGCAGATCGCGGCGGATCCAGACTATGACCGGTGGTGTATCGCCCACTTCAACCTCGTGCCAAACCTACAGCACGTGATCCAGCGCCCGGATCAGGCGGTCAATATCCTCGTGGCGGGTGTAATGCACGAAAGACAGGCGCAGCACGCCTTTTTCGATGTCCACCCCCATCGCCTGCAAGGGGCGCACGGCATAGAAATCGCCACCCCCCGCCATGATGCCATGCGGCGACAGTTCGGTGGCCAGCGCCAGACCCGAACGATCGCATTCGATCGCCACGGTCGGTGCGCGCGCGGCGGCGTTGCGTGGCCCGATCAGGCGGACAGCGTTGCGTTCGCCAAGGAAGTTCAGCAGCGGTTGCAGCAAGGCGGTCTCGTGGTCGCGCGCCAGATCATGCACCCGGATACCGCGTTTGCGCGGGTCGGGTTCGGGGCCGAAGTGATGCGCGTGCAGTGCGTCGATATAGTCGGCGATACCGGCACAGGCCGCGACCTGCGCGTGATCGGGCCCCGCCGGCGTGAACCGTTTGTACAGCGCATCACCGTTGAAATAATGCGCCTGATTGGGCAGCCGCATCCCAAGTTCGCGGCGGATGACCATCAACCCCTGATGCGGGCCATAGGTCTTGTAGGCCGAAAACAGGTAGATATCGGCCCCCAGCGCACCGATATCCGGCAGCCCGTGCGGCGCATAGCTGACCCCGTCGACACAGGTTACCGCACCCGCGGCATGCACCCGCGCGCAGATCGCCGCCACCGCGTTGATCTCTCCGACGACGTTCGAACAATGCGGAAAACAGACCAGCCGCACCCGGTCATCCAGCAGGTTTTCCAGCGCGTCGATGTCCAGGTGGCCGGTTTCGGCGTCGATCTGCCATTCGCGGATTTCGATGCCGGCATCGGCCAGCCGCCGCCAGGGCCCGGAATTTGCCTCGTGATCCTGATTGGTGACGACGATCGCGTCACCTGCGTTCAGCAGCCCGCGAAAGGCCTGTGCCAGAACATAAGTGTTCTGCGTGGTGGACGGCCCAAAGCAAAGTTCGTCCGTGTCGACCCCCAGAATCGCCGCCAGCCGCAGCCGCGCCTCGTCCATCTCCTCGCCGCCCAGCCGCGAGGCATCGAACGGCCCGTAGGGCTGCACCTTGCGTTCGCGGTAGAACCGCATCAGCCGGTCGATCACCGGTTTGCAGGTGTAGGATCCGCCGGCGTTCTCAAAGAACGCCTGCCGGCGCAACGACGGCTCGGCGAAGGCGGGAAACTGCGAATGGACAAAGTCCAGATCAAGCTGCATGGAAGCCTCCGGGCCATTTCTTCTGTGTCGCGAAATACTTAACGTAGTTGCCCAGCAATTCCAGCCGCTTGCCGCGCTGCGGCTAAATTTTCTGCCACGCGGAATGTTTCGCGCGCGAAACACCTGAACGCATTCGATAAGCGGGCGGCCCCGAAAGACCGCCCGCTTGTCCTGGCCTGCGGACCCTAGCGTTCTTCGGACATCAGCCCTTTCAGGATCGCCCAGCACATCAGCAACAGGATCACCGTGAACGGCAGGCCGGTCGAGATGACCATCGCCTGCAACGCCCCCAGCCCGCCACCGATCAGCAGCACGATGGCGACAGCGCCCTCGAAAGTGCACCAGAAGATGCGCTGCGGGACCGGCGCGTCGATCTTGCCGCCCGCCGTGATCGTATCGATCACCAGCGAGCCGCTGTCCGACGAGGTCACGAAGAACACGATCACCAGCACGATTGCGATGGTCGAGGTGATAGAGGCCAGCGGCAGCCCTTCCAGCATCGCGAACAGCGAAATCGGCGGGTTGTAGGCGTCGATCACCTGCGCCTTGACGGCAGAACCCGCCGGATCGGTCAGCACCTGGTCGATGGCGGCCCCGCCAAAGGTGGCCATCCACAGCACGCAGACCAGGCTCGGGATCAGCAGCACGCAGATAATGAATTCACGCACTGTGCGTCCGCGGCTGACGCGGGCGATGAACATTCCGACAAAGGGCGACCAGGAAATCCACCAGGCCCAGTAGAATGCCGTCCAGCCCTGCATGTATCCGGTATCTTCACGCCCGATCGGGTTCGACAGCCCCACCAGATTGGTGGCATACGCGCCCAATCCGCCAAAGAAATCGCCCAGAATGCCCAGCGGCCCGGCCGCCAGGAATACGAACAGCAGCAGCAGCGCCGCGATCACCATATTGATCTCGGACAGCACCTTGACGCCGCCGTCCAGACCCCGCAGCACCGAGATCAGCGCGATCCCGGTGATGCCGGTGATCAGGATGACCTGCACGGTGATCGAGTTCGGGATGCCATAGATATGCTGCAGCCCGGCATTGGCCTGCTGCGCGCCAAACCCCAGCGAGGTCGCCAGGCCGAAGAGTGTCGCAAACACCGCCAGCGTGTCGATGATATGCCCGGTCCAGCCCCAGATCCTTTCTCCGAAGATCGGATAGAACGCCGACCGGATCGTCAGGGGCAGCCCCTTGTTGAAGGTGAAAAGCGCCAGCGCCAGCGCCACGATGGCATAGATCGCCCAGGGGTGCAGACCCCAGTGATAGATCGTCGCCGCCAGTCCCATCTGCCGCGCCGCGTCGACGTTTGCGGCGATGATCGTGCCATCCTCGGCAATCGGGCTGGGCACGCCCAGCGGCTGTGAAATCGCCATGTGATAGACCGGTTCCAGCACACCGAAGAACATCAATCCGATGCCCATGCCTGCCGCGAACAGCATCGCGAACCAGCCGATATAGGTATAGTCGGGCACCGCGCCCTTGCCGCCCAGCCGGACAGCCCCCCACGGGCTGACGATCAGGAACAGGCAGAACAGCACGAAGAAGTTCGCGGACATCAGGAAGAACCAGTCAAACGTCGAGGTCAGGAACGGGCGCAGCCAGCCGAAAAGCGTGTTCGCCTGCTCTGGCAGCGCCAGCGCATAGAACACAAAGGCGACAATGCTGAGGCCCGAGATCATGAAGACCGGGTTGTGAATGTCAAATCCGAGCGGCCCGAGGCTGCCCTCGACGTTGTCCTGCCCGATCTCATAGTCGGTCTGGATGATGCTGGCATCCGATTCCGGTGCCGGAATGCCCTGATTGGTTGTCTCATCGGCCATGGTGGCCTCCTATTCAGTGGAAAATCGGGAAACGGACGCGGTCAGCCGCGCACGAGGAATACCGACGCCTTGGCATGCGCCGCCAGCTTGCCGCCGTTCGATGGCCAGATGTAGTCTCCGATCCCGGGTTTGTGGGTCGCCATCACCACCAGGTCGGCCTTGGTGGTGCCAACGGCGTCCAGCAGCGCGTTGTCGACGTCTATTGCCGGGTCGTGGGCGATCTTGACCATGTGACTGGCCTTGTGCCCATGAGCCGCCGCCTGACCTTCGGCGAATTCCACAAGTTTCCGTTCGAATTCGGCTGGTGTGTGACCCAGCGGGCCCGGCGTTTCCGTTGTCACGCCGACATAACAGACTTCGCAATCACCGCTCCTGGCCAGATCGGCCGCGCATTGAAGCGCCTTTTGCTGTGTCTCGGGGTGGGCCAGGTCTACTGGCACCATGATTTTCTCAAACACGTGTCCCTCCATCTGCTGCCCTGTCTCGCAAGAAGGAATACGTGCCGCTCCGGCGAACAGGTGTTCTTGGTTTTGGCGTTCTCACCATAGAGAATCTCAGTCAGATTGCCAATTCAAACAGTAGGAGCCTGACCGGGCACGGATCGAACGGATGCGAAGCGAGGCCGGGCAAACACGACACGCGCGCCCGATTTGACCGGGAGCGCCCGTGTTACGCATCAGACGCTTCGCCCCCCGGAAAGGCCCGCGCAGACAGTTGGCGACTGGCAGCTAAGCGGACTTAGCAGACGTTCGCTTTCCGGCTTTATCGTTTTGAATCGCGATTCAGAACGTTCTGAATCATGTCTTCGGGCGAACCGCAGCCAAAACCGGCG
>JAJDOB010000244.1 GCA_022340385.1 Rhodobacter sp.
CGAAAGGGTGCGGCTGTTCCGGCTGACGACGGTTGCGCTGGGCATGGCGGGCGTGCTGATCGTGCTGTCGCCAAGGTTGCAGGTCGGCACCAGCGCGCTGGACGCACGCGAGACCCTGGGTGCGATGGTTGTGCTGAGCGGCGCGATATTCGGGGCGCTGGCGGCGGTGTTCGTGCGCAGACTGGTGCAGACCGAAAGCACCGCTGCCATCGTATTCTGGTTCTCTGTCACGGCCTCCGGACTGTCGCTGCTTTCGTTGCCCTGGGGTTGGGTGGTGCCGGCCCCGCGCGAGGCGGCGATGCTGATCGGCGCCGGGCTGTTTGGCGGATTGGGGCAGATCCTGATGACATCGAGCTACCGGCTGGCCGATGCGTCCCTGATCGCGCCGTTCGAATACACCTCGATGTTGCTTGCTCTGGGCGTCGGGTACTTCGTGTTCAATGAGGTCCCGACCGGGGCAATGCTGTTTGGCGGCGCGATCATCATATCGGCGGGCGTGCTGGTCATCTGGCGCGAGCGGAAACTGGGACTGGAACGCGGCAAGGCCCGCAAGACAGTGCCGCCGATGGGGTGATTCCGGATCGGGGAAAGCGATGCGGATCGTCACCGCCAGACCAGGATAACCTGAATGTATTGGCCTCGTTGACGCGCGCGGTTCCTGAACTTTGGCGAATGTTGGTGCGGGGTCTATTCCCGCACCAGCTTTTCATAGCCCTCGGCAATGTCGCGGGTAAGTGACCCGACCTCGAAATTGTAGTCGCCAATCTGGCCGACCGGGGTGACCTCGGCGGCGGTGCCGGTCAGCCAGCACTGTTCGAACCCTTCAAGCTCTTCGGGCATGATATGGCGCTGGTGAACCTTGATCTGGCGGTCGTTCAGCATACCGATAACCGTCTGTCGGGTCAGGCCGTTCAGAAAGCAGTCGGGATCGGGGGTGTGAACCTCGCCGTCCTTGACGAAAAAGATATTCGCACCGGTCGCTTCTGCGACATAGCCGCGATAGTCGAACATCATCGCATCCGAACATCCCTTCGCCTCGGCGGCGTGCTTGGACATGGTGCAGATCATGTACAGACCGGCAGCTTTGGCGTGGCTTGGAATCGTCTCGGGCGACGGGCGCTTCCACTTGGAGATGTCGAGCTTGGCGCCCTTCATCTTGGCATCCCCGTAATATGCGCCCCACTCCCACGTCGCGACGGCCATGCGCACCGGGTTGCGGGCAGAGGCGACCCCCATGTCCGGGCCGGCACCGCGCCAGGCGACCGCACGCACATAGGCGTCGGTCTGGCCGTTGGCCTTCAGCGTTTCATATTTCGCGGCCTCGATCTCATCGACGGTAAACGGAATTTCAAAGTCGATAAGCCCGGCGCTGCGGCGCAGACGCTCTGAATGCTCTCGGCTTTTGAAGATCTTGCCGCCATAGGCGCGCTCGCCCTCGAAAACCGAACTGGCATAGTGCATCGCATGGGTCAGGATATGCACATTGGCATCGCGCCACGGCACCAGTTTGCCGTCGAGCCAGATAAATCCATCGCGGTCGTCATATCCACCAGCCATCGGCCTGATCCCTTTGCAATGCCCCATCCCGGGGGTCAATTTTGCGATTGTTGCGCATTTTAGGGCCGTATCGGACATAATATTGCGCGAAATCGGGGAATCGCTAGCAGTTGAGACTTGGAATGTCAACAAGGCTGACATAAAGTGATCGCCAATTCGGTGTTGCAAGGCGGTGTCATGGCGGAAGGTGGTTCAGGAAGCCCGGGCGGCGAAAGCCTGTTGTTTCTGACGGACGAGCAATTGCGCCAGGGTATCGAGGCGATGTTCTTCGCCTATCGCGGATTTACCGCCGATCCGGACCGCATTCTGGCAGAGCACGCCTATGGGCGGGCCCATCACCGGGCGATCCATTTCATCAACCGCAGCCCGGGCACCACGGTGAACAACCTGCTGAACATTCTGGGCGTGACCAAACAGTCGCTGAACCGGGTGCTGCGCGCATTGATCGGGGACGGACTGGTGGAAAGCCGCGTCGGCACCCGCGACAAACGCGAGCGGCATCTGTACCTGACAGAAGCCGGCGACGCGCTGGAGGCGGAACTGAGCATCGCCCAGCGTGCACGGATGCGGGCCGCCTACCGGCTGGCCGGGCCAGAGGCGGTGCGCGGGTTCCGCACCGTGCTGGAATCGATGATGGACCCGGAAATGCGCAACAGGTTCCACGCGCTGAAGGATGCCGCCCCATGAGCACGCAACCAGACGCCCATCTGCTGATTGTCGATGACGATGAACGCATTCGCGGACTGCTTCAGAAATTCCTGATGCGCCACGGGTTCTGGGTGACGGCGGCGCGCGACGCCGAACACGCGCGCCGGATCCTGAGCGGGCTGGAGTTCGACATGATCGTGCTGGACGTGATGATGCCGGGCGAAGACGGTATCTCGCTGACCCGGTCGCTGCGCGAAGACATCACCACGCCGATCCTGCTGCTGACCGCCAAGAACGAAACCGACGACCGGATCGCCGGACTAGAGGCGGGAGCTGACGATTATCTGGCCAAACCGTTCGAGCCGAAAGAGTTGCTGCTGCGGATCAACGCGATCCTGCGGCGGGTGCCGGCGGTGGATGCGGAAAGCGAGACACCGAAATTCCTGAGCCTTGGGCCGATCCGTTATGATGTGGAGCGCGGCGAGATGTGGCAGGGCACCGATCTGGTGCGGCTGACGGCGACAGAAAGCCAGCTGATGAAGATATTTTCAAGCTGTCCGGGCGAACCGGTAAGCCGCGCCAAGCTGGTCGAGGATCTGGGCCGCGACCGGGGTCAGGCACAGGAACGCGCGGTCGATGTGCAGATAACCCGGCTGCGGCGCAAGATCGAGCAAGACCCGAAACAGCCGCGATATCTGCAGACGGTGCGCGGAGCGGGCTACATGCTGGCGCCGGACTGAACGGTTCGACCGGCGGGCTGCGGGATTGCGCCGTTCGCGTCAGTTTTGGCTGCATTCCGGCGGTACGGGGATGGAATCCGTCCATTCAGTGACGGGCAGCGCAGACAGGCTGGTGCGGATCGGGTGTTGCCGGCCGCCGTCGATCTGGCGGATGCCCTTGCCCGACAGCAGGTTCAGATCGCAGATGCCGTTATCCGCCAGTTCCAGCGTGTCGTACCAGTCATAGGTGTAGCCCGCGACGCGGTAGGCACCGCGGCGATAGGCGATGGTCAGCGTCAGGTGCCATCGCCCGCGGCCAATCGAATCGTTTCCCGACGTCAGCCGCACCGATTCGTTTTCGGCAAGGCTGAGTTCAGGCTGCTGGCCGATACCGCCGCGCCATGCGATATCGCGGGCAACGATCTGCGGCTTTCCGGGGCGGGTGATCACCAGTTCCACGATGGAATCGTCGTCGAGATCGGCAAGATGAAACAGTTCGGGCAGTCCATCCTTGTCGAGGTCGGAACTGACCGATGGGCCGATCTGTTGCGCGGCGGCGGGTGCGCTGAATGTGGCGATCAGCGCGGCGGCGGCACATAGCCGGGTAAGAGTGCTTGTCATGGCGTGCAGTTTCCGGTTCGTTGTCACTATGACCACAGCATTGATAACACACCCCGCCAGCCTGAACCATGTCACCCCGCCGGGCCATCCCGAACAGGTCGCGCGCTACGGCGCCGTGATGCGCGGGCTGGAACCGCTGGACGCACTGGACCGGCGAGAGGCGCCAGTCTGCACGCGGGCCGAGATTCTGCGCTGCCATCCAGAGGCCTATTTGGCCCGAATCGAGGCGGCGATCCCTGAAACGGGCCTGCGGGCGCTGGATGCCGACACCCATGTGTCGCCCGGGTCACTGGAGGCGGCGATGCGCGCGGTTGGCGGGGCCTGCGTGGGCGTCGATGCGGTGCTGGCCGGCGAGGTGACCAATGCCTTCGTCGCCATGCGCCCGCCGGGGCATCACGCCGAGACTTCGACGGCAATGGGGTTCTGTCTGTTCGGGACAGTGGCGATCGCGGCCAGACGGGCGCTGGATCATCACGGCCTGAATCGCGTCGCGGTGATCGATTTCGACGTGCATCACGGCAATGGCACGCAGGATCTTTTGTGGGAAGAAGAGCGGGCGCTGTTCTGTTCCACGCACCAGATGCCGCTGTATCCCGGCAGCGGCGCGGCCACGGAAACCGGGGCTCATGGCAACGTGGTGAACGTGCCGCTTGACCCGATGACCGGCAGCGCCGCGATGCGCCGGGCTTATGACGATGTGATCTTTCCGGCGGTGGCGGCATTCAAGCCGGACCTGATACTGGTATCCGCCGGATTTGATGCGCACGAGGCCGATCCGCTGGCGAACCTGAACTGGAAGACCGAGGATTTCGCCTGGATCACCCGGCGGATCTGCGAGGTGGCGGGCGATCTTTGCGATGGGCGCGTGGTGTCGTCGCTGGAGGGTGGCTATGACCTTGATGCCTTGCGCGATTCGGCAGCCGCCCATGCCGCTGCGATGATCGCGGCATGACGCCACAGCACGCGCATACGGCCTGTCAGGGGCGGCTGGTATCGGTGCCGGAAGGCGGCTATGGTTTTGGGCGCGCCGGCGGCATCCGCTGCGGCGCATGTGAACCTGCTGACGGAGCGAGGCGATGAGCGATACCCCGGTAAATGAAATGAGCTTTGAGCAGGCGATGGGCGAATTGGAGGCCGTCGTCGGTCAGCTGGAATCGGGCGACGTTGAACTGGAAGCCTCGATCAAGTTGTATGAGCGCGGCGCAGCGCTGAAGAAACGCTGCGAGGAAAAGCTGAAGGACGCCGAGGAAAAGGTCGCCGCCATCACGCTGGACGAGGCCGGCGAAGCGAAGGGGACGACTCCGGTCGAGGGTTTGTGAGTTTTCCCGAGCGACGGGCGGCGCGCGCCGCCGAGATACAGACATGCCTGAACGCGGCGCTGGCTGACGGCGGCGACTTGCCGCTGGCGCAGGCGATGCGCCACGCGGTTTCAGGCGGCAAGCGGGTGCGCGGATTCCTGGTGATGGAAAGCGCGCTTTTGCACGGGGTAGGCAGCAAATGTTCTGTCTGGGGCGGGGCGGCGATCGAGTCCATGCATGCTTACAGCCTTGTGCATGACGATCTGCCCTGTATGGACGACGACGATCTGCGGCGCGGCCAGCCGACCGTGCATGTCAGATGGAACGAGGCGACGGCGGTTCTGGCGGGTGACGCGCTGCAAACGCTGGCGTTTGAATTGCTGGCGCGCGACGCGATCGGCGCGCCGCATATTCGCGTCGCCCTGATGGCGTCGCTGGCGACTGCGGCGGGGGCCAGGGGGATGGTCATGGGTCAGGCACAGGACATCGCGGCCGAAACCGCGGGCGAACCGCTGACCCTGGACCAGATCACCGAGTTGCAGGCCAACAAGACCGGCGCGCTGATCGAATGGTCCTGTCTGGCGGGCGCGGTGCTGGGTGGGGCGGACCCCGCGCAGATGCGTCATTACGCACGCTGTCTGGGGCTTGCGTTTCAGATCGCCGACGACATCCTGGACATAGAGGGCGACAGCGCGCTGGCGGGCAAGCGATTGCAAAAGGATGCGCATGCGGGCAAGGCAACCTTTGTGTCTGTTCTGGGGCTGGATGCGGCCAAGTCGCGCGCCCGAGATCTGGTGACAGAGGCCTGCGATGCCTTGTCTGTTTACGGGGCGGACGCGGATTGCTTGCGGGACTGCGCCCGTTTCGTTATCTCGCGCGACAGCTAGTTTGAACGCCCGAAGGGGGGCGAGATGCCAAACCGACCACAGACACCAACCCTCGACCGCGTGCAGTTCCCGGCAGACCTCAAGAGTCTGAGCGATGCAGAGCTGCATCGGCTGGCGGATGAGCTGCGGGCCGAGACGATCTCGGCCGTCAGCGAAACCGGCGGGCATCTGGGTGCGGGGCTGGGTGTTGTCGAACTGACGGTGGCATTGCATGCGGTGTTCGACGCGCCGCGCGACCGGCTGATCTGGGACGTAAGCCACCAGAGTTACCCGCACAAGATCCTGACCGGGCGACGCGACCGAATACGAACCCTGCGAATGAAAGACGGGCTGAGCGGGTTCACCAAGCGCAGCGAGTCGCCTTATGATCCGTTCGGCGCGGCGCATTCCAGCACCTCGATCAGTGCCGCGTTGGGCTTTGCCGTAGCGCGCGATCTGGGCGGAGCGCCGGATCACGGGTTGGGCGATGCGATCGCGGTGATCGGCGATGGCGCGATGAGCGCCGGAATGGCGTTCGAGGCGATGAACAACGCCGGCCATCTGGGCAAGCGGCTGTTCGTGGTGCTGAATGACAACGAGATGAGTATCGCGCCGCCCGTTGGGGCGATGTCGTCCTACCTGAGCCGGCTTTACGCGGGCGCCCCGTTTCAGGAACTGAAAGCCGCCGCCAAGGGCGCGGTGTCGCTGCTGCCCGAACCTTTTCAGGAAGGCGCGCGGCGGGCCAAGGAAATTCTGAAAAGCATGACCGTGGGCGGCACGATGTTCGAGGAACTGGGGTTCAGCTATATCGGGCCGATTGACGGGCATGACCTGGACCAGTTGCTGCCCGTGCTGCGCACGGTGAAAGAGCGCAGCACCGGACCGATGCTGATCCATGTGATCACGAAAAAGGGCAAGGGATTTGCCCCTGCCGAAACCGCCCGCGACAGGGGGCATGGCGTTTCGAAATTCGACGTGGTGACCGGCGAACAAAAGAAGTCGCCGTCGAACGCGCCGAGCTATACCAAGGTTTTTGCGCAATCGCTGATCGACGAGGCGTCCCGCGACGACAAGATCGTGGCGGTGACCGCAGCGATGCCCGATGGCACCGGTCTGAACCTGTTTGCCGAACGCTTTCCCCGGCGCTGCTTTGACGTCGGCATCGCCGAACAGCATGGCGTGACCTTCTGTGCCGGTCTGGCGGCGGGCGGAATGAAGCCGTTCTGCGCGATCTATTCGACCTTTCTGCAACGCGGCTACGATCAGGTGGTGCATGACGTCGCAATCCAGCACCTGCCGGTTCGCTTCGCGATTGATCGCGCCGGGCTGGTCGGTGCCGATGGCGCCACCCATGCCGGGGCGTTCGACATTGCCTATCTGGCCAACCTGCCCGGTTTCGTGGTGATGGCCGCTGCCGACGAGGCGGAACTGAAGCACATGGTCGCCACCGCTGTCGCGCATGACGACGGGCCGATCGCGTTTCGCTTTCCGCGCGGTGAAGGGGTCGGGGTCGAGATGCCCGAGCATGGCGAGGTTCTGGAGATAGGCAAAGGCAGGATCATTCAGGAGGGCAAGCGCGTGGCGATCCTGTCATTCGGTGCCCGGCTGAAGGAGGTTTGCGATGCGGCAGAGTCGCTGCGCGCCCGCGGCATCACGCCGACCGTGGCCGACGCACGATTTGCCAAGCCGCTGGACCGCGACCTGATCCTGCAACTAGCCGCCGACCACGAAGCGTTGATAACTATCGAAGAGGGCGCGATTGGCGGTTTTGGCAGCCATGTCGCGCAGTTGCTGGCAGAGGCGGGTGTGTTCGACCACGGTCTGGCCTATCGCAGCATGGTCCTGCCGGATGTCTTCATCAATCAGGCCAGCCCGCATGACATGTACGCAGTGGCCGCAATGAATGCCGAAGATATCGAAAAGAAAGTGCTGGAAACGCTGGGTATTGCGGATATTTCCAGCCGCCGCGCCTGAAATCTGCCAATTCGTCCGCAAAAACGCCGATGATGCGCGTTTTCAACACCTCGCAAGAGTCAGCGGAATTTCGCCAGAAACCTGTGGCATGGTTGCAATGCACCGCCTAAAATCGCCGGGTATCTCTTAGGGGGCGGTATTATGAAACAGATAGTGCTTGCGGCCACGTTTGGCCTTGTAGCCAGTGCGGCCTGGGCCGGTGGGCTTAGCGATCCGGTGGTGGCACCGGAAGTCGTGCTCTCGCAAACGGTCGATTCTGCGGGCAGCGACGAATGGATCCTGGCGCTGCTGGTGGTCTTGACCATCGGGCTGGGCATCACCGGAAACTAATCGGATTACCACAAAGGAATTGCGGCTCACGCCTTGTCGGCGCTGGCCCTTTCGGCGTTCAGCAGGGCCTGCAAGCCTGTCTGATAGTCCGGATAGATCAGCCTGACGCCAAGTTCGGACTTGATCCGGTCGTTGCGCA
>JAJDOB010000168.1 GCA_022340385.1 Rhodobacter sp.
CGGCGCACCCGCGCCCGGTGCCCGCCCGGCCCGTTGGCTTCCGGCGCAGGGGCGCGACCCCGGGGTCGCGCGCGGCACCGCGAGGGCTGCCTTTCTGGCAGTGCGAGCGGGGCCGCCCCGCTTTCCGCTTGCGCAATTGTGCCCACAAAGCCAAAACCACTCCCCATGAGCACCGCACGCCTGACCATCGACCTTGACGCCGTGACCGCCAACTGGCGCGCGCTTGACGCGCTGTCCGCCCACGGCACGGAAACCGGCGCGACCGTCAAGGCCGACGCCTATGGCCTTGGCATTGCGCCCGTGGCCCGCGCGCTGGCACACGCCGGGGCGCGCAGCTTTTTCGTCGCCGCCGCCGAAGAGGGCGCGGCCCTGCGCGAGACATTGGGCGACGCGGTCCGCATCTTCGTTTTCTCCGGACACATGGCGGGCGACACCGACATGATCGGCGATCTCGGCCTGATCCCGCTGCTGAATTCCATCGAACAGATGACCCGCCATATCGAGGCGCTGCCGATGCACCCCTTCGGGATGCAGCTTGATTCGGGCATGAACCGGCTGGGCATGGAGCCAGAGGAATGGGCCGCGATCCGCGACATCGCCCTGCGCCAGAAGCCACAGCTGATCATCAGCCATCTGGCCTGCGCCGATGAACCCGATCACCCGATGAACGCGCAGCAGCTCAGCCAGTTTCACGAAATGACCGTATCCACCGGCGTGCCGCTGTCGCTGGCCGCAACCGGCGGCATCCTTCTGGGACGTGACTATCATTTCGACGTCACCCGACCCGGCATCGGTCTGTATGGCGGCCTGCCCTTCGAGGACGCCGCGCCTGCCGCCCACCTGTCTATCCCTGTGATCCAGACGCGCGACCTGGAACCGGGCGAACCGGTCGGCTATTCCAACAGCTGGATCGCCGAAGAGCCGACCCGCATCGCCACCATTGCCGCCGGCTATGCCGATGGCATTTCACGCAAGATTTCCAATCAGGCGGTCCTGTTTGCAGACGATGTGCCCTGCCCGCTGGTCGGCCGGGTGTCGATGGATCTGATCACCGTCGACATCAGCCATCTGGACCATGTTCCCAGGACGCTGGACCTGCTGTGCGCGCATCAGACGGTGGACGACCTGGCCGATATCGCCGGCACCATCGGTTACGAAATCCTGACTTCGCTGGGTGCGCGTTACGCGCGCCGCTACCGCGGCGGCGCGGCGTGATCGCGCTTGCCCCGCTTGCCGCCGTCGGCCGGTCGACCCTTGCGATGCTGGGCACCATCGGCAGCGTCGCGCTTTATGCCGCGATCACGCTTGGCCATATCCTGCGCCCGCCGTTCTATATCCGCGAATTTTTCAGTGCGCTGCTGACCATCGGCTATTTCAGCCTGCCGGTGGTGGGGCTGACCACGCTGTTCACCGGCGGCGCGCTGGCCTTGCAGATATTCTCGGGCGGTGCGCGGTTCAACGCCGAAAGCGTCGTGCCCCAGATCGTCGCCATCGGGATCGTGCGAGAGCTTGGCCCGGTCCTGACCGGCCTGATGGTGGCGGGGCGCGTCAGCGCCGCCATCGCCGCCGAAATCGCCACGATGAAAGTGACCGAGCAGCTTGATGCCCTGGTGACACTTTCCACCAACCCGATCAAATATCTGACCGTGCCGCGGGTGCTGGCCGCCACCATCGCGCTGCCGTTTCTGGCCGCGGTCGGCGATATCATCGGCATCATGGGCGGCTATCTGGTGGGCGTCACCCGCCTGGATTTCAACGCCGCCGTCTATCTCAGGAACACTGTCGATTTTCTGGAAACCGCCGACGTCGTCAGCGGTCTGGTCAAGGCCGCCGTCTTTGGCTTCATCGTCGCGCTGATGGGGTGCTATCACGGGATGAACTCGGGGCGCGGCGCACAAGGCGTGGGGCGCGCCACCACCAATGCCGTGGTGTCGTCCTCGATCCTGATCCTGGCCAGCAACTACCTGCTGACAGAGCTGTTCTTCTGATGATCGAGCTGCGCGACGTTCACAAGGCTTTCGGTTCCAACCGCGTGTTGCGCGGCGTGAACCTGACGATTCCCGGCGGCACCAGCATGGTGATCATCGGCGGCTCCGGCACCGGGAAATCGGTGGCGCTGAAATCCATACTCGGCCTGGTGAAACCCGACAGCGGCACCATCCTGCTGGACGGTGAAGACGTCGCCAAGGCCGAACGCGATGCCTTTCTGGCCCGCTTCGGCATGCTGTTTCAGGGCGGCGCGCTGTTCGATTCGCTGACTGTCTGGCAAAACGTCGCCTTCCGCCTGCTGCGCGGCAGCCTCAAACGCCCGATCGAGGAAGCCCGCGCCATCGCGGTCGAGAAACTGCGCCGCGTCGGGTTGAAACCAGAGGTCGCGGACCTGTTTCCCGCCGAACTGTCCGGCGGCATGCAAAAACGCGTCGGCCTCGCCCGCGCCATCGCCGCCGAGCCAGAGATCATCTTTTTCGACGAGCCGACCACCGGCCTCGACCCGATCATGGCCGGGGTGATCAACGAACTGATCCGCGAGATCGTCACCGAAATGGGCGCCACCGCGATGACCATCACCCACGACATGTCTTCCGTGCGCGCCATCGCCGACCACGTCGCGATGCTGCATGACGGCGTTATCCAATGGACCGGGCCGGTGGCGGATATGGACGCCTCGGGCGACCCCTACCTTGACCAGTTCATTCACGGCCGCGCCGAGGGGCCGATAGAGGCCGTGCGTTGAAAGGCAACCCATTGGGCGAACCTGGCCGTTCGACCGGCGCGAAAAAATGTTCGATGCCGACCAAACGCAGATCCGGCTTATGCCTCAATTCGCCTGAATGCGCTCCGGTTTCTCACTCGCCGCTCTTGGCGTTGGCGCCGTGGCTGAACGCGAACACTTCGGGACACGCGTTCCAGTTGGTCAGTTCGAACAATCTATAGGCGTTCAGCGGCAGAAGCACCAAATGCAGGACAAGAACCGGCCAGAGCGACAGTGAAGCGGCATAGATCACAAACAGAAGATTTGAAACAATGGCGCAGGCTCTCAGTAACCGCTGATCGCGCATGTAGAATGCCATTATCACGAAAAATCCGGCGCCGAGGCCGGCCATATCTATCCAAGCCATCAACCTGCCCTAACCTGTACATTGTTCACTGAATTGGTCTGCAACGATGATGACCCCGGGGCAGCTTGCTGTCAGGTGCGGGATTCCATACCCGATTTCAGCGCCTCGACAGATGCAGGCGGTCGCGAACCAGGCCGACCCGCGGCTGCGTTGAAATCGGGGGCAAAATCAGGCTTGGCATTTTGCGGCTTTGGGCACACAACCACCGCATGCCCTACCTCCGCCTTGCCAATCTCAGCCTCCTTGTCCTGTTCCCGCTGGCGTGGTTTGCGCCGCTGCTGCATGCCGGGCTGAACCTGCCGCTGTTCGGGCTGAAGAAGGTCTCGGTGATCTCGGGTCTGCAGGCATTGTGGGAATCTGACGTGATTCTGGCCCTGCTGGTCACCGCGCTGGCGCTGCTGGCGCCGTATCTCAAGACCATTGGTCTGGCGCTGGTGCATTTCCGTCTGGCCAGCCCGCGCATCCTGACCGCGCTGCATATCCTGGGCAAGCTGGCGATGGCCGATGTGTTCCTGATCGCGCTTTACATCGTCGTCGTCAAAGGGGTCGGAATGGCGCGAGTTGAAACCGGCTGGGGGCTTTACTTTTTCACCGGGTGCATCCTTGCCTCGATCGCGATTTCGATCCTGACGGAACGCCTGAAACGCCGCCCGACGCCGCCGCCGGCGCAAGGCGGGGCGCCTTCGGGCGCGCCGTGAAGTTCGGGGCATTGGCCCCCGGACGAACCGAGCGAAGGCAACCACCGGATTACCCCCGTTCACCCAGGCACGCGCCGCTTGCGCGCGCCGCCGCGACGAGGCAGAAACGCGCAATGGCCAAACCGATGACCTTCACCTGCACTGCCTGCGGTGCCGCCGCCAACAAGTGGTCGGGCCGGTGCGAGGCCTGCGGCGACTGGAACACCATCGTCGAAGAGGCGCCGCTGTCTGCCGGCCCGGCCAGGAAATCGCTGGGCGCGCAACGCGGAACGGCGATCCGGCTAAGCGATCTGGCAACGGAAGAAGCCCCGCCGCCGCGCACCGGGTCGGGCATCGCCGAACTTGACCGCGTACTGGGGGGCGGTCTGGTGCCCGCCAGCGCCATTCTGGTGGGCGGCGATCCCGGCATCGGCAAGTCGACGCTGCTGTTGCAGGCCGCTGCAAGTTTTGCCCGTAAGGGGCTGAAGTCGCTGTATATATCCGGGGAAGAGGCCAGCGCCCAGATCCGCATGCGCGCCCAGCGCCTGGGCCTGGCCGATGCGCCGGTCAAGCTGGCCACAGAAACCAACCTGCGCAACATCCTGACCACGCTGGAATCGGAAGCCCCCGATCTGGTGATCATCGACTCGATCCAGACGATGTGGGCCGACAATGTCGAAAGCGCGCCGGGCAGCGTCAGCCAGGTGCGCGCCTCGGCGCATGAGCTTACGACATTTGCCAAACGCAAGGGCACATCGGTTGTTCTGGTCGGCCATGTCACCAAGGACGGCCAGATCGCAGGCCCCCGCGTTGTCGAGCACATGGTCGACACCGTGCTTTATTTCGAGGGTGAGCGCGGCCACCAGTTTCGCATTCTCAGGGCGGTGAAGAACCGCTTTGGCCCCGCCGATGAAATCGGGGTTTTCGAGATGACTGGCAATGGCTTGGCCGAGGTTCTTAATCCATCTGCGCTGTTCCTGTCAGAGCGCGACGCACCCGCACCGGGCAGCGTCGTGTTCGCCGGTATCGAGGGCACCCGGCCACTGCTGGTCGAATTCCAGGCCCTGGTCGCGGCCTCGCCCCACAGCCAGCCGCGCCGCACGGTCGTGGGCTGGGACGGTGGCCGTCTGGCGATGATTCTGGCGGTGCTGGAATCACGCTGCGGCATCCCGTTTACCGGGCTCGATGTCTATCTGAATGTCGCCGGCGGCATGAAAATCACCGAACCCGCGGCGGATCTGGCTGTGGCCACTGCGCTACTTTCCGCACGCGAAGACGCGGCGATCCCCGCCGATACTGTCGTTTTCGGCGAAATCAGCCTATCAGGGGCGCTAAGGCCCGTCGGACAGACGGAAAACCGGTTGAAAGAAGCCGGAAAACTTGGTTTCACCACGGCCATCGCCCCGGCACGCAGCAAGACCGGCGGCGGTGCGGGACTGGCACTTAAACCGATGGGCGATCTGGCCCAGGTGGTGGGCGAGATATTCGGAGCTGGCTGACAGGTCAACAAACCGAGGGCAGGAGCGGACATGGAAGGCTTTACGATTATCGACGGAGTCGTCGCAGTGGTCATCGTCATCTCGGCGATCCTGGCCTATTCGCGCGGCTTCGTGCGCGAGGTCATGGCGATTCTCGGCTGGGTCGCGGCGGCGGTTCTGGCATTCATCTTCGCCCCCCAGGTCGAACCGCTGGTCAAGGAAATCCCCTATATCGGGCCGAAATTCCTGGCCGACAGCTGCGAATTGTCGATCATCGCCGCTTTCGCCGCCGTCTTTGCCGTGGCGCTGGTCGTGGTGTCGGTGTTCACGCCGCTGTTCGCCTCCATCGTGCAACGCTCTGCGCTTGGCGGGCTGGATCAGGGGCTTGGTTTCTTCTTCGGGGTGCTGCGCGGGCTGTTGCTGGTTGCGGTCGCGCTGGTGGTCTATGACCGCGTGGTTGTGAATGAAAGCATCGCAATGGTCGATGACAGCCGCACTGCCAAGATTTTCCGGCGCACTCAGGAAACCATCGACCAACAGATCCCCGATGACGCGCCGGGCTGGATTGTCCAGCGTTATGAACAGCTTGTAGGCGATTGCGGCACCTAAGACCGCGTTTGGTCAATCGGCGGCAAGGAACCTTTCGGTTTCGTCCATGATGATCTGCCACGCCGGGTCGGTCGGCAGGGGAACGTGGTTCGGACTGTCCAGCACGATCAGTTCCGCCCCCGGGATCTTGCGCGCCATCGTCTGGCTTTGCTCGACCGGGTGAACGTTGTCGCCGCGCGCATGGATCAGCAGCACCCGGGCCCGGACCTTGGACACAATGTCGCTGATGTCGAAATTGTCGATCACATCGCGCAGACGCGCGGCGTTTTGCGGCGAGGCCGAAGCAAGCATCATCGCGACAAAACTTTCCAGTTGCGCGTCGGTCCCGCCCGGCATGAAAATCTGTGAAAACAGCTTCAGATAGGGGCTGCCGGCCTTGCCCCACCCTGCCCGTACCAGTTCAAGCTGCGTTCGGGCAACTTGGCGCGCCTCTTCCGAGCCTCGAAAATAGCGGCCCTGAAAATATCCGCCGACCAGAACCAGCCGGCTGACACGGTCCGGATTCTCGACGGCGAATTTCAGGGCTGTGGGCACGCCCTGCGACGCGGTGAAGATCGGCACCCGGTCCGCACCGGTGGCATCGACGACCGCGCGCAGATCGTCCACGAATTCGTCAATCCCCCGCCCCGGAAACTCGCGCGCCGACAGCCCGGTGCCGCGCTGGTCATAGCGAAAGACGGTGTGGGTCTGCCCCAGCCTGTCGATCAGCGGGCGCCAGACCGGGCTTTCCCAATCAAGGTCCAGATGGGTCAGCCAGTGCCCGACCCGAACCAGCGGCGGCCCACGCCCAGAGATCGCGTAGGCGATACTGACCCCGTCGCCCGACGTGACGTATCGGATGATCTGCTGGCGGGCGGCAACCTCGGGCGGCCCCGGTTGCGTCGCCTGTTCCGGCGCGGCGGCCTCGACGTCCCGGCGCATTGTGACCGGCACCACCAGTTGCAGCCCGCGTCGTGCAATTGTCCGGATAATGCTTTGTGCCGATCCGGTATCGCCCACCGCCTTGCGCGCCGCACTGATCCGCGACGACAGCGTGGCATCCGACACGATCCGCCCGGCCCAGACCTCTTGGATCACGCGGTCATAGCTGACCATATCGTTTCCCGAACGCACCATCAGATGCAGCAGGTCGAAAACCTGCGGTTCGACATGAACCGGCACGCCGGCACGGCGCAGGCTGTGGCTACGCGGGTCGAGTTCACAATTGGCAAAGCTGTGGATCATCATGCAACTTACGGCCGCAAGACGCTGAATCTCAAGGGTTTGGTGCAATCTGCCGCGTAATTCAGGCAAACCTCAAGGAAATCTCAAGCTGGTCTTCAAGCGCGCCGGCGACAGCAGTGGCAACGTCAGGGCATGAACAAGGGAGACACGGACATGACCGACGACACCATCAGACGCAACGCCAACGGTTCCATCGACACCAACCACTACATGGCCCTTGGGCGTCAGGCCCGCAGCGACGAGGCCTATCGGCTGGCCGGGCATTCCGAAACGGCGGTCCGCCGCTGCCTTGTCCGGATGCGCGCCGCTTTGCGGGCCGCCACCGCGAACCCGCCGGTATCGGAAATCGCGTGATTCCGGATCCTGCAACGCTCGGGCGCCGCGACGGCGGCGTCTGAGGTTGCAAGGACACAGACACAGCCGACAGGGCATTAATTGTGATCGTTTCGTGACACTGTGGGCAAACCGGCTTATGTGAGGCACATCTGCTGCCAAACGGATTCGGAGCCCCGCTGCGATGCGAGCTACCCCCCCGAACGACCCTTTCGAAGATCGCTATCCCCGCCATCCCTTCGATGATGACAAACTGCATGAAGAATGCGGCGTTTTCGGCGTCATCGGCATGGCCGAGGCCGCCAATTTTGTCGCGCTCGGACTGCATGCGTTGCAGCATCGCGGCCAGGAGGCGGGCGGCATCATTAGCCACGCCCCGGAAACCGGGTTCAACGAAGCCCGCCGTTTCGGATATGTGCGCGACAATTTCACCAAGCAAAGCCTGATGGAAACCCTGCCCGGCGAACTGGCCATCGGCCATGTGCGCTATTCCACATCGGGCACCAAGGGCAACACGCAGATCCGCGACGTGCAGCCGTTCTTTGGCGAGTTTGCCATGGGCGGCGCAGCGATTGCACATAACGGCAACATCACCAATGCCGACAGTCTGCGGCGCGAGTTGATCGAGCGCGGCTCTATCTTTCAAAGCTCGTCCGACAGCGAGTGTATCATTCACCTGATGGCGCGCAGCCTGCAACGCAACATTCCCGAACGGATGAAAGACGCCTTGCGCCGGGTCGAGGGCGCGTTTTCGATCGTCGCGATGACCCGCACCAAGCTGATCGGGGTGCGCGACCCACTGGGCGTGCGCCCGCTGGTGCTGGGCAAGATCGGCGACGGCTGGGCGCTAAGCTCGGAAACCTGCGCGCTGGACATCATCGGCGCCGAATTCGTGCGCGAGATCAAGCCGGGCGAGATGGTTGTCATCAACAAGGACGGGCTGGAAAGTTTCAGGCCGTTCGAAAAGAAACGCGCCCGTTTCTGCATTTTCGAGCATGTGTATTTCAGCCGTCCGGATTCGATTCTGGGCGGTCAGTCGGTGTACACCACCCGCCGCCAGATCGGCGTGGAACTGGCCCGCGAGGCCCCGGTCGAGGCCGATCTGGTGTGCCCCGTGCCCGACAGCGGCACGCCGGCGGCCATCGGATACAGCCAGGAAAGCGGCATTCCCTATGCGATGGGAATCATCCGCAACCAGTACATGGGCCGCACCTTCATCGAACCGACCGAACAGATCCGCAACATGGGCGTGCGCCTGAAACTGAACGTCAATCGCGCGCTCATCAAGGGCAAGCGGGTGATCCTGGTCGACGATTCCGTGGTGCGCGGCACGACCAGCCGCAAGATCAAGGAAATGGTTCTGGATGCCGGCGCGGCAGAGGTGCATTTCCGCATCGCCTCGCCCCCGACCGCCTGGCCCTGCTTTTACGGCGTGGACACGCCGCAGCGCGAAAAGCTGCTGGCGGCGACCATGTCCGAGGATGAAATGCGGGACCATCTCGAAGTGGATTCGCTGAAATTCATCTCGCTGGACGGGCTGTATCGCGCGGTCGGAGAGGCCGAAGGCCGCAACGCCAAGAAGCCGCAATATTGCGATGCCTGCTTTTCCGGCGAATACCCGGTGGAACCCGCGGACATGATCGAAAAAGGGTTCATGCTGAAGGCGGCTGAATAGCGCTCTTATCCAGAGCCCGGAACCTTTGCCGGATCGGGCCGGACGCCCACAGCGAAAAATTGGATTTGCCAGACCGCCGCGCTGCCCGGTATTTTTGATGGCGGAGGATTCGCCATGAAACCCCGCGATCCGATTGCACAACTGCCGACCCATGACGTGTTCAACATGCCGCCCCACATGGGCGATCAGGATTTGTGGGCAGATGACAGGGCACTGCGCCACTGGACCGGCGTGCTGGGCGGTGGCGGTCACGCCGGTCACCTGGCGCATGTGGGCCGCACGGCGGGCCTGGACGACACGTTCGAAAAGGCAGATCAGGCCAACCGGCACGGCCCCGAACCGCGCGCCTTCGACCGCTACGGCATGCGGATCAATGCCGTGGAATTCCACCCCGCCTATCACGATCTGATGGATCTGGCGGTGTCCGGCCGGATGCACAATTTCGCATGGGCCAACGAAGGCAATGCCGGGCATCTGGGGCAATCCGCCCTGACCTACATGTTCAGCCAGCCCGAGGGCGGCGTCATGTGCCCGATGGCGATGACCTATTCCGCGGTGCCGCCCCTGCGCACCACCCCCAAGATCGCGGACGAGTGGATTCCGCGCATCCTGTCGACGCAATACGACCGCCGCGATATCCCCGCGCCCGAGAAATCCGGCGCGACAATCGGCATGTTCATGACCGAAAAGCAGGGCGGCTCGGACGTGCGCGCCAATTCGACCCGGGCGGTGCCGGTCGGGGCGACGGGTATCGGCCAGGCCTATCTGCTGACCGGGCACAAGTTCTTCTGCTCGGCCCCGATGTGCGATGCGTTCCTGGTGTTGGCAAACACCGAAAACATGGGGCTGTCGTGTTTCCTTGTGCCGCGCTGGCGCCCCGACGGCAGCCGCAACAACCTGTTCCTGCAGCGATTGAAGGACAAGCTGGGCAACAGATCCAATGCCTCTGCCGAGATGGAGTTTCAGGACACCCACGGCGTGATGGTCGGGGACGAAGGACGCGGAATCGTGACGATCATCGAGATGGTCACCGGCAACCGGCTGTATTGCGCGGCCTCCTCGGCGGGCATCATGCGGCAGGCGCTGGTGCAGGCGCTGCATCACACCTCGCACCGCAGCGCGTTCCAGAAACGCCTGATCCAGCAACCGCTGATGCGCAACGTGCTGGCCGACATGGCGATCGAGGTCGAGGGCGCGCTGGCGCTTGGCCTGCGGGTGGCGCAGGCGCTGGACAACGCGGACGACCCGGCAGAGGCGGCGCTGGCGCGGGTCGGAACGGCGGTGGCCAAATACTGGAACTGCAAGCGGTGCCCGGGGCTGGTGGTCGAGGCGCTCGAATGCCACGGCGGACCGGGCTATGTCGAAGAAAGCATCATGCCCCGCCTTTACCGCGATGCGCCGCTGAATTCGATCTGGGAAGGGTCAGGCAACATCATGGGGCTGGACGTTCTGCGCGCGATGGGCCGCGAGCCGGACGCGATCCGCGCCGTCATGTACGAAATCGGACGCGCGCGCGGCAATGACGCCAATCTCGACCGGGCGATCAAGGCGTTGCAGGCCGCGCTGGACGATCCCGTCGGGCTGGAGGGCCGGATGCGGACGGTGACCGGGATGATGGCCCTGACAATGCAAGGCGCGCTGCTGACCCGGCACGGCCCCCCGGAGGTTGCCGAAGCCTTCTGTGCATCGCGCCTTGGCGACCGGTTCTGCGGTGCTTACGGCACCCTGCCCGGCGGGCTTGACCTTGACGGTATCATCAACCGCGCCCTGCCCGGCTGATCAGCCCTTGCGCGCCTTCATCAGCGCCCAGCCGCCGGTGACGATCAAAGCGGCCAGAACCGCCTTCAACACGTCGCCAGCCAGGAATGGCGACATCCAGTGCAGCCACAGCACGTCAAAGGTCTTGCCCATGATCGCGGCCGGCCAGACCAGTCCGGGAACATACAGCAACGCCGACACCGCCAGCGTCACCAGCCCGGTCGACACGACCCCGCGCGCAATGCCGCGATCCACGGCCAGACCGGCAAGGAACGCCATCATCACGAACCCCAGAAGAAAGCCACCTGTTGGCCCCATCATATAGGCCAGCGTGCCCGCGCCATTGGCAAAGACCGGCAGGCCCATCGCCCCTTCGGCCAGATAGACCACCAGCGTCGCCGCGCCCAGCCGCGCGCCGTAGGTCAGCCCGACGATCAGGATCGCCAGCGTTTGCAGCGTCATCGGCACCGGCACCATCGGCACCGCGATCTGGGCGGCGATCGCGATGAACAGCGAACCGCCCAGCACCATGAGTACCTGGGTCAGGCGCGACATCGAGGGGAAGAGAGCGTGCGACAGTGTCATGGTGGCATCCTTTCGCATTTCGGTTACCTCAGGGTATCCGGCAGAGCCGAAACACTGTCAACAGCCCCTTGCACCCAATCGCGCCAAATGAGACATCAGCGCACATGTCTGTTGCCGCCCAAACAAAGCTTGCCCTGGTCACCGGCGCGTCCCGTGGCCTTGGTGCCGCGATGGCCGAGGCGCTGGCGCCGACGCACCATATCATCGCCGTGGCCCGCACCACCGGCGCGCTGGAAGAACTGGACGACCGGATCAAGCAGCTTGGCGGCAGCGCCACGCTGGCCCCGATGGATATCACCAAAGCCGACGCGATGGCGCATCTGTGCCGGTCGATCCATGACCGCTGGGGCAAACTGGATATGTGGGTGCACAGCGCCATTCACGCGCCCCCCCTTGCCCCGGCGGATCATATCGATGCCCGGGACTGGCAGAAAACCGTGGACATCAACGTCACCGCCACCGCTGTGCTGATCCCGATGGTGGCGCCGCTGCTGGGTGCCGACGGACAGGCGGTGTTTTTTGATGACCCGCATGTCGGCGAGAAATTCTTTGGCGCCTATGCCGCAAGCAAATCCGCGCAGGTCGCGCTGGCCGGCGCCTGGGCCGCCGAAACCACGCGCATCGGTCCAAGGGTGCATGTCCTGACGCCGGATCCGATGCCGACCGCCACCCGCGCCCGGTTCTTCCCGGGCGAGGATCGCGACGCGCTGACACCGGCCGGCGACGTGGCGAAAAGGCTGCTGCTGCAATTGCGCTGAGACCGCCAGAACCGGATCTTTCCCCGGCGCGACAACCCACAAGAGATCCCGCATGCAGAGGATTCGCCGTCAGGGCGAAGCCAGCCCCGCGCGGCAGTATTTTCCTGTACCCGCTGATGGCTTGACGCTACCCTTAGCCGGCGGACGGCAGGTTTGCCCGCCCGCCTTTTTTTTGCTCTGAGGGGGTTTCGTCAATGCCAATTTTCAACGCTACCAATCTTCTGGCCGATTTCGGCAGCTACGAGACCGACGACGCTGATTTCGCCAGTTTTGTCAGCGCCAACGCCACGTCCTATACTTGGCTATCATCCGGCAATAACGCGATTACCGCGATCGGCAGCGGCATCGCGGTCAACGGGTCGAACATCCCTGTCGCGGGTACGATCTCCGAGATCCGCATCGATGTCGGCAACGACAATTCGGCGTCGCCCGATATCGTCATCACCGGGCTGGCGTTCGAACTGGCCGACCTGGATTATTCGGCGACCGCCGCCGCGCACAGCACGTTCTTCGATGCCGTGATGGCCGGGCCAACCCGTGTGATATTCGGGACCGTCGGGAACCTCGATCTGGCGGGCGATTTCGGTTATATCACCGTCCCCGGGCTCTATGTGGGACGCAATGACCACTTCACCGGCGCCGATACTTCCGACAATTACGGCGAAGGTGACGCTCAGGATGTTGGCAGCAGCACCCTGGTCGGTGGCAACGACATATTCGACGGGGTGTTTCGTGAAGTTTATGGCGAAGCCTACGACATCATGGGTGCATCCCTGATCACCGGAGGAGACGACACCGTCATCTATTCGGCAGATTACACGTCCAATGGCGATACAGGCGTCTATGGTGAAGTCCACGAGGTCATGGACACGTCGGTCGTTGTCGGCGGCAACGACCTGGTCGATCTGCGCACCGTGACCAGTGCCTTTGCCTATATTTATGGCGAGGCCGAGAATGTTTACGATGGTGCGCTGGTGATCGGCGGTGACGATGTGCTGTTTGGCACCGGGAAGGGCGACGGGCTCTATGGCGACGTTTACCTGATGTCGGGCGGCGCCTCGCTTGTTGGCGGCGACGACGAAATCCATGGCAGCGATGGATCCGACGAGATCTACGGCGACTTTGACGTGAACACCAGCACCGGGCTGGTCACCGGCGGCGACGATTCGCTTTACGGCGAAAACGGCAACGATCTGATCCTGGGCAACGGCGGCGACGATCTGCTGGACGGCGGCGCGGGTTTTGACACGCTGTACGGCGGGACCGGCGACGACACGCTGAATGGCGGCAACCAGGTTGACCACATCTACGGCGGCGCCGGGGATGACGACCTGATCGGAGCGAACGGCCCAGACCGGCTGTTCGGCGAGGGCGGTAACGACACATTGGGCGGCGGCAAGGGCGATGATGCGCTGGAAGGCGGCAGCGGTCGCGATGTGCTGGACGGCTTTGCCGGCACCGACACCCTGCGCGGCGGCGCCGGCTATGACCGGCTGGATGGCGGCGGCGGTGACGACCTGCTGGAAGGCGGCAAGGGAAATGACACGCTTGACGGTGCCGGCGGCTTTGACACGCTGGAAGGCGGCATCGGCAACGACTGGCTGACCGGCGGATTCAACGCCGACCGCTTCGTCTTTGCCGACGGGTTCGGCGATGATGTGATCACCGATTTCGCGTCCACCAACAACGCCGAGAAGATCGACCTGTCGGGCGTAACCTCGATCACCAACTTTGCCGATCTGACAAACGCCGGTAATCCGCACATGACTCAAGTCGGCGCGGACGTGGTGATCGACGACTTCGCCGGCAACACGATCACTGTTCTGGGTGTAAGCCTGGGCGACATGAACGCAGGTGACTTTATCTTCTGAACTGCTATCGTTTCATACGCATTTTACCGATTTCGCATCGGCGGAGCGATTATGTGGCCGAACGGCAAACCGGCACCGGGTGTATAGTAATTCTTGCCGAAACAGAGGTTCTTGAACATGCCAACGATCAACAACACCAACCTGACCGAAGCCTTCACTTACATCAACACGGGCGAAGTTGATTTCGCCAGCCACGTCAATCATTCGTCGACTTTCTACACCTGGCTGACATCAAATGGAAATGCGATCACGGTGCAGGGTACGGGTATTACTGTCAATGGTTCCAACATCCCCACCGGCGGAACCATTACCAGTGTTTCGATAGATTTGAGCAACAACAGCCCACTTTTGCCGGATATCCAGATCACCGATGTCTCTTTCGACCTGTCGGCGCTGATATTCACAGCCGAAGCCGCGTCCGCAGAGGCGTTCTGGTTGGCAGTGCTTGCGGGCCCTGTCACTGTCCTGGGCGGAGCAACTTTCGAAACCCGATTTGGCGGGGATTTTCTGAACCTGTCCAGTGCGGGTACCACATTTGGCAGCGACGACAGTTTTTTCGGCGACGATGTCGACAACTGCTATGCCTACGGCGAAGGCAATGCCATTTCCGACGGCACCCTGGTGGCCGGCAGCGACAGCTTTTCCGGTTCTTTTGACGTGCTTTTCGCTGATGTCTCATCCGTCACGAACAATGCGCGCCTTGTCGGCGGGGATGACGCGGTTGTTTTCACCCAGGACTGGACCGACGATTCATTCGTCGCCGTATTCGGCGATGCATCATCCGCATTTGGCACCAGTACCGTCATATGCGGCAACGATTTGATCGACATAAGTGTCGTCACTTCAACTTCCGCAACCAACCAACTGACCGGTGATGTCTCTACTGTCTCTGGAAGTGCATTGGTGGTGGCGGGCGATGACACGCTGTACGGTTCGCAGGCAAATGACGTCATCTATGGCGACGTCAATTCCTTAAACAACCCTGCGACGCTGATCGCCGGCAATGATGTCGTTT
>JAJDOB010000197.1 GCA_022340385.1 Rhodobacter sp.
TCGAGCCCTTCAAGGGCCTGTTGCTGGGGCTGTTCTTCATCACCGTCGGGGCCGGGCTGGATGTTTCGGGGTTCCTGCGCGAACCGCTGATCCTGCTGGGGCTGACGCTGGCGATGATGCTGACCAAGGGCGTGGTCCTGTACATCCTGGGCCGGCTGTTCAAGCTGAAAGGGCGCGACAAATGGCTGTTCACGCTGGGCCTGGCGCAGGCGGGCGAATTCGGTTTCGTGCTGATATCCTTTTCGGCGCAGCAGGCCGTGCTGCCGCCGGCGCTGGCGCAGAACCTGCTGACGATCACCGCGCTGTCGATGCTGCTGACACCGCTGTTCTTCATCCTCTACGACCAGATCAGCCGCCGCATCGTCGAACATGCCGTCGCGCATCCCCAGGACGAGATCGACGTGCAGGGCCCGATCATCATCGCCGGTGTCGGCCGGTTCGGGCAGACCGTGAACCGCATGGTGCAGATGTCGGGATTTCGCACCACGGTGCTGGATCACGACCTGGCGACGATCCAGCTGATGCGCAAGTTCGGCTACAAGGGGTTCTTCGGCGATCCGACCCGGCCAGAGGTGCTGCGCGCCGCGGGGCTGGCGGACGCGGGAGTGCTGGTCGTGGCGATGGACGACGCCGAGGCCTGCGTCCGGTTGGTGGCCTATGCCCGCCGCGAGCGGCCCGACCTGCATATCGTTGCGCGGGCCCGCGACCGGATCCACGTCTACGCGCTGTATCGCGCCGGGGCCAACGACATCGTGCGCGAGATGTTCGACGGGTCCCTGCGCGCGGCCCGCTATGTGCTTGAGAATGTCGGGCTGACCGAATTCGAGGCGGCACAGCTGGAGAAGACCTATTTCGACTATGACCGGTCCGCCGTGCGCGATCTGGCAGAGGTCTGGATACCCGGCGTCCCGATCGAACAGAACCCCGAATACATGGCGCGCACCAAGGAACTGAACGTCGGGCTGGAAGCGGCGCTGATGGCGCATTTCAACAAGAGCGACACCAAGGACTAGCGCGCAATCCGAAAAGTGGGAACCGGTTTTCGGAATGAATCGCGCGCAAAATCAGAAGGCCAGAGCGGCCCCACCGATTCACATTGAAAGGACGACGCTCTAGCCGTCGCTGACGCCCGCCTCGGCGAAGGTGGCCATGCCCGAATGGCAGGCGAGCGCGGCCTTCAGGATGCCGATGGCCAGCGCCGCACCGGACCCTTCGCCAAGCCGCAGGCCCAGCGACAGCAGCGGGGTCATGCCCAGTTCGCCCAGCATCCGCCCATGCGCGGCCTCGGCCGACACATGCCCCGCGACGCAGTGGTCCAGCGCGCCGGGCGCGGCCCGCGCCAGCACCGCGGCGGCGGCGGTGCAGATGAACCCGTCAAGGATCACCGGAATGCGGCAGCACCGCGCCCGCAGGATCGCGCCCGCCATCGCCGCCAGTTCACGCCCGCCAAGCGCGCCCAGCACCGCCAGCGGATCGCCCAGCACGACCGCATGGCGCGCCAGCCCTTCGGCCACCACGCGCGTTTTCAGGGCCAGCCCGGCGTCATCCATGCCGGTGCCGCGCCCGACCCAATCGGCGGGTTCGCCGCCAAACAGCGCCGCCGCGATGGCCGCCGCAGGCGTGGTGTTGCCGATGCCCATTTCCCCGACAACCAGCAGATCGCTGCCGGCGTCGACGGCGTTCCAGCCGGTCTGCAGCGCGCCGACAAGGTCGTCCTCGGTCATGGCCGCGCTTTCGGTGAACTCCGCCGTGGGAGTTTCCAGGTCCAGCGCGTGCACATCCAGTCTTGCGCCGAAGACGCGCGCCAACTGGTTGATGGCCGCGCCGCCGGCCCGGAAATTCGCCACCATCTGCCCGGTGACCTCTGGCGGAAACGCCGAGACACCGCGCGCCGCGACACCATGGTTGCCGGCGAACACGATCACCTGCGGCGACGCGATCTGCGGGCGGGCATCGCCGCGCCAGCCTGCATACCAGATCGCCAGATCCTCCAGCCGGCCCAGCGACCCGGGCGGCTTGGTCAGTTGGCCGTTGCGCGATGCAGCCCCGTCGATGGCACCCGCATCCGGCGCGGGCAGGTCTTTCAGAATGGCGCGAAACGCGGCCAGATCGGCGGGGGTGTCGGTTGTCATGGATGTCCCTCGTTGCACCTTCATGCTGATCGCTCTATCGCTTTGATCATGTGCGCGACAGCCCCTTTGCCCCACCCTGATGCCTGATCCCGACATGCCCCTTGCCGTGCCCGGCGACGTGGCAGAGGCGATCGCGCTGCTGACCCGGCTGCCGGTGCGCGCGCGCACGCCGCGCGGCGGCGCCGCCGCCTGGGCCTATCCGCTGGCCGGGCTGACCGCCGGGGCGGTCGCGGCGCTGGTTGCGGCCGCTGCGGGCGGCCTGCCACCCGCCATCACGGCAGGTCTGGCACTGACGGCAATGGTTGCGCTCACCGGCGCCCTGCACGAGGACGGGCTGGCGGATTCCGCCGACGGGCTGTGGGGCGGATGGACCGTGCAGCGGCGGCTGGAGATCATGAAAGACAGCCGTGTCGGCACCTATGGCGTGATCGCGCTGGTTCTGTCGCTGGGCCTGCGCTGGGCGGCCTTGACGTCGCTGGCGGCGGCGGGTGGGCTGACGCTGGTGCTGATCGCCGCCGGGGTGCTGTCACGCGCGCCGATGCTGGCGATCATGGGGGCGCTGCCCCACGCGCGTTCGACCGGCCTGTCCGCGACCGTCGGTCGCCCGGGGAGCGATACGGTATTGCTGGGTCTGGGGCTGTCCGGTCTGGCGGGGTTCGCCCTGCTGGGATTCGGCATTCTGCCGCTGGCCGCGCTGCTGTTCGTCACGACATTGGCCATTGCCCGGATTGCGAAGGCCAGGATCGACGGCCAGACCGGGGATATCCTTGGCGCGACGCAGCAGATCAGCGAAATCGCCATCCTTATCTACCTGGCGGCATAAAGCTTTTCGGGTAAGCATTGAATCATCCGGACACCCCGAACGCGTTCGAAATCAAACGCTGCCTCGGGATGTCCGGGTGATGCTTTGGCTCAAATTGAACCCGAAATGCTGTCGGTGCGCAGCGGCGGGGATCGGTATGCTCCCGCAGCCTGCCAGGATTTGCGCAGGC
The DNA here is from genome assembly GCA_022340385.1 of Rhodobacter sp. GTDB lineage: Bacteria > Pseudomonadota > Alphaproteobacteria > Rhodobacterales > Rhodobacteraceae > CALGTJ01. The sequence continues at coordinate 3,125 of JAJDOB010000197.1, forward strand.
ACGGAAAAACGCCGCCCCGCTTTCGGGACGGCGTATCAAAAGTTCGCGGAATTTCCGGGCTATGCGGCGGCGCGGGACACCAGCACGTCGTCGACCTGCTTTTGCGCCGCGGTCTCGTCAGAGCCGCTGACAGCCGCGACTTCGCGGGTCAGGCGTTCCAGCGCGGCCTCGTAAAGCTGGCGCTCGGAATAGCTTTGCTCGCGCTGATCGTCGGTGCGGTGCAGGTCGCGGACCACTTCGGCAATCGCGATCAGATCGCCCGAGTTGATCTTCTGCTCGTATTCTTGCGCCCGGCGCGACCACATCGCGCGCTTGACCTTGGCCTTGCCCTTCAGCGTCGTCATCGCGCGGTTGACCACATCGGGTGTGGACAGGCTGCGCATGCCCACTTCGGTGGCCTTGTGCGTCGGCACCCGCAGTGTCATTTTGTCCTTCTCGAACGAGATCACGAACAGTTCCAGCGAGAACCCCGCCACTTCCTGTTCTTCGACAGAGACGATCTTGCCCACGCCATGCGCGGGATACACCACGAAGTCATTCGGGCGGAATTCCAGTTTACGGGTCTTGGTCATCGGGCGTCCTTCCTCGATCGGTCCTCTGATGCTGCGGCACAGCCTTGGCCTGCGCTTCGCCAGACAGGATCGCGGCGCGGGATGCGTCGGACCATCTGACGAAATTTAGGGCCAAAAAAACCATCCACAGGAATGCATTCTTGCGGGTGGCACCAGGTTTCCAGCGTTGTTCTGGTAACTATATAGCATAAAAATGCGCCATTTTAAAGCGCCGCAGTGCAGAATTGGCCGAAAATGTCCTGGATTCAGCGCGTTGCAGGGGCTTTCGCCACATTGCGGCAACCGATTCGGCAGATTTTTGGATAACTGATTCGCGAATCAGTCTCAGCCGCCCTCGCCGGGTTTTTCGGAGAAATACTTTTCCAGCTTGCCGGTTTCACCGTCATGGTCTTCGGCGTCGGGGGGCGGATCCTTGCGGGTGATGATCACCGGCCAGAGTTCGGAATACTTGCGATTGAACTCGACCCATTTCTCGGTGTCGGGTTCGGTGTCGGGCAGGATCGCCTCGGCGGGGCATTCGGGTTCGCACACACCGCAGTCGATACATTCGTCGGGGTGAATAACCAGCATGTTCTCGCCTTCGTAGAAGCAATCCACGGGGCAGACTTCGACGCAGTCGGTATATTTGCAGGCGATGCAATTGTCGTTGACGATATAGGTCATGAACGGTCCAGCAGTTGGCTTGACCGACTAGCTAATTCAGGCAAACCGATCATTCAAGGTCGAACCCCTTGGCACGGATCGCGTCGCGGCGCTGTTTTTTCGTGGGGCGGCCACCGCGTTCGGCCTTCGGCGTGTCCAGCGCCGGTTCCGCAACCGGCGTCAGGTCGCGGTACAGCGCCTGCGCCTCGGGAGCCGGCCCGCGCCGGGTGCCGACATCACAGATCTCGACGACCCGTATCCGGTTGCCCTGTGCAAAGGTCAGCGTGTCGCCCGCACCCACCGTGTGCGAGGCTTTGGAGACCCGGTTTGAATTCACCCGCACATGCCCGCCGCTGACGGTCTTGCTGGCCAGTCCGCGCGTCTTGAAGAACCGCGCGTACCACAGCCATTTGTCGATGCGGATGGTCTGGCGCGGTTCGGCCAATTAGCTTTTGTTCTTCAGCGCCAGCAGGGCGGCAAAGGGATTGTCGGGGTCGATGGGTTTTTCTTTTTTCGGCGGGCGGGCCTCGAACGACTTGGCTTGCGGGGCACCCTTGGGGTCGCGACCGGGCTTGGGCCGGGGCTTGCCGCGCGGTTTGCCTTTCGGGCGCTGGGTATCGGGCTTGCGCGCGAATCCGCCCCAGGTGAAGGTATAGAACACCTCTGTTTCCGGCCCGGCGATTTCCGCGTCCGGTGCGGTGCCCGTCGGCACCTCGGTCGCAGCGACGTCCGGGATGGCATCACCGACCGCATCGTCCGTGACCGTTTGGGCAAGATCCGGCGCAACAGTTTCTTCAATGATATCAGAGGCTGGCACCGGAACATCGGCGGGTTCCGGCGTTTCCGGCGGCGCTGTGATCGCGCCCTCGGGCGCGGCCTCGCCCGCGTCCATCACCGGTGTGTCGGGCGTCGGCGCGCCGGCTTCGGCAGGTGGCACGACCGCATCGACCGGCTTGACCTTTTCGCGTTCGCCGCGTTCGGCCTTGTATCCCAGACCGGTCATCAGGTCGGCGAATTGTTCCAGCGTCATGCCGGTGATCGACAGCATGTCCGGTTTCGCCTCGAACCCCGCGCGGCTGTTTTCGCCGCGCAGCTGATCGGCAAGGCGTTCCAGCATGTCGATACGGATCGCGCGCGTACCCGCCGCGCGATAACCCGACATCAGGTGGTAGGATTCGGGCGCGTCCTTCAGCGCCGGGATGGTCACGAGCCCCGGCGGCGGGCTTTCGGGAAATTCCTGCAGGCCCTGGGCCAGCGACCACAGCACCAGCCGCAGCCGGGTCGGCGCGGGTTTCAGCAACAGCGGCATGAAGATGGTGAACTGGCCAAAGCGGATGCCGTGCTTGCGCAGGCTTGCGCGCGCGTCCTGATCGAGATCCTTGACCTCGCCCGCGACCGCCTCGCGCTGCAACACGCCAAGGTTTTCGATCATCCGGAAGGCAAAGCCGCGCGCCAGACCGCTGAGGGTTTCGTCGCGCTGCATGTTCAGCAGCGGTTCGAACAGCGTCGCGACCTTGCGGTCGATGAAATGCTGCAACCGGCGCTGAACCTTCTGGCCGACATCAAACCCGGCCTCTTCGTCGACGAAGGCCTCGACCTGCGGCTTCAGCGGCTCCGGCCCGGCGACAAGCTTGCCCACCGCATGTGCGCCCCACATCATGCCGCCCTGATCGGTAAAGTCGATCTCGGTATCGGGCGCGTTGTAGAACCGGTCGGCGCGCAGATGAAATTCGGGGCGCAATGCCTGCAGGGACGCCGCGCGCAGGGTTTTCGCCTCGTCCGGCGAGGCGCTGGCGTCCTGATGGAAGCGAAACCCATCCAGACGACCGACAAACTGGTCTTCCACGGTCACTTCGCCCTTTTCGTTCACCTCGGCCACAAGGCTCTCCTTCTGTTTGAGCCGGCGCAGCAACACGGATGTGCGCCGGTCCACAAATCTTTGTGTCAGCGCGCCATGCAGCGCATCCGACAGGCGATCTTCTACAGCGCGGGTGAGCCCGCGCCAATGGCTTTCGTCATCCACCCAGCCCTTGCGCTGCGCGACATATGTCCATGTGCGGATATACGCCAACCGCTTGCTGAGCGCGTCGATGTCGCCATCGGTGCGGTCGATCCGCTTGACCTGCCGCGCCAGCCAGTCATCGGGCACCCGGCCCAGATCGTGCAGATAGCCGAAAATCTTTTCCAGCAGGCCGGCGTGTTCGCCGTGGCTGATGCCCCGGAAATCGGGGATTCGGCAGACATCCCACAGCAGTTTCACATCGCGGGCGTTGGCGGTCTTTTCAAAGACATGCCCCTGCCCGACCAGCGTTTTCAGCGCCATCAGGTCATCGGCCTCGCGGGCGCGGGTCAGCCATTCATCGCCGGGCGCGGTTTCTAGCGAGGCGATCAGCGCATCGGCGGTGCCGAATTCCAGCGCCGCGTTGCGCCATTGCAGTTTGCGGATCGGGGTGAAGCGGTGATTGACGATGGCCTCGGCGGTGCCGTCGTCCAGCGTGCCGGCCTCGCCCGTGACCCCGAAGGTGCCGGCATTCATGTACCGGCCCGCGCGCCCGGCGATCTGCGCCAGTTCGTTGGGGGCCAGATTGCGCATCCGGCGTCCGTCGAATTTCGAAAGCGAACTGAAGGCGACGTGATTGATATCTAGGTTCAGCCCCATTCCGATGGCGTCGGTGGCAACCAGATAATCGACCTCGCCATTCTGGTACATCTCGACCTGCGCGTTGCGGGTGCGCGGCGACCGCGCGCCCATCACGACTGCCGCGCCACCCTTCTGGCGGCGCAGCAGTTCGGCGATGGCATAGACGTTGTCGATGGAAAATCCGACGATGGCAGAGCGGGGCTGCATCCGGCTGATCTTGCGCGCGCCGGTATAGGTGAGGGTCGAGAACCGTTCGCGGCGCACGAACTGGGCCTTCGGTTCCATCGCCGCGATGGCGCTGCGCATGGTGTCGCTGCCAAGGAACAGCGTCTCGTGCAGACCGCGCGCGCGCAGCAGCCGGTCGGTGAAGACATGGCCGCGTTCGGGGTCGGCGCAAAGCTGGATCTCGTCGATCGCCAGGAAATCCGGGCCCAGCCCCTCTGGCATCGCCTCGACGGTGCAGACCCAATAGGCGGTGCGCGCCGGGACGATGCGTTCCTCGCCGGTGACCAGCGCCACCACGGACGGCCCGCGCAGGGCGACGATCCTGTCGTAGACCTCGCGCGCCAGAAGCCGCAGCGGCAGCCCGATCACACCGCTGCGATAGCCCAGCATGCGCTCGATGGCATAATGGGTCTTTCCGGTGTTGGTGGGGCCCAGAACCGCAGTAATGCGCCCGGCGTCTTGTATCATTGAAACCGTCTTTTCACTGCTCAGACCCGTGCTTATCCGTGTCGCCGGGGCGCGGCAACCGAAGTTGCGGCAATCCGGGTCGGCCCGGGCATCGCCGCGCCATACCGCTACAGGGTTTTTCCGCCCTCGGACATTTCAAGCGCGTCAATCGCCTGCTGGACTTCGGGGCGGTGCGGGTGCACGGCCTTGACCATGTTCCACACTTCCAGCGCCTCCTTGCGCATGCCGACATCCTGCAGGATCACCGCCAGCCCGGTCATCGCGCCGAAATGCTGCGGGTTCAGCGCCAGCGTGCGGGCGATATCCTCCATCGCGGGGCCATAGAGTTCCTTGTGAAACAGCGCCGTCGCGCGCGCATTCCAGCCCTCGGCGAAATCCGGCGCGTGATCGGTCAGCGCCGTCAGATGTTCCAGAGCCAGATCGTAATCTTCCGCTTCCAGCGCCTTTTCGCCGCGCTGCAACAGCAGATCCATCGCCGCGGAACCGGATTTCGACCATTCGGTACGAATCTGGCGTTCGATGGATTGCCAGTTTTCCGTTTCCGGGTTTGCCAGTTCATCCAAAAGTTGTTGCAGGTCGGGTGCCTGCGCGTGCAAAGGTAGGGAATACCCGACTACAAGCCAGATTACCGCCACGGCACATTTGCAGAAATGAATCAGACTTCTCATAACGAAAACACTAGCACGACCGGGGCCGGAATCGAGCCCCAATCCATCACAAAACAGGGAGACCGGGGATGAGCGACGTTGTCGAGGCCGCAGTTGCGGCACTGAACGAGAAACTGGGTGCAGGCGGGTATGACGGCTCGGCCAAATTCGTGATCGAGGACGAGGGCACGATCATACTTGACGGCGCGGGCGCGCGCGCGGGCGATGACGAGGCCGATGTCACGCTGAGCGCGGATGCCGAAACCTTTCAGGCGATCCTGTCGGGCGAGATGAACCCGACCACGGCTTTCATGCAGGGCAAGCTGTCGGTCGACGGCGACATGGGTCAGGCGATGCAACTGGGTTCGGTGCTGTCCTGACCATGTCCGAACCCGCGCCTTTCTACCACGATATCGCCGATGGACCGGCAGAGGCCGACGCGATCTGGGTGACCGCGTCGGACGGCGTGAGGCTGCGGCTGGCAATCTGGCCCGGCGGCGCAAAGGGAACGGTTCTGCTGTTTCCCGGGCGCACCGAATACCTGGAAAAATATGGCCGGGCGGCCGGAGCACTGGCCGATCTTGGATTTGCCACCATCGCCATCGACTGGCGCGGCCAGGGACTGGCGGACCGGTTGACGGACAACCCGATGCTGGGATTCGTGGACCGGTTCGACGACTACCAGCTGGATGTCGCCGAACTGCTGGCAACGGCGCAGGAAAGGGGTTTGCCGCAGCCCTATTACCTGGTGGCGCATTCGATGGGCGGCGCGATCGGGCTGCGCGCCCTTATCCGCGGGCTGCCGGTCAAGGCGGTGGTGTTCTCTGCCCCGATGTGGGGCATTTCGATTTCGCCCGCGATGCGCCCCTTGGCCTGGGTTCTGTCATCCGTCGGGCGCTGGGTCTGGGGCGGGCACCAGTTGACCCCGGGCACCAGCGCGCAGACCTACGTGATGGAGGCCCCGTTCGAGGACAACATGCTGACGCGGGATCCGGACATGTACGCCTACATGCAGTCGCAACTGGCCGCGCATCCGGAACTGGCGCTGGGCGGGCCCTCGCTGCACTGGCTGTACGAGGCGCTGACCGAATCGTGGCGGACCGAGCGCGAACCGGCACCTGCCCTGCCCTGTCTGACGTTTCTGGGCAGCAACGAACGCGTCGTCGATGTGCCGCCGATCCACGCGCGCATGCGCGACTGGCCCGGCGGGCGTCTGGAACTGATCGAGAACGCCGAGCACGAGGTCATGATGGAAACCCCCGCCGTCCGCGACCGCGTGTTCGCGGAAATGGCAGCGCATTTTTCGGCGCACCCCTAGAGCGACGTCCATTCAATGTGAATCGGTGGGGCCGCTCTGGCCTGCTGTTCTTGCGCGCAATTCATTCCGAAAACCGGTTCCCACTTTTCGGATTGCGCTCTAGGATTTGTCCGCAAGCGCGTGGATGCCGGCGGCGCCCGCGCGACCCGAATTCAGCACCCAGGATTGTTCGGACGCGATGAAGAACATCGTCATGCCATGCGGCACCCAATCCGCGGCTTTCTCGGCCGTCGGCACAAAGCTCATATAGGTCTTGCCGGCGGCCCGGGCGGCGGCGCCGACGGCGGCCA
>JAJDOB010000254.1 GCA_022340385.1 Rhodobacter sp.
GCTGCGGCAGAACCCGGTGATCGGCGCCGGCGAGCGGCAGGATTTCGGGCTGGCCCTGGCCACCGCCGCGCTGAACGCCTTTCGCGGCAATGCCGCGCAACTGCTGGGCCTTGGCGACAGCCCGCTGGAAAAGGTTGCCTCTTCGGCGCTGGATCAGGTGTTGAACGGGCTGGCCAGCGGTATCGGCGGGCCGGATCCGCTGAAATCCATATTCAGCCGGACCCAGCTTGTGTCACTGGTTGAAACCATCCTGAAAGAGGCGGCCAACCAGCCCGGACTGCTGGGCAACAGCGACGAGCTGCGCAATATCGTGACCGCCCTGGCCAGCACGATCGGGTCCGCGCAGGGCAAGCTGCTGACGCCCGCCAACTGGACATCGCTGGCCGCCACGGTCCTGCAACAGGCGGCGATCAATCCGGGGCGGCTGTTTGGCTTTGACCTTGACGATCCGCGTCAGGAACTGGCCACCAGGGCGATCAGCACGTTTCTGAACCAGGCCGCCGCCGATCTTGCGGGGGGCCGCGCGGGTGGCGGGGTTCTGTTTGGTCAGACCCTGATGCGCGCCATCGAAACCACGCTGATCGGCTTTGTCAGCAATCCGGCCAACGCGCTGAAACTGGTGGATGGTGCGGCCGACGACAACCTGCTGGCGGCCCTGATCACACAGGTGTCCGGCGCCGTCAGAACCCGGTCTCTGGAGGGCGCGTTTCAGTTCGGCGCCGCCCAGTGGCAGCAAATCTACAGCGCGCTGCTGACCCGCCTGCTGGCCGACACCAACGCCCGGTTCGGGCTGGTCGACGCATCGGGCTTGCTGACGTCCGGGGGCCGGACCCTGATCGTCGAAATCCTTGCAACTGTCCAACCCGGAACCGGAGCGACCTCATGAAACAGATTTTCGCGGTTTTCATCCTGTTGCAGGCATTCGGTTGCGTGCCGGCCTCGATCGATCATTTCCAAAGCCAGCAGCGGCTGGAGGATGGCATCGCCCGCAAGATCGCGGCCGAGACCGCAGCGCGCGAAGCCTCGCAGGGCGCAGGCGCGGCAAATGGCGGACCCGATGCACCGCTGCCCGACAGCGTGCAGTCGACAAGGCTGGCGCTGGCACAGGATGCCCGGCGCGACTATGCGCAGGCCACGGGTGCGCTGCGCGGTGGCGAACCTGCCGACCGGATCAGCCTGTTGCTGACGGCGGCGCAAAAGTCGCTTTATGCCGGGCGCGAGGCCGACACCGGTCTGGTGACAGACATACGTGACGCCGGTGCCGCGCAATGCGCCAGCGCCGGCCCTGCCCGCCCGCCGCGCGATTGCGATCTGCTGATGGTGCTGCCGTTGATGGCCGCGTTGCAACAAAAGCGCGACGTGATTTTCGACATCGGCGTGGGCTCGGCATTTCGCCAGCGCGCGGGCGGGCCGATCCTGGTCGGGAATGAACTGGCGCTGCTGGCGGATGCGGTGTCGGACATGCAGACCGGTGCCGCGGGCCTGGTCACCGGCAGTGCGGCCGTGCGTCAGGACGTGCGCGACCTGGTGCGGACCTGGCAGCGCGATTTCTGGTGCGCCGGGGCCACCGCGATGACCCTGATGAGCAATGCAGGCGGCGCGGGCACCGCGGCCACGAAACTTTTGGCGGATAGCACCGGCAGCGTCGCGGTCACGTCCGATCTGCAATCCGCCCTGTCCGGATCGGGCACGATGCCAGAGTCGCTGCGCGGCGATTATGCGCGCTACACCAGCACGATCTCGGGCGCATACGGGCTTCCCGGCGGGCTGTCAGCGGACGCGTCGTTCTTCAACCACGCGCGTCAGTGCAACAAATAGAGCGTTTCGACTTTATGTTGAAACACCACATATCGTTTTTCGCGTTCGACCGTAGGGAGAGGCAGCGAACAAACGATTCAGGATCAAGTCGAAATGCTTTAGGCCGGGCGCGGGTGTGCCCGTTCGATGCAACCGGGCCGACTACATCGAGTTGGGCAGGAACAACACCAGCGACGGGATCAGAACCAGCAGCGCCAGCCGGATGATATCGACGATCCAGAACGGCGTGACGCCGCGGAAAATGGTGGCCGTCGAGACATCGCCCACCACGCCTTTCAGCACGAACACGTTCAGCCCCACGGGCGGCGTGATCAGGCTGATTTCGGTGACGACCACGACGATGATGCCGAACCAGACCGGATCGAACCCCAGCCCGGTGACCAGCGGAAAGAATATCGGCACGGTCAGCAGCAGCATCGACAGCGATTCAAAGACGCAACCCAGCAGGACATAGATCAGCAAGATCATCATCATCACCGTCATCGGCCCCAGCCCGGCACTGGTGACCATCGTCTTCAGCCCTTCCGGCAGCCCCGCCAGGTTGACGAAGTTGGAAAACACCCAGGCCCCGATCAGCACGGTGAACAGTGCAGCCGCGGTCTGGGCCGCATCGACCAGAACCTGCACCGTTGCCGTGAAATTCAGCGACCCGCGCGACAGGGCAATCAGGAACGCGCCCGCCGCGCCCATGCCCGCGGCCTCTGTCGGCGAGAATGTCAGGTTCAGCGGCCAGACATCCAGCACGCCGTACAGCCCGCCGATCACAAGGAAGAACAGCAGCAGGACCGCCCAGACCCCGCGCAGCGCGGCCAGGCGAAGCGCGGCGCTGCTTTTCTCGCCCGCCGGGCCTGCCAGCGGGTCGCGCATCACGGTGAATTTCACCGCCACCAGATACAGCAGCACGCCCAGAAGACCGGGAATGATCCCGGCGATGAACAGCTTGCCGATGCTGGTTTCGGTCAACAGACCGTAGATGACCAGAATGACCGAGGGCGGGATCAGGATGCCCAGCGTGCCGCCCGCGGCAATCGACGCGGTCGACAGGCTGTCCTTGTAATTGTACTTGCGCATCTGCGGCATCGCCACCTTGGACATCGTCGCAGCGGTTGCCAGCGACGAGCCGCAGATTGCCGAGAATCCGGCGCAGGCGACAATCGTCGCCATCGCCAGCCCGCCGCGAAAATGGCCGAGAAAGGCGTAAGACACCTGGTAAAGCTCGCGCGACAGCCCGCCTTTCGACACGAACAGCCCCATCAGGATGAACAGCGGCACCACCGACAGGCCGTAATCCTGCGCGGTGTCGATCACCAGCCGCCCGACCATCGAGATCGAGGCGCGAAAGCCGCGCTCTTCGGCGTAGCCGGCAAAGCCGACGATGCCCATTGCGATGGCGATCGGCATGCGCAGGAACACCAGCGCCAGAACCGCGGCAAGGCCGATCACGGACACCAGCATCAGTCGGGCACTTTCGACGGAAAGAAGATGCGCGCCAAACCCCGGATCACGAACACGACCGCCGTCGCGAAGGCGAAGAACGCGATGAACCAGCCGATGACGAATTGCGGAAAGCGCAGATATTCGGTCACGTCCCCGAAATCGCGGGCCCGTTCCGCCAGATCCCAGACCCGCTTGGCCGGCCAGAACAGGATGACGCCGCAGATCAGGTCAATCGCGATATCGCGAAAGCGCGCCATGCGGCGCGAGAACAGCGGGTCCATCAGATCAACCACGATATGACGCCCCTGCCAGCTGACCAACGGCAATGCGGAAAACACGATGATCGCCATGAAGAACCGGGTCAGTTCGGTCGCGCTTTCAATCGGGTTGTCGGCGACAGAGCGCAACACGACATCGGCAAATGTCATGGTCATCAGAAGGAACAGCACCGCCGCCGCCAGCCACGTCGGCGCCACGGCGACATAATGCCAAAAGCTGGGCTGGCGCAGGGAAAACCCGCTGTCGGTCTCTGGATCGCTGGCTGATCCGGCCATTTCAACCCCGCTCTGGTCGTATCATCCGGCGGTCACCGGGCCACGCAAATGCAGCCCGGCGACGCGTTCACGGTTCCGGCTCAGTTTGCGGCCATCTGCTCGGCAATGAAGGCCTGAACCTCGTCGGCATCCAGCCCCAGCCCGGCGACCTCTGCCTTGACGGCGGCGATGATCGGGCCGGTCAGTTCCTGCCAGGCGGCGGCATCGGCCGCGCTTGCCTCGGTCAGCGAGTTGTCGGCATGGGCGGCAAGCGCCTCTGCGCCGACGCCGTCGATCGTGTCCCACATCCGGCCGGCAATCCGCGAGACTTTTTCACCGAAGAGTTCGTCAAGCGCCGCCTGATCGGCCTCGGACAGCCTGGCAAAGGAATCCGGGTTCATGATCATCGCGAAAGAGCCGCGATAAAATCCGCCGGGAACCGTGTAGGTGTGCTGGGCCACCTCGTACAGTTTGAAACTGGCCTTGCCTTCCATCGGCATCATCACGCCGTCAGCCGCATTCGAGGCCAGGGTCTCGTAAACTTTCGGGGCCGGCACACGAATGCCGGTCGCTCCCAGCGCGGTGCCTACGTCGCCGGCGACACCGCCGCCAATACGCAGTTTCATGCCGGAAATATCGGCCAGCGAGCCGACCTTTGCCTTGGCGTGCAGCGTGCCGGGGCCGTGGGTCATCAGGCCCATCAGCTTGACACCCTTGTGTTCGCCGAGGGCCTCGAAATACTTCTCATGCGCACGCCAGTAGGCGACAGAAGCCGCCTCGGCATTGCCGTCATAGCCCGGAAGCTCGATCATCTTGGTGGCCACGAAACGCCCCGGCGTATAGCCGTGGAAGATCCAGGCGATGTCGGCTGCTCCGTCCAGCACCAGGTCATATTGCGCCGGCGGGCTGGCCAGCCCGTACTTGATCTCTGCCGTCACCCGGCCCTCGGTGGCTTTTTCGATCTCTGCGATGATCGCGGGCCAGGCGATGGAATTCATGCCGTGGGTCGGTGGCGCCCAGGACGAAATCGTCAGCGTGACATCCGCCGCCGATGCGGCCAGTGCCGACACGGCAATCGCCGAGGCGGCAACGCAGCCTTGTAAGAAATGTTTCATGTATCCTCCCATTTGCATTCCAGACGTAACATATCACCAAAGCGCGGGCGACTGTCACGGCATTTGCGCCCGTTCCGTCCGGGCGTCATGGCCCCCATGACTGCCCGCTTGCCACGTCGAAATCAAGTGGTTCATCATTGCGCGGGTTGCGATCGGGCCGCGATCATCGCGCGCACGTCCGCGGCAACGACCTTGCCCATCGCGTTCCGCGGCAGTGCGTCGACGAACACGACATCCTTGGGGTGTTTGAAGCGGGCAAGCCTGCCGGCAAGCGGGGCCAGCACCTCGGGTTTGCCAAGCGGGCGGCTGGCGACCACGACCGCAACCGGCACCTCGCCCCATTTCGGATCGGGGCGGCCAACCACGGACACCTCTGAAATACCCGGAACCTCGCGCAGAATGCGTTCTATTTCAGCGGGATAGATGTTCTCTCCGCCCGAGATGACCATGTGCTTGATCCGGTCCTTGAACCAGTAAAGCCCGGCGGTATCGCGCATGGCAACATCGCCGGTGCGGAACCAGCCATCGACCAGAAACTCGGCCGTCAATGCCGGATCGCGCCAGTATTCGTGCAGGACATTGTCGCCTTTCACCCAGATCTCGCCCGGCTCTCCGGCACCCGCTTCGACGCCGTCGCGCATCAGCCTAATGCGACAGCCCGATCCCGCGCGCCCGATGCTGCCCACGCTGGTCATCGCCTCGCCGATCTGCTGATAGATCGCGAATGGCCCGGTTTCGGTGGCGCCATAAATCTGGATCAGCGGCACCCCGCAGGCGTGGACATTCTCGATCAGCGAGGTCGGCACATCGGTTGAACCGATGGACAGCCCGCGCAGGCGCGACAGGTCCGCCGTGGCCCAGTTCTCGCAGTCCATGACCGCCTGCAACACCGTTGGCACGGTGATCGCTAGGGTAACCTCGGACAACGCGGCGCAGGTGCGCGCGGCGTCGAACCGGTCGTGCAGAACGACCGTCGCCCCGATCGAGAACGCCGGCGTCGGCAGGATGTTCAGGCCCCCGACATGGAACAGCGGCAGCACGTTCAGCACCACGTCGTCCGGCGTCATCGCATGTGCCTCGACGCTCATCGCGGCGTTGCAGATCAATGAGTCCTGGGTCAGCACCGCGCCCTTGGGCCGCCCGGTGGATCCCGATGTATAGACCAGCAGGATCGGATCCCCGGCCTGCCCCCGGCCTGTCCCCGGCGTTTCGGACGCAGGCACCGGCGCGTCGACCGCCACCGTTACCACACCCGGCAAGGCCTGCGCCTGAGCCGCGAAATGTGCATCGTGGAAAAGAACCTTCGGCGACGCGTTGGCGACAATCGCCGCCACCTCTGCCTCTGCCAGACGCCAGTTCAGCGGCACCAGAATCGCACCGAGCCGCGCGCAGGCGAACAGCAGCACGAAAACCTGCGCGTGGTTCAGCCCGTACCACGCCACCCGGTCGCCGCGCCCGACGCCGCCGGCGCGCAGTTCAAGAACGCGCGCTTCGACCGCGGCCTGCATCCCGGCATAGCTCAGCGTTTCGCCGTCGAACTCAAGCGCGGGCCGGTCGGGCCAGCGCGCGGCGGCATCGCGGATCCAGGTGTCAATCGTCATCGGTCTCGCCGGGTTGGTACAGCGCGCCCTTGCCCAGCATGTCGAGACACAGTTCCGCCGTCCACGGCAGCATCAGCGACCCGCAACGGCTGTCGCGATACAGCCGTTCCAGCGGCAGCGAGCGCAGCATCGACTGCCCGCCGCAGGTGCGGATTGCCAGTTGCGCCAGCGCGTTGGCGTTTTCCATCACGGTGAATTGCGCCACCTTGGCGCGCATCAGGCTGTCGGCGCCGGGATCCGGGCGGGCCTCTGATATGGCCTGAAACCACACCGCCTTGGTCTGTTCCAGCATCACCCGCATCTGCGCCACGGCCAGTTGCTTGGTCGGGTACATCCGGCGCTTGACCGGCGGTGTCCCGGGCACCTCGCCGCGCAGATAGGCGACGGTGAAATCATAGGCCGCCTGCGCGATGCCCATATAGGTCGGCGTCAGCGTCATGAACATATGCGGCCAGCGGCTGGCGGCGGCGGGGTAAACACCCAGCGGCATAAGCTGTGCCTCGTCGGGCACGAACACGTCCTCGAAGATCAGTGTGCGGCTGACGGTGCCGCGCATGCCCAGCGGATCCCAGTCGCCCTCGACGCGTACGCCATCCGCATCGGCGGGTACGGCGATATACATGGTGTTGCGGCGTGACGGGCGTTCATCGGGCGAGTGCAGCGCCGTGCACAACGCGCCGTAGTAATCGGCATGCCCCGAAAGCGAGGCGAAGATCTTCTTGCCGGTGATGCGCCAGCCGCCGTCGAGTTTCAGCGCGGTGGTGCCGAACGCCTTGAAGCCGGCCGCCGCCGCGCCGCCTTCGGAAAACGGCTGGGCGTATATCTTGCCCTCGTCCAGAATCCGGCGGTAATGCAGCCGGCGCATGGCGTGGTGCCGGGCGCGGGTGTCGGCATCCAGATCCAGCCGGTCAAGCAGGTCGCCGGTCCACAGGCAGCTTGAGACATGCATGTTGAAGGTCAGCGCGGTCGCGCCGCAATAGCGGCCGATCTCTGCCGCCACGATCATGTAGGTCTTCAGATCCGCGCCCAGCCCGCCCTCTGCCTCGGGGATGCAGATGCCCAGCAGGCCGGCATCGGCCATATCGCGGTAATTCGCGGTCGGGAAACGCGCCTCGCGGTCATATTCCGCCGCGCGCGGTGCGAATTTTTCCGCCGCAAGGTCGCGGGCGCGCGTTGCCAGTGCGGCCTGTCTGTCACTCAGTCCCCAGGCGGCGGGGTCAAAGATCGGGGCGTCGGTCATATCGGGTGCCTTCCCAGGAAATTGGCAACGATGTCGTTTGTCGCGCCGGGGGCTTCCTGATTGATCATGTGTCCAGCACCGTCAATCAGGTGGTATTCCGCATCGGCGAGGTTTTCCGCCATCCTGGCCATGGTGCGCGCCGGGGCGTTCTGGTCGTGTTCTCCGGCGATCAGGCAGCATGGCTGCGTGACGCGGCCCAGATCGTCGCGCCGGTTGAATGTCACCAGGCATTGCAGGATATCGCGCCAGGTTGCTTCGGGCACCCGCGACAGCGGGCCCTCGACGGCGGCGACAACCTCGGGGCCGGCCATTGGCCCGACGATCCTGCGGGCGGATTGCGCGGCCAATTCCGGCATGGTTTGCCCCGCGTCCAGTGGCGCCAGCCGGGCCTTCAGAAACGCATCACCGAACGAAGCGTCCCGCCCGCCAAAGCTGGGAGTCGTGCCGATCAGGGTAAGCGTGGCAACCTGATCGGGCCGGCGGATCGCATGATCCAGCGCCAGCATGCCACCGATTGATTGGCCCAGAAGATGCACGCGTTTCAGCGCCAGCGCGTCCAGAAAACCGGCCAGCGCGTCAGACAGGGCAGCGAAGGTCGCGGGATGGCTGAATGCACGGCTGCGGCCGTATCCCGGCATGTTCCACGCAATCACGCGGAAGCCGCCCAGTGCAGGGTCCGACTGCCGGGCGAAACTGTCGAGCCCGCCGCCGATACCGTGCAGGCACACCAGCGGCGGGCCCGCGCCGGTCTGCGCATACTCGATCCCCGCCGCGATCATGCCAGTTTGCCGCCCGCCACCACCAGATGGCCGTCCAGCGCGATATCGCAGCCCATCATCGGCAGATCGAAATGCCCGCGCGTGAACCGCCCGGCGAATTCATTGGCCCCGGTCGAGTACAGGAAATTGCCCGCCACCGCGCGCAACTCTGTGCAATTGGTGTCGCGCTTGTCATACATCGTCAGCGCCTCGTAGCGCGCGCCGGGGTTGAAGCCCCAGCCGACATGGCTGGTGGCATAGGCCTCGGGTTCATCGAAACTGGCGAAATAGTCGCGCATCAGCGCGGCATCGCTGCCCTTCCCGTCGATATCGACCACGTAATCGTCTTTCAGCGTCAGATCGACCGCACTGTCGAAATAGCGCTTGAACGTCAGGTTCATGTCGCCGGGACGATAGGCAAGCCGCCCGTTGACGCTGCCGGCGCGCGGAAAGCTGACGATGATGCCGCCGGGCCAGTGCGCCAATGTGCCGGGACGGTCGGTCCAGCCCCAGATGCCGACAGTGGCAGCACCTTGCATCGAAACCTGCAGATCGGTGCCCGCGTCGGACCTGACGGTCATCGCGGTGGCCGAACGGCAGCGCGCCACCGCGTCTTTTGCCGCCGCCTTCAAATCCGCCGTCGGCACCAGCCGGGCCAAAGCCTCCGGATGCTCGTTCGAGATGTTCATGATCCGCGCCCCGCCCTGCAGGATCGCTGCGGTCTGGGGCGCGTGCATCAGCCCTTCAACGGTCAGGTCGATCACCACATCGGCCCCGGCCAGCGTTTTCACCGCGTGGTCCTGCCCGTTCAGCGCCAGCGTGGCCCCGGACGACCGGACAACCGGCCCGGGCGCGGCCTGCGGGGTCGGCACCCGGACCATGAAATACGGCAACCCCAATTGCCCCAGAGCCAGTTCCGCCAGATGCACGTTCAGGGCGCGCGACTGTGTCTCGCACAGGATCACGATGGTCTCGGATTTCTGCATGCGGCACAGCTGGAACACGTCGGCAAAAGCCGCGATCCAGTTGCTTTCGATCCGGTCGTTCAGCATCAAACCCTCCGCTCTGATCGCCAAGCTAGGGGGAAATAACCGCGGGGGAAACCCCGCCTGTCGTCCGACGGCCCGCCCGCCGGATCCGGTTGACTTCGCCGATCTCACGCGTTCGATTGGGGCATATCGCTTGGGATCAGTCATGGCCACGCCAGATATCGACATTGCCGGGTTCGACCTGCTGAACGTGCCCGCCGATTACATCGCCGATCCCTACCGCTATTTCGCGGCGCTGCGCCGTCAGGCGCCGCTGCACCGCAACCCCGACGGGACGCTGGTTCTGACACGCTATGCCGATTGCGTCGCCGCCTATCGCGATCCGGCGATCTGGTCGTCGGACAAACGCGCCGATTTCGCGCCCAAGTTCGGGCGTGATGCACCGCTGTACGAACATCACACCACCAGCGTCGTATTCATCGACCCACCCGATCACACCCGCATCCGCAAGCTGTTTCAATATGCCTTCACCCGCAAGGCGCTGGCAGCGTTCGAGCCGCGGATCACCGCGCTGGTCGATGGCTATCTCGACGAATTCGCCGAGCGCGGCGAAATGGAGGTGGTCGGTGATTTTTCCTTCAAGCTGCCGATCGAGGTCGTCTGCGACATGCTGGGCGTGCCGGCGGCCGACCGGCTGCTGATCCGCGACTGGGCGCTGGCGATCCTGACGGCGCTGGAACCGAAACTGACGCCGGACCAACTGGCGACCGGCAATGCGGCGGTGACCGAGTTCAAGGCCTATCTGCGCGATCTTCTGAAACACCGCAGGGCGCATCCCGATCAGGCGCAGCCAACCGAGGTGCTGACCGTTCTGGCGGATGCAGAGGACGACGGCCAGCGATTGTCCGAGCTGGAGCTGCTGCATTCGTGCATCTTCATGCTGAACGCGGGCCATGAAACCTCGACCAACATGCTGAGCCACGGCATTCACGAGATGCTGCGCCACCCCGACCAGATCCGGCGGCTGCGCGACGATGCGGCCGTGATCGAGCCCATGGTCGAGGAAGTCCTGCGCTTTCAGGCCCCGATCCAGATCAACAATCGCCGGGCGCTGGTCGATACCGAAATCGCCGGCGTGCCGCTGCCCGCCGGCACCTCTGCCCACATGATTGTCGCGGCGGCCAACCGCGATCCGGCGCAGTTTCCCGACCCCGACCGTTTCGACATCGCGCGTCGCCCGAACCGGCACCTGTCGTTCGGACTGGGTGTGCACATCTGCGCCGGCAACGCGCTGGCACGGCTGGAAGGGGTGATCGCCTTTGCCCGGATCTTCGACCGGTTTGCCGGCATGGAACTGGTCGCACCGGCAAAAATCGCCAACCGGCTTCGGTTTCGCGAGGTCGAAGAGCTGCGGGTGGCCACACGATGAACAGCCGCCCCCTGAAGCGACCTGATTTTCCCAGCACGAGGCCGACATGACCAATCCAAAGCCCGCCCGTCTGCAACATTTCGCGGTCGAGGTCAGCGATCCGGACCGGTCGATCGAATGGTATCGCCGGATGCTGGGTTTCAAGCTGACCGAACGCCACGCGGCCTATGAAAACCCAAACATTCCGGTCGAACTGACGTTCATGCGGCTTGGGCAGGTCCACCACGAACTGGTGATCGTGCACAACCCGGCGAAAACCTACCGGCCCAAGCCCAGTCTGCCCGAAGACGATGTCGACGGGCCGCCGATGTTCCATCATTTTGCGCTGGAATGCGACAGCCGCGACGACTGGCTGGCGCTGCTGGACCATGTCAGGGCCGAAGGCGCCACCATCGTGCGCGGCCCGGTGCTGCATTCCTTCGTGCAGCCGCGCGGCGACGGAAG
Source organism: Rhodobacter sp. (assembly GCA_022340385.1). Taxonomy (GTDB): domain Bacteria; phylum Pseudomonadota; class Alphaproteobacteria; order Rhodobacterales; family Rhodobacteraceae; genus CALGTJ01. The sequence goes on from JAJDOB010000254.1 coordinate 11,365, forward strand.
CTGGGGCGAGAACGAGGCGGTGTACATCCTTGACCCCGACGGTCATCGCATCGAGCTGTTCTGTGACCTGGCAACGATTGACAGCGACGGCACCCATATCAATGCGCGCGGCGAACGGATGATCGGCACCACGACCGACGAGCTTTGACGCCTCGATCAGGTATTTTCCGACAGCGGCTGGCCGAATTGACTGCCGCCGACGCTGTGCATCCCCCCCGGTATTGTCCGCATCTGGCTGGCCGGACAATCGCGCCGCGACATGCTGCACACCCTGACAACGCATTAACCAAACCTGCCCAATTTGACGCGAGTTGCGCGTCAATCGTCAAAACATCGCCATATTGTCGCCCGCTGGTGGCCTGTCGGGCGGTTTAGCTTTGAATAACGGACCCTTCCGGCCACTATCGTAAAAGGGTCCGATGCGGTCATACCCTGATCGCCGTGTATAAAGGATCGAGTAATGGACGAACGTACCACAGTAACCGACCCCAAACGCAGCCAGAAAGCAGAGCGCGCCCTGCCCGTGCCACAAGCCGAACGCCGCCGCATGTTGCGCCAGGCCGACCCGGCCGACAAACCGGCGTTCGAATTCACCGACTGGGCCAGCATCTAGGCTGAACCAGGCTGTCAAACGGCTGGATTGCCCGGGACAACGCTGGCATCCTGCGGGCATGTCCGACCCGGTCTCCAGCATTCGCAACCTTGGCCCCGCCTCTGACGCGGCTTTTGCGCGGGCCGGCATCACCACGGCCGGGCAGCTGCGCGACCTTGGCGCGGACGCCGCGTACTTGCTGCTTCTGCAATCGGGCAGCAAACCGCATTTCATCGGATATTACGCGCTGGTCATGGGATTGCAGGGTCGCCCCTGGAACGATTGCAAGGGCGCGGAGAAAGCAGGCCTGCGCAAACGATTTGACCAGATCAAGGCAAGACTTGGCCCCACCGAAACGTCCGAGCTCGAAAAGGCGCTGGATTTCCTGGGCGTCGTACCGCGCCCGGCGCGATAGGCCCCGCCCGCAGCCGGAACCGCGGAAAGGGCGTTGCAAGTGCCGGTTCAGCCGACCAGTTCGAGACCGGAAAAGAAATACGCGATCTCTTCCTTCGCCGTCTCGGGCGCGTCGGAACCGTGAACCGAGTTTTCACCGACCGACTGGGCAAACTCGGCCCGGATCGTGCCGGGGGCCGCATCGGCGGGGTTGGTCGCACCCATCACTTCGCGGTTCCTGGCAATCGCGCCTTCGCCTTCCAGCACCTGCACGACCACCGGCTC
>JAJDOB010000270.1 GCA_022340385.1 Rhodobacter sp.
CCAAGGCCCATTGATGAAACACCGATAAGACCGCGAAAGAAATGGCCGGTCGGGTTGGCTGTATCCACCCCGTGGCGCAGTTCGCGCCGCCAGATCAGCCAGACCACGATCACCGGTATCGCGAAGAACGACCTGAAAAAGACCGCCTGACCCGGCGGCACATGAGCCGATGTCGCCTTTATCAGGCTTGCCATCACCATAAAGACGCAGACCGAGATCACTTTCAGCAATATGCCGTGTATGGGCTGCATGCTCCGTTTCCAAATATCTCGTTTACCGCTCAGCTTATGTCTGCGGTCCGCAAAGGAAAGACAAATCGGCTAGCCTTGCCCGGCCACCTTGCGTTCTGCCGTGCGGCGCAGGCCCAGTTGCCGCTCGCGCAGCACAATCGCCACACCAGCCGAAATCACCAATGCGGCGCCCAGCAACATCGGCGCCGTCGGCACCTCGTCAAAGATGAAATAACCGATCAGCAAAGCCCAGATCATCGACACATAGGTAAAGGGAGCCAGCACGCTGGCATCGGCGAAGCGATAGCTCGACGTCAGCAGTATTTGCCCCAACCCACCCAGAAGTCCCGCGCCGATCAGCAGCGTCCATTCGTGCCCCAACGGCACGACCCAGCCGAATGGCAGCGTCAGCAGCGACAGGCAGGATGCGGTCAGAGAGAACCAGAACACGATCGCCGTCGTGCGCTCGCTTCCCGCCATCGCCTTGATGAACACCTGGCTCAGCGCCGCCAGTCCGGCCGATCCCAGCGTCACCAGCGCGCCCAGCATCGCCAGATCGCCACCCTGAAACTGCAATCGCGGCCACATCACGATCATCACGCCAATCAGTCCGACCAGAACCGCCGACAGCCGGATCAGCCGCACCTTTTCGGACAATATCAGCGCCGCGAAGATCACCGTCAGGATGGGCGTCGCAAACCGGATCGCGGTCACTTCCGGCAAAGGCAGCAGTTTCAGCCCGACGAATCCCAGCCCCATCGCGATGCTGCCGGCAATGCCGCGCAGGGCGTGGCTGCGCCAGCTTTCAACGTGCAGGCCAGCACCCAGATCGCCACGCGCCGCCAGCCAGGCAACGATCACCGGCAGGGCGCAGAATGCGCGGAAGAACACCGCCTCGCCCGCCGGTATCCGGTCTGCCGCCTTGACCATGCTGCCCATGATCACGAACAGCGAAATCGCACCGATAATCAGCAAGATACCACGTGAAGACGACATACGGCGAGGGAGTCCGGTTCAGAAAATCCCTTTCCGGATATCAGCCCCCATGGGCAATGAACATGACCTCAGGCCAAATAACCGCGCGCGATTCGAAGGAAATGTTTCACTCTCGCGGTCTCGGTCACGGGCTTGCGGTAACGCCGCATCAGCATACGGACCGACACATGCCCGCCCTCGCCGGCATTGATACGGTCAAGCCGCGAATAGCGCGGTGTACGCAGGTTTTCGGCGCCGAGATGATCGTGGTCGATGGGATTCCGTTTCATTCTGGTCCTCCGTCTTTCACACCGCCACTCTAGCACAAAATCAGGCCTTGCCCAACCGCTCCACCGCCCAACGCGCGGCATCCGCCACGGTGGCGTCGGGATCGGTGCATAACCGCTTTGCCACGTCCAGCAGAGCCAGGTCGCGCGAATTTCCGATGGCATACAGGACATTTCGCACGAACCGGTCCCGCCCCAGTCGTTTGATTGGCGAACCGGAAAATTTCTCCCGGAATCCCGCATCGTCCAGATCCGCCAGCTCTGCCAGCGGCGGGGCTTGCAGATCATCGCGGGCCGAATAGCGCGTTTCGCTGGCGGCCACCGCGAATTTGTTCCACGGGCACACCGCCAGGCAATCGTCGCAACCGTAGATCCGGTTGCCGAGTTTCGCGCGCAGGTCCTCGTCAACCGGGCCCTTGTGTTCAATCGTCAGATAGGAAATGCAGCGCCGCGCATCCAGCTGGAACGCGGCGGGAAACGCGTCCGTCGGGCAGATATCCAGGCAGGCGGTGCAATTGCCGCAATGGTCCACCTCTGGCGGATCCGGCGGCAACGCGATGGTGGTGAATATCGCCCCCAGAAAGAACCAGTTGCCCAGATCGCGCGCCAGCAGATTGGTGTGTTTGCCCTGCCAGCCCAGCCCCGCCGCCTGCGCCAGCGGCTTTTCCATCACCGGCGCTGTATCGACGAACACCTTGATCTCGCCGGGCGCCTGATCCAGCAGCCAGCGCCCGACCCGCTTCAGCCGCTTCTTCACCAGGTCATGGTAGTCGCGCCCCTGCGCATAGACCGAGATCGCGCCGCGATCCGGCTGCGTCAACACCTCCAGTGGATCGTGCCCGGGCGTATAGGATTCGGCCAGCATGACAACCGACCGTGCCTCGGGCCACAATGCGCCGGGGTCGCCGCGCCAGTTCATCCGCTCTGCCATCCAGCCCATCTGCCCATGCCGCCCGTCAGAGACGAAGGCCGCCAGCCGCCCGGCAATTTCGGGCACCGAGTCCGGCGTGGTTACCCGGGCCTTGGAAAACCCTTCTGCAAGTGCCTGCGCCACCAGACGCTGTTTCAGCGCCTCGCTCATCTTCACATCAGGGCTCCGAAAGGTGGAAATCGCTGTTCCCGTTGGGGCAGGCTCTGTGCCCGCCTGAACCTATGGTCTCTAGAAATCCAGATCGGCATAATGCGGCGGCGGGATGAATCCGGGCACCTGATCGGCCAGGATCGACCGGAACGCGGGGCGCGACTTGATCTTGGCATACCAGTCCTTGACCACCGCATTCCTGTTCCAGTCCACATCAGATATGTAATCCAGCGACGACAGATGTGCGGCGGCGGCGAAATCGGCCAGCGTCATCACGTCACCCGCCAGCCAGCGCCGCTGATCCAGCAGCCAGCCCATATAGTCGATGTGATACTTGATCGCCTTGGCCCCGGATTTCACGTTGCGCGATTCCGGATAGCCCTGACCCATCAGTTTCTTGTTCACCCGCTCGTACAACAGCTTTGACGTCACTTCGTGGTGAAACTTGTCGTCAAACCAGCTGACCAGCCGGCGCACCTCGAACCGGCCCTCGGGTGTGGCGGGCATCAGCGACGGATCGGGGTGCATCTCTTCGATATATTCGCAGATCGCCGCGCTTTCCGACATCATCAGGCCGTTCATCTTCAGCACCGGCACCTTACCGGCCGGGTTGCGGCGCAGGAAGTCGGGATCGGGATCCCAATAGCGTTCCTCGACCAGTTCGACTTCGATCTTCTTTTCGGCCATCGACAGCCGGACTTTGCGGCAGAAGGGCGAAAGCGGCACGTGGAACAGGCGATTCATCTGTTGTTTCTCGGGGCTGGTCCGGTTTTACGCTTCAATGCAGGGAAATCGGCGCCAATTCAACTCTCGAAACATGCAGAGCGCCCATCTGCGCGGATCGTCGCAGCCCCGCCGAGGATCGACGCGGCGCGCTTGCGCAATTTCGCCGATGGCTTGGCGGCGGAACGTTCTTTCGGGTTGGGCAGCACCGCGGCAAGGCGCGCGGCCTGTGTCGCATTCAGCGCGGCAGCCGAAACGCCGAAATAATGCTGCGCACCCGCTTCGACCCCGAAAACGCCCTCGTCGAATTCGGCAATGTTCAGGTACACCTCCAGCACGCGCTGTTTCGACCAGACCGCTTCCATCACCGGGGTGATCAGCGCCTCCAGCGCCTTGCGGGCCCAGCTTCGGCCATGCCAAAGATAGGCGTTCTTCACCACCTGCTGGCTGATCGTCGAAGCGCCGCGCGTTCCACCCGCGTCCAGCGCGGCGCGGATCGCCTCCATGTCAAACCCCCAGTGCAGGCAGAAATTGGCATCCTCCGCCGCCACGGCGGATCGGGCCATCACCGGCGCGATGTCGGCAAACGCCACCCATTCGCGCTTGACCCCGTCCAGACGGCGGGATTCGGAAAAAATATAGGGCGTCGTTGGCGGGTTGACGAAATTGTAGATCAGAACCGCCAGCAGGATCAGCACACAGCCCGCCAGCGCGCCGCGAAACAGCCAGCGCAACAGGAACCGCATGGGTCTGAAATGCCGCTTTTTGGTTTTGTTTGCACGTCTTGCCATCGCCGCATGCAAAACATGCACATCAAGTCGGGGTCAAGCCATCTAAGGCGCTAGTAGGAACAGGACCACACCACCGCCTCGCACCGGGCACCATAGCTGGTGCAGAAGGTGACCGCGCTGTGTTCCGCCCGGCGCGGAGTTTCGCCCCAGCCGAAACCCCACGGCCCGTTACCGGCGCGCGCGATCGCGCCGCAGCCGTTGTAAAACGCTTCGATCTCGGTGCATCCCGGGCAGGTATTGCGAATCTTGGCCACGGCGGCGGTTTCCTCGGAATAGCCTGTCGACCAGCTCCATTCGCCGCCCGGGCCGATGCCGACCGCGCCCCAGCAGAATTCAAAGCCGCACCGCCCGGCGAACGCCGGATCGGGCAGGGTCCATGCCACCACAAATGCCAATGCCGCCAAGACCCGTTTCATCCGTCGCTCCGATGCCAGTTCCACCGGACATTGCCGATTGGGCCGGGCAAGGCAGCGGCGGCATTGTGGCGACACAATGCCATCTGCGTTGAATTTGTCCCAAATCCGCGCCTTCGCGCTATCTGGAACAGGCCCAGATCCGCACGCGGCAGCCACGGCCTGGAGACCAGGCGCAGCTTGCCGTCGCCTCTGCGATCGCGCCGTCGCGGGTGCCGGCAAAACCCGGCCATGCGGCCTGATCCCGATCGGTCACAATCGCGCCGCAGCCATCGCTGAACGGCTCGATCACCTTGCATTTGCCACCGCAGGCCCGGTTCGCACGTTTCCACGCCTGATGCGCGGTGCGCAGCCCCGAGGACCGCGCCGCAGCACCATCCGGCGCGACTGCGACCGCGCCCCAGCAATGGCTGTAACCGCATGCCCCGGCCTGCAAGGTGGTGGTGCAGACAACACACAACACAACCGTGCACGCAAACCAGCGTGCCAGTACAATGACGTACATTTCAAATTCCTCACTTCACCCAACCCGATCTGGCGGCGATTCGGGGGGGCAAATCAAAGGAAAAGGGCCGCACAGTGACGTGCGGCCCCAAGTTATAGCATTGTGGTTGCCGTGGCTCAGGCCGTTTCAACCCCTGGTTCGACACTCAGCGGATGGTTCAGATGCGCCAGCATCTCTTTCGGGCAGACCTGCACGAAATTGGCCAGCTCGTTGTCCCAGTGCTGCAGGATGTCCTTCGCCCTGCGGCTGCCGGTTTCGGCAGCGTGGCGTGCGATCAGTTCTTCCAGCTCTGATATCCAGTGATCCACCGTCACCGGGCAGGTGACCAGCGTTTCCATATTCATGAACTCCTGCACAACGCCTTCGGGGTCGTAAAGATACGCCATGCCGCCGGTCATGCCTGCCCCGAAATTCGCGCCGATACCGCCAAGGATCACCGCGACACCGCCGGTCATGTATTCACAACCGTTGCTGCCACAGCCCTCGATCACCACCTTCGCGCCAGAGTTGCGCACGGCAAAACGTTCGCCCGCGCGCCCGGCAGCAAACAGATAGCCATCGGTTGCGCCGTACAGAACGGTGTTGCCGATGATGGTGTTTTCCGACGCCTCTAGCGGGCTTGCCATCGGCGGGCGCACCACGATGGTACCGCCCGAAAGGCCCTTGCCGACATAGTCGTTCGCGTCGCCGCTGACCTCCAGCTTCAGCCCCGGTGCCGCGAATGCACCCAGCGATTGCCCGGCGGAACCGGTCAGCTTGACCGACAGGTGGTCGGGTTGCAGCGAGTTTCGCATCCCGAAACGCTGAACGATATGGCTGGATGTGCGGGTGCCGATGGTGCGATGCGTGTTCTGCACCGCATATTGCAGCTGCATCTTTTCCCCGTCGTTCAGGAAGCGCGCGGCGTCCGCGACGATTTCGGCGTCCAGCGTATCGGGCACCGCGTTGCGCGGCTTGTTGCGGTCATAGACGATCTGGTCGGCGCCATCGACCGTGATCAACAGAGGATTCAGGTCAAGATCGTCCAGATGCGCCGACCCCCGGCTGACCTGGCTCAGCAGGTCGGCACGCCCGATCACCTGATCCAGCGAGGTCGCCCCGATAGAGGCCAGGATTTCGCGCACCTCCTGCGCATAGAACGTAATCAGGTTCACCACTTTGTCGGCGCTGCCGGTGAATTTCTCGCGCAGACGCGGATCCTGGGTGCAGACGCCGACCGGGCAGGTGTTGCTTTGGCACTGGCGTACCATGATGCACCCCATAGAGATCAGCGCGGCGGTGCCAATGCCGTATTCCTCGGCACCCAGCATGGCCGCCATGACAATGTCGCGCCCGGTGCGCAGCCCGCCGTCGGTGCGCAGCGTGATCCGGTCGCGCAGCTTGTTCATGCTCAGCACCTGATGCGCCTCGGTCAGGCCCATTTCCCACGGCAGTCCGGCATATTTGATGCTGGTCGCCGGGCTGGCCCCGGTGCCGCCGTTGTGACCCGAAATCAGGATCACGTCGGCCTTAGCCTTGGCCACGCCGGCGGCAATGGTGCCGACGCCGGAAGACGCCACCAGCTTTACCGTCACCTTGGCGCGCGGGTTGATCTGTTTCAGGTCATAGATCAGCTGCGCCAGATCCTCGATGCTGTAGATATCGTGGTGCGGCGGCGGCGAAATCAGCGTCACCCCCGGCGTCGAGTGCCGCAGCCGGGCGATCAACTCGGTCACCTTCATGCCGGGCAATTGCCCGCCTTCGCCGGGTTTGGCCCCCTGCGCGACCTTGATTTCCAGCTCTTCGCAGGCATTGAGGTATTCCGCGGTCACGCCGAACCGGCCCGACGCAACCTGCTTGATCTTGGCCGACGGATTGTCACCGTTTGATTCCGGCGTGAAATGGGCCGGATCCTCGCCGCCCTCGCCGCTGTCGGATTTCGCACCGATCCGGTTCATCGCCACGTTCAGCGTCTTGTGCGCCTCAGGGCTCAGCGCGCCCAGGCTCATGCCGGGCGTCACGAACCGCTTGCGGATAGAGGTGATGCTTTCCACCTCTTCCAGCGGCACCGGGTTGCCCAGCGGCTTGATGTCCAGAAGATCGCGCAGATGAATCGGCGGGGCCGACCGCATCTTGGCCGAATACTGCTTCCACATCTCGAACGACGCACGGTTGCAGGCGGCCTGCAGCATGTGCATCGACTGCGCTTCCCAGGCGTGGGTTTCGCCGGTGGCGCGCGCCTTGTAGAACCCGCCGATGGGCAGCACGTCCTGACCGCCCAGCCAGCCGCGGCTGTGCACGTCAAGCACTTTCTTCTGAATGCCGCTGACGCCGATACCGCTGATCCGGCTGTGCATGCCGGGGAAATATTCTGCCACCATCGCGCGGCTCAGCCCGACAGCCTCGAAATTCAGGCCACCGCGATACGACGACACCACCGAGATGCCCATCTTCGACATGATCTTGAGCAAGCCCTGGTCGATCGCATACCGATACCGATGCATCGCCTGGGACAGCGTGCCATCCAACAGGCCGCGGTCAATCCGGTCGGCCAGCGAATCCTCGGCCAGATAAGGGTTGACCACGGTGGCGCCACAGCCGATCAGAACCGCGAAATAATGCGGGTCGATACATTCCGCCGATCGCAGGTTGAGCGAGCAGAAGGTCCGCAGGCCCTTGCGCGTCAGCCAGCTGTGAACAGCACTGGTGGCCAGGATCATCGGCATCGGCGCTTTTTCCGCGTTCTGGTATTGATCGGTCAGCACGATATGCCCGGCCCCCGATCGCACCGCGTCCTCGGCTTCCGCCCGGATCCGCGCCAGCCCGGCGGCCAGCGCACCCATCCCGGTCAACGGGAAGGTACAGTCGATCTCGACCATCGGCGCATTGAAATTCTCGACCAGAACGTCGAACTGCGCATTCCCGACAAAGGGCGAGTCCAGTACCAGAATCTCGGTCTGGCTGCTGTCTTCGTCCAGCACGTTCTTGAGGTTGCCGAACCGGGTTTTCAGGCTCATCACCCGATATTCACGCAGGCTGTCGATCGGCGGGTTTGTGACCTGGCTGAAATTCTGGCGAAAGAAGTGGCTGAGCGGGCGATACTGATTGCTCAGCACTGCGCTGGGCGTGTCGTCACCCATGCTGGCCAGCGATTCCTTGCCGTCCTCGGCCATCGGAGCCAGAATTTGTTCGAGTTCCTCAATGGTGTAGCCAGCCGCAATCTGCCGCTTGCGCAGTTCCGCACCGCTGAACAGCGGCACTTCGTTGATATCGGCCAGCATGGCATCAAGCTCGTTGATCCTGCCAACCCAGTCGCCGAATGGCTGCGCGGCGGCCATTTTGTCCTTGATTTCGGTGTCGTGATACAGCGCGCCCTCCTGCATATCGACGGCCAGTATCTGCCCCGGCCCCAGCGCGCCTTTTTCAACGACCGTCGCCTCGTCGGTGGGCACCATCCCGGCCTCTGACCCGGCGATCACCAGGCCGTCGCCGGTCACCACATAACGCATCGGGCGAAGGCCGTTCCTGTCAAGCCCGGCGCACACCCAGCGCCCATCCGTCATCGCCAGCGCAGCGGGCCCATCCCAGGGTTCCATCACCGAGTTGCAGTAAGAGTACATGTCACGCCATGCCTGCGGCAGCTCGATGGCCTGCTTGCTCCAGCTTTCGGGGATCAGCATGGTTTTCGCCATCGGCGCGCTGCGGCCGGCCCGCACCAGTACCTCGAAGACCGAATCCAGCGCCGCCGAATCCGACGAGCCTTGCGCGATGATCGGCTTGATATCCTCGGCATAATCGCCGAACGAGGTTGACGCCATCCGAATCTCGTGGCTTTTCATCCAGTTGACGTTGCCTTTCAGCGTGTTGATCTCGCCGTTATGCGCCAGCATCCGGAATGGCTGGGCCAGCCACCATTGCGGGAAGGTATTGGTCGAATAGCGCTGGTGGTAGATCGCGAACGCGCTTTCGAACCGCTCGTCCATCAGGTCGGGGTAGAAATCCGCCACTTGCTCGGCCAGCATCATGCCTTTGTAGATGATCGACCGGCAGGACAGCGACGCGACATACATGCTGCCGACCTGTGCCGCCAGCGCCGCCTTTTCGATGCGACGGCGGATCACGTACAACTCGCGCTCGAACGTCTCTTCGTCGACGCCCTTGGAGTTGCTGATCAGGATCTGTTCGATCTCGGGCCGGGTCGCGTTGGCCTTTTCGCCCAGGCACGAAATATTGACCGGCACATGCCGCCAGCCATAGATGTAATAGCCCATCCGCAGAACTTCGGTTTCCACGATTGTCCGGCAGGTTTCCTGCGCGCCGAAATCAGTGCGTGGCAGAAACACCTGCCCCACCGCCATCAACTGATCCTTGTGCGGCCGATGGCCTGTGCGTTCGATCTGTTCAAAGAAGAACGGCACCGGAATCTGCACATGAATGCCTGCGCCGTCGCCGGTCTTGCCGTCCGCATCGACCGCGCCCCGGTGCCAGACCGCTTTCAGCGCGTCGATGCCGTTCCTGACAACCTTGCGGCTGGGCTTGCCGTCAATCGACACCACAAGCCCGACGCCACAGGACGCATGCTCGTCGCTTTCCGAATACATGCCATTCTTGGCCATCCAGGCACGTTTCGCAGTTTCCGCAACCATCCAATCAGCATCATATTTGGTCATTTCACGTCCTCCGTCAGTCGGGATTGTGCCAACATTTCCAGGCTCAGATCCGGGTATTTCTGATGATAGTCTTCGCGCCGCAGCACCTCGAACCGGCGTCCGAAACGCGAGCGTTCCATCGCGATGCGCAACACGCGCGAGCGTCCTTCAATCGAGTGCTTGATCACTTGCCGCAGCAGCCGGCGTTTTTGCATGCGGCTGGCCAGTTCATGGTTCATGCCGCGGAAAATGAAATGGTTCAGACGGGTGTGCCAGGGAAATCGCAGCCAGTGAAAAGCCTCGGATTCGGCGTCGCCGTGAAAGATGAAATACTCGGTGCCGGACGTTTCCAGAGGCCCGACATCCCGGAAGTGCCAGTTCGTGATCTTGCTGGTGTGGAATTTCCAGCGCTGCTCTTCCGGCACCAGATCGGGATGCACCGAAAACTGTGGCGAAAACGATATGACCGTTTCTATCGGCATCAACTCTGGCAGGCGCAGCGCCGCAAAGCCGCCCATGCTGTTGCCCAGCGCCGTGATCTCGGTGATGCCGTGCTGGTCGCGATAGTTCTGCACCAGTTTGACGATACCGCCGACCACCCCGGGCTGGCTCATCCAGCAGCGCGACGGGTCGGAAATGAAAAGCACGTGGTTTTCGCCGTCATTGCTGGCAGAGCCGATGAACTCGATTGGCGGGGTGCCGGAACGACGCGGTCCGACCCCGGCCAGCGACAAGACCAGCCTGTTGCTGCTTCCGATCAGGTTATGCACAACCAGGTCCGGGCCCGCGTCGATTTCGACGGGTTCCTGATATAACTTCTGCAGATCCATCAACCGACGGCCTTGCCCTGATGGGGCATCTCTGGTCGTGGCGCCGCCCACATTCAATCCCCACCGTCCGTTGCAAAAGAGGCCATCACCTCGGCTCTGGTCATCTGCTTGCGGGTTCCGGCAAAGGCATAGGCGTCAGGCTTGCAGTCGCTGAACAGTTCCAGCGACACGCGCATCCCGTTCAAGTCGAACAGCCCCGCCGCCAGATGGTATTGCCCCTGCCCCGGTCCGGGTGCCGTTATCCGGTACCAAAGACCGGATCCGCAGGTTTCGCAGAAGGCGCGTTCGGCCCAGTCCGACGACTGAAATATCTTGACCGGCCCATCGACCTGCACGGACCCTTCGACCGGGGTCATCGCCATGAAAGCGACGCTGCCCCAGCGCCGGCACATGTCGCAATGGCACACGGTCAGCCCGTCACGCGCCGGTTCCGCCGTCACCGTGACTGCACCGCACATGCATTGGCCGTTCATTGCGTTCCCTCCACTTGGGTCAGGATAGTTGCCCCTTTGACGATTCGCGGACTTCCCGGTCCCTCCCCGGCCCGACAGAAATCCGATTGCTTTCCAATCCTGCGTTGTGCTCTTTCGGGTTCCGGTTTGCTACTCTGCCGCCACTGCCGCCTGCGGCGCGTTGATATACTCCAGGATACTGTCCGCCGCCTCGCGCCCGTCGCGGATCGCCCAGACCACCAGCGAGGCGCCGCGCACGATGTCGCCGGCGGCATAGACACCATCAAGGCTGGTGGCGTGGCTGCGGAAATCGGCCTTCACCGTTCCCCAGCGGGTCACTTCCAGACCCTCGACACCCCACAGTTTCGGCAGATCTTCAGGTTCGAAACCCAGCGCCATGATCGCCAGTTCGGCGTCCTCGACATAATCCGCGCCTTCGATCAGTTCCGGGCTTTGCCGCCCGCTGGCATCCGGCGCGCCAAGTCGCATCCGCTGTACGATCACGCCCTCTACCGTGTCGCCGGAAAAGCCCTTGGGCGCGGTCAGCCACACGAATTCAACCCCTTCTTCCTCGGCGTTCTGTACTTCGCGCTGGCTGCCCGGCATGTTCTCGCGATCCCGCCGGTACAGGCATTTCACACTCGTCGCGCCCTGCCGCACAGCGGTGCGCACGCAGTCCATCGCGGTGTCGCCGCCACCGATCACGACAACGCGCTTGCCGCTTGCATTCAGTTCGCCCGATTCAAACTCCTCGACCACGTCGCCAAAGCTTTTGCGGTTCGATGCGGTCAGATAGTCGATGGCCCGGACGACGCCTTCGGCGCCGACGCCGGGCGCCTTCAACCCGCGTGATTTATAGACTCCCGTGGCGATCAGGACCGCCTCGTGCTTTCCCCGGATCGCGTCGAATGAAATATCCTCGCCGACATCGCAATTCAGCACGAATTCGACGCCACCGTCGCGCAGTTGCTCGATACGCTGCATGACGATGTCCTTTTCCAGCTTGAAGCCCGGAATGCCATAGGTCATCAGCCCGCCGGCGCGGTCATAGCGGTCATAAACCGTCACCTGGATGCCCTTCCGGCGCAGCGCGTCCGCTGCCGCCAGACCGCCCGGACCGGCCCCGATGATGCCGACGCTTTCGCTGCGTTCCTGCGCGGGGCGAATGGGCTTGACCCAGCCCTGTTCGAAGGCGGTATCGGTGATGTATTTTTCCACTGCGCCGATGGTCACGGTGCCATGACCGGACTGTTCGATCACGCAGTTGCCTTCGCACAGACGATCCTGCGGGCAGATGCGGCCGCAGATTTCGGGGAATGTGTTGGTGGCCTGGCTCAGATCATAGGCTTCCTGCAGGCGCCCCTCGGCCGTCAGCCGCAGCCAGTCCGGAATGTTGTTGTGCAACGGGCAATGGCTTTGGCAATACGGTACGCCGCATTGACTGCAACGCCCGGCCTGGACGGCGGCCTTCTCGGAAGCGTAGTCTGCATAGATCTCGTCGAAATCGGTTTTGCGCAGAACAGGCGCGCGTTTTTCGGGCATATCCCGCTCGACATCGACAAACTGCAGCATCCGTTGCTTCGCCATAACCCGCGTCCTCCCCTGCACAAAGGTTTCCTGATGCTATACGATTGATGAGATCAAAAATAAAGTCAGAAAGTGTGACCTTGTTTTGGGAAATTTTACCTCCCGCGCGCCGGAAAGCTGCGGAGTCGTCGAAAAATAGGGAATATGTGCTGACATATATGAGATCTTTCCAAGCAGACTCAAACAGTTAGTTTAGCGGCACGAATCGGCTGGAGCCTGCCTATGCCTTTATTCCATCTATTCCTGGTTGCGATGATTCAGGGACTGACAGAGTTCCTGCCGATATCGTCTTCGGGCCATCTTATCCTTCTGCCGAATCTCACCGGGCTGGCGGATCAGGGACAGATCATCGACGTTGCCGTGCACGTCGGCACATTGTGCGCCGTGGTCCTGTACTTCTGGCCGGATGTCAGTCTGGCGCTCAGGGGCATTCCGCGCGTGTTGCGCGGCAGGATCGAGGGCGCCGGCGCCGGACTGGCACTGTGCCTGATCATAGCCACCGTTCCGGTTATCATATTCGGGGTCATTCTGAAGCTGACCGGGCTGGACGACATGATGCGATCCACCGCGCTGATCGGCTGGACGATGCTGATTTTCGGGCTCGTTCTGTATTGGGCCGACCGGACCGGCCCGCAGAAAATGCCCGCCGAGTTCTGGTCGATCCGCAACGCGTTCATCATGGGGCTGTGGCAGGCCGTTGCGCTGATCCCCGGCACGTCGCGGTCCGGCATCACCATCTCTGCCGCGCGCTATCTGGGCTATACCCGTCACGGTGCCGCGAAGCTGTCGATGCTTATGTCGATTCCGACGATCCTGGCCTCGGGTCTGTTTCTGGGGGCCGAAGTCGCACTGACTGCCGATGCCGCCGCCGCCCGCGATGCCGCCATCGCCGCGGTGTTTGCATTTCTGGCCGCCCTGCTGGCGCTCGGGCTGATGATGCGCTTGCTGAAAACAGTCAGCTTCACGCCATACGTGATCTACCGGGTGGTCCTGGGCCTGTTCCTGTTGTGGTTCGCCTATGGCTGAAGGATCGACCGGAAGCCCGGTGGTTCGCGTTGCCAGCTTCGATCCACTAGGCCTTCAGGTTCTTCGCCGAGTCCTTGATCGCCGCGTATTGCCCGGAGGGCCGGAAGGGCCACAGATATTCCGGCACCACCGACTCTATCGCTGTCGGTGAGATCCCCAGATCGGCCAGCGTTTTCGCACCATCCGCGACCACGTTGTCAACCTGCAGCGATCTTACCTGGTCCGGTGTCACCGGCGGTTTGATCAGCCCGGCGCTAAGCATGCTGCCGATCGAGAACACCCCCGCCATGATCCGCGCAATTCCAAACGGAATGTTCAGCACCAGCCGGCGCCGCTGGATCGTCTTGAGCATGGTGTTCATCAATTCGCGGAAGGTCTGCACCTCCGGACCGCCGATTTCGTAGACGCCCGGCTCGGCCTGGCCCAGGATACCCTTGACCACGGCCTGCGCCAGATCGTCGACATAGACCGGCTGCATCCGGGTCTCTGCGCCGATCACCGGCAGAACCGGCCCGAACCGCGTCATCGCCGCGAAGCGATTGAAAAACGCGTCCTCGGGGCCGAACACCACTGACGGGCGCAGGATCACGGCATCTGGGCGGTGGTTTCGAACCATCGCTTCGCCCTCGGCCTTGGTGCGGGAATACACGCTGTCGCTGACCGGATCGGCACCGATCGCAGAGAGATGCACCATTCGCGCCACCTGTTCCTCGGCCGCGATCCGGGCAACGCGTTCCGCACCCTCGACCTGAACAGCGTCAAAGTTGTTGCGCCCCCGGGCATCGAAGGTGCCGACGCAATTCACCACGGCATCGGCGCCGCGCATCACGGTGCGCACGCTGGCGTCATCACGGATGTTGCAGAACACAGGCTCCACCTGCCCGACCACCCCGTAGGGCTTGACGAACATCGCCTCGTTCGGGCGCCGGCATGCGACCCGCACGCGCCAGCCTTCCTTGGCCATCCGGCGCGCGACATAGCGCCCGACAAAGCCCGATCCGCCGTAGATAGTGACAAGTTTCGACATCGGCTGCCCCTGCAGAGATTTTCCCTGATTGCATACCGCCACCAGCGTTTCAGAACAACCCGCGATCGCAGGGCGGTTGACCCGTTGACACCGGGTTTGCTCAAGTATAAATGCCGCTGACGACGACACCTGCCCAGGTGGCGGAATTGGTAGACGCGCTAGCTTCAGGTGCTAGTATTCGCAAGGATGTGGAGGTTCGAGTCCTCTCCTGGGCACCATTTACCCCAAACATAGATGCACATAACACCTCAAAAGTATTGAGTTTTTCGCCCGTTTCGGGTTATCATCATGATCATAGCGGAACACTCGATACCCCCAGAAATCATGGGAGTTGGGGGTATCAGTGGGGGTATTGCCCCCGCAATGCGAGGTCGATACCCCCAATGCCCATTTCGGACTTGAAAATCAAAAAGGCTCAAGCTCGCGAGAAGCCATATAAACTGCCCGATGGTGGCGGGATGTTCCTCTTGGTGAAGCCCAATGGCTCAAAGCTATGGCAACAGAAGTACCGGTACCTGGGTAAAGAACGTCTGCTCTCGCATGGTCAGTACCCAGATAT
>JAJDOB010000299.1 GCA_022340385.1 Rhodobacter sp.
GCACGCGGTGATGAAGGCGTTCGCGGCACCGGGCGTGACGGTGCAGCAGTTCAACGAGGCCGCGGGCGGGCAGGAGGTGTTTCACCTGCATTTCCACGTTCTGCCGCGCCATGACGGGGTCGGCCTGCGCCCGCCCGGAACCATGGCGGATTTCGACGTGCTGAAACAACATGCCGCCAGGATCAGGCAGGCGCTGGCGCAATAGCGCGCCGGGCCGCAAGCCGTTGAAGCCTCTTCGGAAAATCCTGAATTGTCCGACCCGGCCCGATCGCATTTCGCCCTAATCGGGCAGGGGGATATATTCGCTTTCGCCGACGATGCCGGGGAACCTGCGTTCCTTCCAGTCCTGCGCGGCCTGGGTCAGGCGATCGCGGCGGCTGGACACGAAATTCCAGTAGATGTGGCGCTTTTCGGCAAAGGGTTCGCCCCCCAGCAGCATCAGCCGCGCCGCGCCGTGCGCCCGAAGCACGATCTCTGCGCCCGGCTTGAACACGACCAGCTGATCCTTGCCGAAGCATCCGTCCTGACCGAGGATTTCCACCTTGCCCTGCGCGACATACATCGCGCGTTCGACATGTTCGCTGTCGATCCTGTAACGCGCGCCATCCCGCAGGATCAGATCCGCGAACAGGGTTTCCGAAAAGACCCTTGTCGGGGATCGCAGACCGTTCAGCGACCCGGCGAGCAGGCGCAGGTCGACGCCCTCGCCCTCGTCAGACGGGAGATCCGCTGCATCGACATGCTGAAAGCCGGGCTCTGTTTCCTCAAGCTCGGTCGGCAGGGCCATCCAGGTCTGAAACCCGAACGCGGTTCCGCCGTTCTGGCGAAACTCCGGCCCGGAGCGTTCGGAATGGACGATGCCGCGGCCCGCGGTCATCATGTTCACGTCGCCCGGGCGTATCGACTGGACATAGCCTTCGCTGTCGCGGTGCACGATGTCGCCTTCGATAAGGTAGGTCAGGGTGGCAAGGCCGATATGGGGGTGCGGGCGCACGTCTATGTTTTCGTTGCCGCGAAACACCGTGGGGCCGAAACTGTCGAGAAAGATGAACGGCCCGACCATTTGCCGCTGTGCCGAGGGCAGGGCGCGCCGGATCTCGAACCCGCCGCCGAGATCCTTGACCGTCGGAAGGATCAGCTGTTCCATCTTGAGGTCGCTGGATGCCTGGGTCAACGCTGCGCTCCGTCACGATTTCCGTATCTGCGGAATGCTAGTCCGGGGCCGGGGAAACGGCCAGTCAATTGTGCCGGTGCGACAGAACAATGCGGCGCAACGATACATTTACCGGTTTCCACTTTCGGGCGCGCGATCTAGCCTTGGATCGTGACCAGTGGGAGGCAATCCATGACAAAGCCGCATTCGAACCGGATCGCGATGGATCGGCTGATGTTCGCGCTGATTGGCGCGATTGCCGGTGCGGCGTGCTATGTGCTGGTTGAAATCCTGCCGGAACAGATTGAAAATGAACGGCTTTTGCTGCTTGTCGCGGCTGCCGCGGGCGGTTTCTTTGCGGCGCTGCTTGCGGCCATCGGGCCGTTGCCGCTGTCGCGTGCCGCAATTGCGGCCGCGGTCTCGGCGCTGCCGCCGGCGCTGCTGTTGTACTGGGCCAGTTTTCGCTTTCAGGGCGTCGAGGCCTTTCTGGAAAGCCTCCACCCGCCGGTTGCGTATTTCGTCATGGTCACGATCCTGCTGCCCTTCCTAATCGCGTTGCAGCGACCGGGAGAGGGATGGCGCAACTATCCGGCGCTGTTCGACCAAAGCTGGAACATCGTGGTGCGCTACGCGGCGGCCTGGGTGTTCACCGGGCTGTTCTGGGCGGTCATCATGCTGTCGGATGCGTTGTTCGGGCTGGTCGGTCTGACCATCATCCAGGATTTGCTGGAGCTTGATCCGGTGCCCTATGTGCTGACCGGGGCAGTGCTGGGGGTGGCGCTGGCGGTGGTGGTGGAACTGAGCGACTATGTCTCTCCGTTCCTGATATTGCGGCTGCTGCGCCTGCTGTTGCCGGTGGTGCTGGTGGTGACGGCGGTGTTTCTGGTGGCGCTGCCCGTGCAGGGCCTGTCGAACCTGTTCGGCGGATTGTCGGCGGCGGCCACGCTGATGGCGATGGCGCTGGGCATCGCGACGCTGATCACCTCGGCGCTGGATCACAGTAACCAGCGCGCGGTCGAGTCGCGGGCGATGCGCGCCATTACCCAGGCTCTGGCGCTGACGATGCCGGTGCTGGCGGCCCTTTCGATCTATGCGATCTGGCTGAGGGTGCGCGAATACGGCCAAAGCCCCGACCGGCTGGCGGCGCTGACCTTTGCGCTGCTGACGCTGGGCTACGGCTTGCTGTATGCGCTGGCGGTGATCGCGCGCAAGCACTGGATGGCGCGGATCCGAAGCGCCAATATCGCGATGGCGCTGGTGACGGTTGCGGTGGCGGCGCTGTGGCTGACGCCGCTGGTCAACCCGCAGCGGATTTCGGCGGGCAATCAACTGGCACGGTTCGAAGCCGGCGATGTCGGTGTCGACGATCTGGATCTGTGGTTCATCGGGCGCGAACTGGGTGTGGCGGGCGAGGCGGCGCTGGCCCGGCTGGCGGCGATGGATCACCCGGATGCAGAGGCGCTGGGCGCGCGGCTGGTCGCGCTGAACGAGGCCGACAGCGAGTACAGGTTCAACCGCGAGGGTTCGGTCCTGGGGGCCGATGCCGCGCGGGCGATCCTTGCCGACAAGCTGGTCCTGCGCCCCGAGGGCGCGGTCCTGCCGGCGGATACGTTCCTCAACAGCGCGGCCCAACAGCTGGAACGCTATGCAAAGGGATGCACCCTGACGACACCGGCGGGCAACCCCGGCTGCGTGCTGGTGCTGGCGGATCTTGTGCCCGGCAGGCCCGGGCCTGAGCCGCTGTTGGTGTTCCTGACAAGCCAGACCAACGCCTCGCTGGAGGCGGTGAGAACCCGGCCCGAACCGGCCGGCAATGCGCCACCGATCTATCTGCGCGGCTCGAAATACGGCTCGATCGGCCCGCAAACGATCGACGCGCTGATCGCGGGCGATTTCCGGCTGGCACCGGCGGGGATCATGTCGCTGAACGTGGGCGAGGCACAGATCATCCTGAAACCCTGAGGGCGCGTTCGCGATTTCTTAACCCTGGCCGGGGTATGGACAGGGCATAGGCAAGATCGAGGGCAAATCGGAATGCATGGGCTGATCAACCGGTCTATCCAGTGTTTCCTGCGCGACACCTACGGGCCGGAGGCGTGGAACGCGATCATGGCGGCGGCGGATCTGGGGTTTGACAGCTTCGAGGCGCTGCTGATCTATGACATCGCCCAGACCGAGGCGGTGCTGCTGGCGGCCTGTGAACATCTGGGCAAGCCGCGCGACATGCTGCTGGAGGATCTGGGCACCTATCTGGTGTCGCACCCGAATGTGCAGGCGCCGCGCCGCCTGTTGCGGTTCGGCGGCGAAACCTTTGTCGAGTTCCTGCATTCGCTGGACGAATTGCACGATCGCGCCCGGCTGGCGGTCGCCGATCTTGAATTGCCGCTGCTGGACCTGCACGACCATTCGCCAAACGCGTTCACCCTGCGGGCGACGCATGAATATCCCGGGTTCGGGCAGGTGATCGTCGGGGTGTTGCGCGCGATGGCGGATGACTACGGGGTGCTCGCGTTGCTTGAATTTCAGGGCCGCAGGGATGGAGTCGAGACCATCAGCATCGAATTGCTGGAAACCTGCTTTGCCGAGGGGCGCGATTTCGCGCTTTCGGCGCAGACCGGATGAGCGCGATGGCCGAACTGACCGGGGTGAATTTGTCGCTGGGCGCGCTGGACTGGCTGATGCCGATGCATGCAATCGTCAGCCCGACCGGCCATATCCGCCACGCCGGCACGACGCTGGACAAGCTGCGCCCCGGCGCCGGGTTGACCGGCACAAGGTTCCTGGAAACCTTCGAACTGCGCCGCCCGCGCAGCGTTACCACGATCGCCGATCTGGGCGCGGCGGGCGGCACCCGGCTGTCGCTGCGTCTGCGCGCGCGCCCCGATGTGCCGCTGAAAGGCATGGCGCTGCCGCTGCCGGGCGACGCCGGGCTGCTGGTCAACCTGTCCTTCGGCATCGCCGCGGTCGAGGCGGTGCGCATTTTCGGCCTGTCCAGCGGTGACTTCCCGCCCACCGACCTGACCATCGAGATGCTGTACCTTGTCGAGGCGAAAGAGGCGGTCATGCAGGAAAGCCGCCGGCTGAACCTGCGCCTGCAGGGGGCCAAGATCGCGGCAGAGGAACAGGCCTATACCGACACGCTGACCGGGCTGAAGAACCGCCGGGCGATGGACATGGTCATGGAACGCTATGTCGCCAGCGGCGAACGCTTCGGGCTGATGCATCTGGATCTGGACCACTTCAAGGAAGTCAACGACTCGCTGGGCCATGCCGCGGGCGATCTGGTCCTGCAGGAGGCCGCGCGCATCCTGATCGAGGAAACCCGGGTCGATGACGCGGTGGTGCGCTTTGGCGGCGATGAATTCGTTCTTATTTTCCATCGGCTTACCGACCCGGAGCAACTGAGCAGGGTGGCGTCGCGCATTCTGAAGCGGCTGGAAGTGCCGATCCTGTACCAGGATCTGCCCTGCCGGATATCGGGCAGTATCGGCATCACCATATCCGACGATTACGCCACGCTGGACCCCGACCAGATGCTGATGGATGCCGACATGGCGCTTTACGCGTCGAAGAACGGTGGCCGGGCGCGGCATACCTTTGTGCGCGACGTCGGTGGGGTCGGGCAATGCGCCGGTGCGGTTGTACCGGTCGTCGGGCGCCGGCAGTAGCGCCGGGGCAGGCCCGGCCGGACGGGCGCGATGCGGGTCATGGGCGCGGTGGGTCGTGCGTGTTGCAGGCCGCGAGTGATGCTGACTGTGTACATGGGCGGGCAGCAGGTACAGCGAACCTTGTGCGATGGGGGCCGTGTTAACGAAGGGCTGTGCGCACGGGCAGGCCGCGCGGCACGCCGATCCTTCGCACATCGTGACACCGTTGGGCGAGACCGTTGCGAAAACGGCGGCGCGCCGGACGGTGCCGGGGTCGCAGGAAACGCGGCGCGGGCAGGGCCTTGCCCCGCGCGCGCCGGTCAGTCCTGAACTGCGCGCTAAAGCGCAATCCGAAAAGTGGGAACCGGTTTTCGCAATGAATTGCGCGCAAGAACAGAAGGCCAGAGCGGCCCCGCCGATTCACATTGAAAGGACGCCGCTCTATTGCGCGATCGGCTTGCTGAGCGGGATGGTCAGTTCGAACGACAGGCCCCAGACGTTGAAATCGTCGCGCCCGATCCCGTCATATGTTCCGCCAAAGCCGATGGATACCCCGGATTCGGTGGTCATGTTGATCCCCGCTTTCAGTCGCCCGCGCCAGCCATCGGTTGACGGGGTCGCGGCATTGGTCACTGTCGCGCCGCTGGTCTGGCCGAGGTTGTAGATCGCATCGACGCTGAAATACGGCGAGTATATCTGGCCGTCGTCGCCCTCGAACCGGCCGGTGAAGGTCGGCCCGAACTGCAACTGGCCCAGCTCTATCGTCTGGCTGGGAATGGTCGCGCCGACGCTGTCGACATAGCTGCCTTGGGTTTCCTGGAAATAGGACAGGCTGGCATTGGGCTGAATCGTCCAGGGTCCGCGCTGGAATTCGCCGGTCAGGCTGGCCTTGGCCAGCCAGCGGTCGGTGCTGAAGCTGTCGGTATAGGTGTTGAACGGGCTGACCTGGTTGGTCGAGGCCCCGCCGGCAAGGCGCGCGTCGAAATAGAGGTTCGGCGCTAGCCGCGCGGTCATGTAGGGCCCGACCATCCAGCCGGTGCCGCTGGCGGAGGTGTTCAGCGCCGCCGACACGTCCTCCATATCGTCGATCTGAAGCATCAGTCCGACCAGCAGATCAGGTGAAAGCAGATAATCCGCCCCCAGATAGGCGACCGCGAAATGGCCTTCGCCCTGGGCACCGGCGTCGAATTTCTTGTACTGCGCCTCGAACCAGGCATCGAAGCGGTAATTGTCGACATAGATCGCGTTGCGGGTCGCGCCATGCGCCAGTTGCAGGCTTGCCGCCGCCTCACGCGCCTGCAGGAGGCTGGTCGAGAACCTGTAGGACCCGGTGGAGCGGCCGACCTCTGCGGTGAAGGGCAGCAGCGCCTTGAGATCGCCATTGGCGAAACTCAGCGGGCTGGCATTGCCCGAGCCGCGCTTCAGCCGGTTGATCCGGCGGCCCGCGTCGGGTTCGGACGACAGGATCAGATCGGCGCGCTTGGTCAGGAACCGGTTGATCGTATCCACAGTCTTCTGCACCGAGGATTGCGCGGTGATCGTACATGTCGTCACCTCGAGCGCGGCCAGGTTCAGCGTCAGCACGCCGGTCGTGGCATCGCCGGAACTGTCGGTATCGTTGCAGCTGATCGCGGTCAGCACGATCCCGCCGGGGGCCGCGGCGCTGACACTGTAGGATCCCGCCAGCAGGTTCACCGGCCCGGCCGATCCGGTGCCGCCGGCGACGGCGATCGCGAAGGTCAGCGACGGTTCGGAGGAACTGAAACCAAAGCTGCCGTCAGTATCGGAATTCACCACGAAGGTCACGGCACCGGTGGTGCCAGGTTCAACCTGCAACGACGCCGAAGCCGCCGCGCTGCTGCCCAGCGACGAGGTCTGCGTCTCGGTGGAATTGGGGTAGGTCCCGACCACGGCAGAGGTGACATCGACACTGATCTGGCAGCTGGACGCGGCGGGGACGGTGCCACCGGTGTAGCGGAACTGCCCGCCGCCCGCGGGTGCCAGCAGGGTGCCGCCGACACAGGTGGTCGTTGCATTCGGAAGGCTGGCGATGGTCAGGTTCGCAGGCAAGGTGTCGGTGATCTCGACGGCGTTGGCGGCAATGGTGGCGCTGTTGGTCAATGTGTAGGTCAGGGTCGAGACCTGAAGCTGTTCTATCGTGGCTGGCGCGAATGACATGCCCAGCGCCATCGGAACCGCGTTGACATTCAGGGTCGCGGTCGCCGGATCGGCGTCGTCGAACAGGGACGTCAGCGCGGATGTCACGTTGTCGAGGGCGCCGTTACCGATGGCCTGCACTGTCACCGAGATCTGGCAGGTGGAACCGGCTTCTGCCCGCCCGCCGCTGTACTGGATCGACCCGTCGCCCGGGTTTGCCGTCGTCACGCCGCCGGTGCAGCTGTTGCTGACATTCGGCGTGCCGGCGACGATCAGGCCCGTGGGCAGGGGATCGAGGAACAGGATATCATCCGCCTCCAGCGCGTTGGCGGTGTTGTCGATGGTGAAGGTCAGCACAGATGTCTCGCCCTGATCGACGGTGTCGGGGGCGAATGCCTTGGTGAAACCGGGCGCGACGGCCGGGTTGACACTGAGGTCTGCACTGGCGCCGGTGGCGGTGGCGATGGTCGAGGTCAGATCCTCGGTGACGTTGGCAATCGTGCCGGACTGCAGCGCGCGAACGCGGACCGAGAGGCTGCAGGTTGCGCCGGCGGCAAGCAGGCCCGCATCCAACTGAACCGTGGTGTCATCGGCGGCGGGCGCAAAGGTGCCGCCGCAGGTGTTGGTGGCATCGGGGGTGCCGGCGACAATCAGACCGGCCGGGAAATTGTCGACAAAGGCAAGCGTTGCCGCCTCTATCGCGTTGGCGGAATTGTCGATGTCGAAGGTCAGAACCGTGGTTTCGCCCTGATTGATCGTGTCCGGGGCAAAGGCCTTGGCGAACCCCGGCGCGGCGGCGGCGTTGACCGTCAGGTCAGCCGTCGCACCGGCGCTGTCCTGCAGGGTCGAGGTCAGCGTGCCGGCCTCGTTCGGCAGCACGCCCGCGCCGGTGGCGCGCAGCGTGACCGACAGCGAACAGGTTGCCCCGGCGGCCAGGGTGGCGTCGGACAGCGACACCGAGGTGTCGCCCGCCGCCGGGCTGAACGTGCCACCGCAGCTGTTGGACAGGCCGGGTGCGGCGGCCACCTCCATCCCGGCGGGGAAGACATCGGTAAAGGCCATCGCGGCGGCCTCTATCGCGTTGGCGGAATTGTCGATGTCGAAGCTCAGAACCGTGGTCTGGCCCTGATCGACGGTGTCGGGGGTGAACGCCTTGCCGAAGGCCGGGCCATCGGCGGCGGTGACGGAAAGATCGGCGGCGGCGCCATCCGCCGCCTGCGCCGAAGAGGTCAGATCGCCGGCGAGGTTGGGCAGCACGCCGGCAAGCAGGGCGCGCACGTCGACGCTGAGCGTGCAGGCCGCCCCCGCCGCCAGCGTGCCGCCGGTCAGCGTGACCGAAAGATCATCGCCGCTGCCCGCAAACGTGCCGCCACAGGTATTGGTGAAATTCGGCGTCGGGGCAACTTCCATCCCGGCGGGGAAGGCGTCGGTGAATGCCAGCGTATCAATGTCGATGGCATTGGCGGCGTTGTCGATGCTGAAGCTCAGGGTCGAGGTTTCGCCCTGGCCGATGGTTGCGGGGGCGAAGGATTTCGAGAACGCCGGTGCCGCGGCCTGGCTGACCGTCAGGTCGGCGGCGGCCCCCGGGACCGTGGTCAGCGACGATGTCAGATCATCGGTGAGATTGCCAAGCGTGCCAAAGCCGGTCGCGCGCACGCTGACCGACAGGGTGCAGCTTGCGCCCGCGGCAACATTTCCGCCCGACAGCGTCACCGAACCGTCGCCCGCGACCGGGGCAAAGGTGCCGCCGCAGGTGTTCGCCGCCGACGGTGTTGCCGCGACTTCCATGCCCGCAGGGAAGGTGTCGAGGAAGGCCAGCGCGTCGGCCTCTATCGCGTTGGCGGTGTTGTCGATGGTGAAGCTCAGCGTCGATGTCTCGCCCTGGGTGATCGTCGCGGGCGAGAACGCCTTGGCAAAGACC
This sequence comes from Rhodobacter sp., assembly GCA_022340385.1. Classification (GTDB taxonomy): domain Bacteria; phylum Pseudomonadota; class Alphaproteobacteria; order Rhodobacterales; family Rhodobacteraceae; genus CALGTJ01. The sequence continues at coordinate 8,879 of JAJDOB010000299.1, forward strand.
GGGACGGCGGCGTTGACGGTCAGGTCGGCGCTGGGCCCGGCGGCGGTTTCCTGGGTCGAGATCAGATCACCGGCGGTATTGCTGAGCGTGCCGAATCCGGTGGCGCGCACGGTGACCGAAAGCGTGCAGCTGGCCGCCTCGGCGACATTGCCGCCCGACAGGGTTACAGATGTGTCCCCGGCAGCGGGGTTGAATACACCCGAACAGGTGTTGCTGGCTGCCGGTACGGCGGCCACTTCCATCCCGGCCGGGAACGGGTCGGTGAAGCCAAGCCTGTCGGCCATGATCGCGTTGCCGCTGTTGTCGATTGTGAAGGTCAGGGTCGAGGTTTCGCCCTGATCTATCGTGTCCGGAGAGAACGCCTTGGTGAACAGCGGCGTGGCCGGGGTGACGTCCAGATCGGCGGTGGCGGCGGTGCCGGTTGTCAGGGTCGAGGTCAGCGAACTGGACAGGTTGGTCAGTGTCGCGACGGCAGTGGCGCGCACCGTCACGGATAGGGTGCAACTGTCGCCCGCGGCCACGGTGCCGCCCGAGAAGCTCAGCGTGCTGTCACCGGCGGCGGGCGCGAATGTGCCGCCGCAGCCGTTGGTGTCGCCCGGGGTGGGGGCGACGACCATGTCGCCGGGAAACGGATCGGTGAAGGCCAGCGTATCGGCCTCTATCGCGTTGGCGGTGTTGTCGATGGTGAAGGTCAGCACAGATGTCTCGCCCTGCACGATGCTGGCCGGGGCGAAGACCTTGGTGAAACCGGGGGCCCCGGCGCTGTTGATGTTCAGCGGTGCGCTGGCACCGGCTGCGGTGGCAAGGCTGGAGGTCAGGTCGTCGGAGGTATTGATCAGCGTGCCGGGCACCAGCGCGCGCACCAGAACCGACAGCGTGCAGGATGCGCCCTCTGCCAGGTTGCCGCCGGTCAGCGAGACCAATGTGGCATCGGCGACCGGTGCGAAGGTGCCGCCGCAGGAATTTGTCGCGCCCGGTTCGGCGGCCACGATCATGCCGGCGGGCAGATTGTCGGTAAAGGCCAAGGCGTCGGCCTCGATGGCATTGGCGGAATTGTCGATCGTGAAGGTCAGGGTCGAGAATCCGCCCTGATCAACGGTCGACGGGGCAAAACCCTTGGCGAATCCCGGGGGGGCCGCGGGATCGACGGTCAGCGTGGCGCCGGCGCCGGTCGCGGTGGCAATCGAGGAGGTCAGATCGTCGGACGTGTTGATCAGCGCGCCGGTTTGCAGCGCGCGCACGGTGATCGCGACGGTACAGGAGGCAGCCTGCGCCACCGTGCCGCCGCTGAACGAGATCGACGCGTCACCGGGATTGGCCACGACCGTGCCGCCGCAACTGCTGGTCGCGCCGGGCACCGGGGCCACGACCATGCCCGCCGGGAACGTGTCGCCGAAGGCCAGCGAGGCGGCCTCGATCGCGTTGGCGGAATTGTCGATGGTGAAGGTCAGCACAGAGGTCTGGCCGTGTTCGATGGTCGCGGGCGCAAAGGCCTTGGCAAAGCCGGGTGCGGCGGCGGGATTGACCGTCAGGGTGGCGGCTGCCGCGGTGGCGGTGGCGATGCTGGAGGTCAGATCGTCCGACGTGTTGTTCAGCGCGCCGGCATTCAGCGCGCGCACGTCGACCGACACGGTGCAGGTCGCCCCTTGGGCAACCGTGCCGCCGGTCAGCGAAATCGCGTTGTCGCCGGCGGCGGGCGCGAAACTGCCGCCACAGGTGTTGGCCGCGGCGGGCGTCGGGGCCACCACCATGCCCGCCGGGAACGTGTCGCCGAGGACCAAGGTGTTGGCCTCGATGGCGTTGGCGGAATTGTCGATGGTGAAGGTCAGGGTCGAGATTTCGCCCTGGCCTATCGTCGCCGGCGCAAAACCCTTGGCAAAGCCCGGCGCCGGGGCCGGGGTCACGCTGAGCGTGGCCGCCGCGCCGGTTGCGGTGGGCAGGCTTGATGTCAGATCGCCGGAACTGTTGGGCAGGCTGCCGTCCGCGAGCGCGCGGACGGTAACGGCGATGGTGCAGCTGCCAAGTGCCGCCACCGAGCCGCCGCTGAAGGACAGCGTCGAATCCCCGGGTGTCGGGCTGATCGCACCACCGCAGGAATTGCTGAGCGCCGGCGTCGGGGCCACGACCATGCCGACCGGGAAACTGTCGGTAAAGGTCAGGCCGTCGGCGGCGATCGAATTGGCGGAATTGTCGATGGTGAAGGTCAGAACGGATGTTTCGCCCTCTTCGACGGTTGCGGGCACAAAGGCCTTGGCAAAGCCCGGGGCAACGGCGGGGGTCACGCCAAGCGTCGCGCTGGCGGGCGCGGAATCGGCCGGGAAGTTCGAGGTCAGCGCGCTGGTGGTGTTGGGAAGATCGGCGTTGCCGATTGCGCGCACCGTCACCGACACCGCGCAACTGCCGGATGCCGGGACCGTGCCACCCGAAAAGGCCAGGCTGATGTCGCCCGCGGCCGGAGCGAAAGTCCCGCCACAGGTGTTGGTGGTCGCCGGGGCCGGGGCGACCTCAAGCCCTGACGGGAATGTATCGGTAAAGGCGACCCCCGTGGCGGCCACCGAATTGGCCGCGTTGTCGAGCGACAGGGTCAGAACCGAGGTCAGCCCCTGATCGACGGTGCTGGGCGCGAAGGATTTGACAAAGCCCATCGCCACAGGCGGCGTGATCGCGGTGTCGCCATCGGTTGCCGTATTGTTGCCGGTGTCCGGATCGGTCACCGACCCGGTGAGTGTGGCCGTGTTCGACAGCGTGCCCGTGGCGGCGATATCGACATCGCAGCTTGCGGTGTAGGTGACCGACGCGCCTGCCGGCATCGACAGCGTGTCGGCGATGTCGCCGGAACTTGCTGCGGTGTTGCCGGTGGCCCCGCCGGCGGCGACCGAAGTGAAGCCGCAGGTGTTCAGCGACGCGGGAAAACTGTCGGCGACGGAAACGTTCGGATCGTCAGAGGGCCCGGCATTGGTTGCAACGATGGTATAGCTCAGCGGCGCCCCGGCGGCGACGTTGGTCAGTCCGTCGGTCTTGGTGATCGAAAGATCCGCCTCTGTGGTGATCACGGTGTTGTTGTCGCGCGCGCTGTTGTTGCCAGGCGTCGGGTCAAGCACCGGCGCGCCGCCGCCAGAGGCGACGGTTGCGGTGTTGTCCAGCACGCCGGTAGCGGCGCTGTCGACGGTGCACAGCATCGTGTAGACCACCGAGGACGCGGCCGGCATCGCCAGCGTTTCCGCCAGATCGCCCGCACCGGCGGCGGTGTTGCCGGTCAGCCCGCCGCTGGCGGCCGAGGTGTAGGTGCAACTCAGCCCCGCGGGCAGCGTATCGGTCAGCGAAACGTTCGGGTTCGCCGAGGGTCCGGCATTCTGGGCGGCGATCGTGTAGGTCAGGGTCTCGCCGGCAACGACGCTGGTCAGGCTGTCGCCCTTCAGGATGCTGACATCGGCAAGCGGGGTGATGGTGGTGGTTTCGGAACTGTCGGTGTTGCCCGCATCCGGGTCCACGAACCGGCTGCCGGCGGATGGACCGGCGGTGACGTTGGCCGTGATCACGCCGGTGGTGGCGTCATCGACATTGACCGTGACGCTGTAGGCGGCGCTGCTGCCCGACGCGATGGTGCCCAGGCTACAGGTCGGCGCGCCGGTCGGATCCTCGGCGCAGCCGGACGTGGACACCAGCGTCACGCCAGCGGGCAGGGTCAGCGTGGCCTGCGCGCCATCGGCGGGCACCGGCCCGGCATTGGTGACGGTAACGCTGTAGGTCAGCGCATCGCCGGGGAACAGCGGGTCGGCGCTGTCAGACACCGTGGTTGTCAGATCGGCCTCGCGATCCAGCACGGTGAGCGGTGCGGTGGCGGCGGGGGCGACGCTGAGACCGGACACCAGAAGGTCAGAGGTTTCGTTGCTGAAGCTGCCGGCGGCGGATCCGAATGGCAGGGTCAGCGTGACATCGAATTCGCAGGTTTCACCGGCGGCCAGCGTGCCGCCGGAAAACGCCAGCAACGACGGGCCGGTCAGCGAACCGCCGCAGGGGTTGGCGGGCAGGCTGGAGGCGGTCAGGCCGCTGACCACGGCTTCAAGATCGTCGGTGAATGCCAGCCCGGTGACGGTCGCCGAGCCGGGGTTGGTAAGCGAGAATGTCAGGACGACGGTCTCGTCCATCAGCAGATCGCCGCTGAACGACTTGGCAAATCCAAGCCCGGTCGGGGACACGACCCGCAAGCTGGCCGACGGCGCATCGCCGGTGACGGGTATGCCGCCGGAGGTGCCGGCAAGACCGCTGGACATGCTGAGGTAGGTGTCGGGCTGCGTCAGGGCGGTGATGTCGATATCCAGAACGACAGTGCAGGTTTCGCCTGCGTTCAGCGTGCCGCCCGCATAGGTGAACGGGTTGGCGAAACTCGCGCTGGTGGCGCCGCCGCCGCAGGTATCGGTTGTGACGGCACCCGGCAGGGCCCCGGGCGTCGCCCCGTCGATCGTCCCGGCAGTGGGGCCCGACATCGCCGCGAAATCGGTCGAGAACGCAAGATCGCTGACCGCCGCCGTGCCGGTGTTCTGCAAGGTGTATTCCACCTGCGTGGTTGTTCCGGCGACGGCCGGGCTGTTTGGAAAGGCCTTGGAAAACAGCAGGATCGCGTTCTCGATGACCACGGCGTCGGACATGCCTGGCAAGGTGACGGGGCTTGCGTCAAAATCGGCGGAGATAACGGAGGTCGAGAAATTGTATGTGCTGCTGGTCGCTCCGGCGGGCGCGGTCAGCACGATGTCGAAGAAGCAACTGGCGCCGGGCGCGAGATTTCCACCCGATAGGACAAAGAAGGAAGCGCCGATCTTGGTAAGCGAGGATCCGGTTCCGCAAGGGTCGGTCAGCGAGGCGCCGCCCGTGAAATCCGGCGTGCCGGGCAGGATGTCGGCGATGTTGAAGCTGGTGGAAAGATTCGTGATGTTGGACAATCCGGCCGAGTTGTCGAATGCAATCCGCAACGTCGCGGACTCTCCGGCAAGGATCGGATCGTCGATGAATTCGATCGAGGACTCGAACACTCCGCCGCCGTAGACCGTCACGCTTGCGCTGGCGACACCTGCGGACGCGGGTGCGCCGCCGGCCATGTAATCCAGTGCCTCGGTGGTGTTGGTGCGGGTGCCGGTGGGCGCGCCCAATGGGATGTTGACGTCGACGTTGATGATGCACTGGCTGTCGCGCGCCAGGGTGCCGCCAGTCAGGGTCAGGACGGTGTCGCCGACCGATCCGGTCAGTGTCGATCCGGCACCGCAGACGTCCGACATCGGCAGGCCCGACAGGGTCGCGCCGGGAACGAAGGCCGCCAGGTCGTCGGTAAAGGTGATCGCGCTGGCGGGACCGACCGATTCCGCCGTGTTGGTGATGGTGAAGATCATTCCGACGCTGGACCCGCCCGCAGCCGAGGCGGCGTCGAATTCCTTGACGAACTCGACATTGACATCGCTGTTGATCGTGGTGCTGGCGCTGGCTCCGGGGCCGGACACCGACATGCCGTTCTGGGTGGCGGTAATGTCGGATGTCATGTTGGCGTAGGTGCCGCCCGAGGCGTCGGGCAATATGTTCAGGGTCAGCGTGAAGCTGCAGCTGTCGCCGGCAGATCCGGCAGCGGCCAGGGTGCCGCCGGTCAGATCGAAGCGGGCCGGGGTTGCATCGCTGGGCGCCGGCGGGTTGAAGCCCGGCGTAAAGGAAATTGTGCTGCCCGCACCGCAGGAACCGTTTGCCGGAACGCTGCTTGCGGTTGTCGAGGGAAATCCGTTGTTGAACGTGTCGGTGAACGCCACGGCCGTCGAGGCGACGGTGGCATTGTTGGTGATGGTGAATTCGACGTCGATGGTGCCGTTGGTGACGCCATCGGTCATGTTCATCTGCAGCGTGGGCGGAATGGCATCGACGGCCTGCACCGTGAACGAATCGCTGGCCGGATCGCCGGTCACGCCGGACCCGTCGATGGTTCCGGTGATGTTCGAGGTGGTGTTGGTATGGGTGCCGCTGGCCGCACCTGCCGGGATCGCCAGCGATACGTCGATCGTGCAGGTGACGCCGGACGCAATGACGCCGCCGGCAAAGGTTATCAGGCCGGTGCCGGTTCCGCCAACGGTGCCGCCGCAATCATTGAACAGCAGGCTGTCATAGGTCACCCCGGCCAGCGCCGGTGTGAAGGCTGTCAGGTCGTCGGTGAACGCGACATCCGTGGCGTCGCCGGAGCGCGCGAAATTCTCTATCTTGAAGCGCAGGGTCGCGGTGCCGCCGGCCTGCGCGGGATCGGTCACGAAGGATTTGGTCAGGTGCAACTGTCCCGGCGCCCGAACGTTGAGTGTGCCAACGGCGAACCCGGCACTGACGAACTCCGCCAGCAATTCCACACTGTTGTCATGATCGCCCGGGCTGGTTCCCCGGATATCGACGGAAACGGTACAGGTCGCGCCGGCGGACAGCGTTTCGAACCCGGCAGCGAAATTGAAGCCATTGGCATCAAGCTGCACGCTGCCGGATCCGGGAACGGCGTTGACCGTGGTGTTGGGATTGTTGACGCTGACACAGTCGGTGCTGGCATTGGCCGGGCTGGCGACAACCAGCCCGGTGGGCAGGCTATCGGTGAAGTCGAGGTTGCCGATCCGGGCCGCATTC
>JAJDOB010000098.1 GCA_022340385.1 Rhodobacter sp.
CGACAAGCTTGCCCGCCACGGAATCAAACCCGAGAACTATCGCTGAGGACTGTGCGGAAATTCGCACAGTGCGGGCATTGAAGTGTTCCCGTTCCCGCACAACCCCGAGCCTGACCCCGTCGGGTGGACAAGCAGCGGGTAGATAATTGTATGATATTGTTAACCTAATCAAGCCAAGTCGACGAAATGCCTATTTTGTTGCGCTTTTTTGTCAAGATGACAGAAAGGTGATCGTGAAAAACAAACCCGTCAACAACGGGACAACCGGAGGAGACCTCATGAAGATCCTACTTACCGCCGCAACGGCCCTTGGCCTTTCCCTGTCCGCAGGGGCCGCGCTGGCCGACTGCGACGAGGGTGAAATCGTCATCAAATTCGCCCATGTCACCAACACTGACAAGCATCCCAAGGGCATCGCCGCGTCCTTGTTCCAGACGCGTGTGAACGAAGAGATGAACGGCGTCGCCTGTGTCGAGGTCTTCCCGAACTCGACGCTGTACAACGATGACCAGGTTCTCGAAGCGATGCTGCAGGGCGACGTGCAAATGGCCGCCCCGAGCCTGTCGAAATTCGAGGCCTTCACCAAGCAATTCCGCATTTTCGACCTGCCTTTCATGTTCAAGAACGTCGACGCTGTCGATGCGTTCCAGACCTCGGCCACGGGCGAGGCGATGAAACAAAGCATGGCACGCCGTGGTTTGCTGGGTCTCGAATTCTGGCACAACGGCATGAAGCAGTTCTCGGCCAACGTCCCGCTGATCAACCCCAGCGATGCCGCCGGGCTGAAATTCCGGGTGCAGCCGTCTGACGTGCTGGTCGCCCAGATGGAAGCCCTGAAGGCGTCGCCGCAACCGATGGCGTTTTCCGAAGTCTATGGCGCGCTGCAGACCGGTGTTGTCGACGGGCAGGAAAACACCTGGTCGAACATCTATGGCCAGAAGTTCTTTGAAGTGCAGGACGGCACCACCGAAACCAACCACGGCATCATCGACTACCTCGTCGTGACCTCGGTTGATTGGTGGGATTCGCTCGACGCCCCCGTGCGCGAGCAGATTGCCACGATCCTGCGTGAAGTGACCGAGGCCCGGAACGCCGAATCCACCGCCGTGAATGAAGCGGCCAAGAAGTCGATCGTCGATGCCGGCGGCGAAATCCGCCAGTTGACGGCGGAACAGCGTCAGGCCTGGGTCGACGCGATGAAGCCGGTCTGGTCGCAGTTCGAAGGCGACGTGGGTGCCGACAATATTGCGGCAGCTCAGGACATCAACGCTTCGATGTAAGATACCACGCCCCGGCCCGGACGATGTTTCGGGCCGGGCCGACCCTGTAGGCTGCCAATCGCGGCCGATCCGATATCCAGAGGAGCGCGCGCCATGAGCGGGCAATATCAGCCAAAAGGCCCGATCGGCCGTTTTATTCACACCCTCGAAGAAACGGTTATCGCGTTCATTCTGGGCGCCATGACGCTGATTACCTTCATCAACGTTGTCCTGCGATACCTGTTCAACGACTCGCTGATCTGGGGGCTGGAAGTGACGCTGATCCTTTTCGCCTGGCTGGTCCTTCTGGGCATCAGCTATGGTTTCAAGGTCACGGCTCATCTGGGTGTCGATGCGGTCACCAACCTGCTTCCAAACTACCAGAAACGAATTCTGGCGATCCTTTCCGCCCTGTGCTGCGTGGCCTATGCGCTGTTGCTGCTGAAGGGATCCTGGGATTACTGGGCCCCCTTCGCGGCGCTGCAACCCACGGATGGCCGCTGGTTCCCGACCGGGTTCACCACCGGTGTGCGCGACCGGGCATTCTACATCACCGATCAGGTTCCGATGCTGGGCATGTTCCGTTGGCTCGAGGGCGCGATCAACTTTGGCGAAGCCTACGACAAGCTGCCGCGCGTCATCCCCTATTTCATCCTGCCCTTCTCATCCGCGCTGATCCTTCTGCGGGTGGTGCAGGCAACCATCGCGGTCATCGCGGGCCGCCAGGAAAGCCTGATTGTCAGCCATGAAGCCGAAGACGCGGTCGCAGATGCGGCACGCGAGCAGCAGGGATAACCACAATGGATGTCGTCATTCTTTTCTCGATGGTCGTGGTTCTGCTGCTGGTGGGGGTGCCGATCGCGGTTTCGCTCGGGCTGTCGTCGATCATCTTTCTTCTAGCGTTCTCCGAGACGTCGCTGGCCTCGATTGCGCAGTCGCTTTATCAGGCGATGGCGGGGCATTTCACGCTTCTGGCGATCCCGTTCTTCATCCTCGCCTCGTCCTTCATGTCGACGGGTGGCGTCGCCAAACGGATCATTCGTTTCTCGATCGCCTGCGTGGGCCATCTGCGCGGCGGTCTGGCCATTGCCGGCGTCTTTGCCTGCATGATCTTTGCCGCCCTCTCCGGGTCTTCGCCCGCAACGGTCGTGGCCATTGGCACGATCGTCATCGCGGCGATGCAGCAGGCCGGCTATACCAAGGAATTCGCCGCGGGCGTGATCTGTAACGCAGGCACGCTGGGCATCCTGATTCCGCCGTCCATCGTCATGGTCGTCTATGCCAGTGCCACCGATGTGTCGGTCGGGCGCATGTTCCTGGCGGGTGTGATCCCGGGTCTTCTGGCGGGCTTCATGCTGATGATCACGATCTATGTCATGGCCGTCGTCCGCGGCATGCCAAAGGGCGAATGGCAGGGCTGGGGCGAGGTTGCCGAAAGTTTTCGCGACGCCTTCTGGGGCCTGATGCTGATCGTCATCATCATGGTGGGGATCTATGGCATCCCCGGTGTGACCAACGCACTTTTCACGCCGACCGAAGCGGCGGCGGTGGCCTCTGTCTACGCTTTCATCGTGGCGGTCTTTGTCTACCGCGACATGGGCCCGTTGAAGCCCCGCCCGGCACAGAATCTCTCGGCAGCGGCGACCGGCCTCGAAATGCCGCGCCCGCTTAGCCTGCTGGAAAAACCGCAGGCACTGGTGACCGCCTTTTTCCACAAGGATACCCGGGACACGCTGTTCGAGGCCGGGCGGCTGACGATCACGCTTATGTTCATCATCGCCAACGCCTTGATCCTCAAGCACGTTCTGACCGACGAACAGATCCCCCAGCAAATCGCCGGCGCGATGCTGGCCGCGGGCTTTGGCGCGGTGATGTTTCTGGTGATCGTCAACGTCATCCTGCTGATCGGCGGCCAGTTCATGGAGCCGTCGGGCCTGATCGTCATCGTCGCGCCCCTGGTCTTTCCCATCGCGATAGAACTTGGCATCGACCCGATCCATCTGGGTATCATCATGGTGGTCAACATGGAAATCGGCATGATCACCCCGCCGGTGGGTCTGAACCTGTTCGTGACGTCCGGTGTGGCGGGAATGCCGATGATGCGCGTCGTTCGCGCCGCGCTGCCGTTCCTGGCCGTGCTTTTCGTGTTCCTGATCATGGTGACCTATATCCCCTGGCTGTCGACCTATCTGCCGACGAAATTCATGGGGCCCGAGATCATTACCAACTGATGCAATCGCGGCTGCCGGGGCGCGGAAATTCAGCGCTTCCGGCGCAGAACCTGCCGGATGTCGCCCAAGGGCAGGCCGCCGAGCAGGTGCGCGGCGGTGAAGTAGCTGACGATCCCGATGGCGACCAGCACGGCAAGCGCCAGGTAGCGCCAGTTGGCAATCGCAAATGCCGGGGCCAGCCACAGGGCCGCGATGTAAAGCAACAGGCCCATGATCGTGCAGGCCACCAGTATGCGGCCGGTTCGGAAGACAAGCCGCGCATCGAGCTTCACCGCCTCGCCCATGGCGCGCGACCCGCGCCACAGCTGAAACACCATGACCCAGGCGGCAATTGTGGTGCCGATCGCAGCCGCGAGATAGCCCAGGACCGCGGCCAGCCCGACCGCCAGCACCGCGTTTACCACCATCGCGCAAAGCGCATAGTAGAACGGCGCCCTGGTGTTTTCGCGGGCGTAGAACAGCGGTTGCAGCACCTTTTGCAACACGAAGGCCGGCAGGCCCAGCCCGTAGATCGCCAGGGCGGCGGCGGTGGCGGCAGTGTCGGCGGCGTCAAACGCACCCCGTTGGAACAGGACGCCGATCAGCGGCGCCGGGATCACGCACAGCGCCACGGCGGCGGGCAGGGTCAACGCCAGGCTGATTTCTGCCGCACGGTTGAAGGCATCACGCCCGCCAACGGTGTCTTCGGCGCGCAATCGGCGGGCAAGGTCGGGCAACAGTACGACGCCGATGGCGATGCCGACAACGCCCAGCGGCAGCTGGTACAGCCGGTCAGCGACGTTGAGCCAGACGATGGCGCCGTCGAAAAAGCTGGCAACCTGCCGCCCGATCAGCAGGTTGATCTGGACCACGCCACCGGCAAGCGCTGCCGGGGCGGCGATGATGGCAAGGCGTTTCAGGTCCGGTGTCAGGCGCGGGCGCGACAGTGTCAGGCGGAAACCGGCGCGCGCGGCGGCGACCCAGACCAGCGCAAGTTGCGCAATCCCGGCAAGCGGCACCGCCCAGGCCAGGGACGTGCCCAGCGGCCAGCCCATTCTGGCCGCCAGTGTGATCGCCGCGATGAACAGAACATTCAGCAGCAAAGGCGCAGCGGCGGCAGCGGCGAACCGCCCCGTGGCGTTCAGCAGGCCCGACAGAAGCGCCGCCAGCGAGATGAACAGGATATAGGGAAAGGCGATACGACCGAAATCAACCGCAAGGACAAAGCGCTGATCCGCGGCAAATCCGCTGGCCATCGCCAGCACCAGCCAGGGCATCGCGAACAGGGCGATGACAGTAAGGACGATCAGGATCGCGGCAAGGCCGGAAAACGCGTCCTGCGCGAATGTCTTGGCATCTTCGCCACCTTCAAGCTTTTTCGAGAACAGCGGCACAAAGGCCATGTTGAACGCGCCCTCGGCAAAGAAACGGCGAAACACGTTGGGCAGCGAAAAGGCGATGAAGAACGCCTCTGCCACCGGGCCGGACCCCAGGAACGCCACGATCAGGATATCGCGCACGAACCCCAGCACGCGGCTGGCCAGCGTCCAGACACCGACCGTGAAGATGCCGGACATGAGGCGGATGGGTTTCAATTAGCGGTCCTGCCGGGTCGATCGTGGTGTTTGCGCGGTTCTACCCGGTTGCCGTGGGTGGGGATAGGGGGCGTCGGCGATGCGGGGCAAAACAGCATTTCGCGACATTCACGCCCCGAACCGACTACGCCTGCGCCCGTTCGGCGCCGAGCGTGATCGCCTCGCGCAGTTTTTTCTCCAGTGTCCGCTGCTTGGCGGCCGCGTGGAATTTCAGCCCGAACATGTCTTTTACATAAAAGCTGTCGACCACCTGTTCGCCGTAGGTCGCGATGACCGCGCTGGCGATGTAGACGTTGTTGTTGGCCAGACAGCGTGTGAGATCGAACAGCAATCCCGGACGGTCGCGGGAGTCGACCTCGATGATGGTGTAAATCTCGGACCCGTCATTGTCGAACGTGATCGAGGTGGGCACGCGGAACGCGCGTTCGCGCTTTCTGATCTTGTCGCGGGATTTGATGGCATCGCCGGTGACGACCTCGCCGGCCAGGGTCTTCTCGATCATGCCGCGCAGGCGGGGCAGTCGGCTGGCCTCGTAGGGTGAGCCATCGTGATCCTGTATCCAGAAGGCCGCCGTTGCCCAGCCGTCCTTGCTGGTGAACGTGCGCGCATCCTTGATATTGGCCCCCACCAGCGCCAGCGCCCCGCACATGCGGCTGAATATTCCCGGATGGTCGGCCATAGCGAAACAGACGCGGGTGGCATCGCGGTCGGGATCGGGGGTCAGCGTCACGCGGATTTCATCCTCGCCGATGCCGCGCAGCAGATTGGCGAAATCGACATGGGCCGTAACGTGCAATCCCTGCCAGTAGGGCGGGTAGTGGCGGTCAAGCTCTGTCTTGAGATCCTTGCCGTCCCAATCGTCGAGTTGCCTGCGCAGGTTACGCTTGGCCTCTGTCCCGCGGGTGCCGCGGTTCAGCGCCTCAAGCCCGTCCTCCAGGCCTCGCTTGGTCTGCCGGTACAGCGCGCGCAGCAACGAGGCCTTCCAGTTGTTCCAGGTGTTCGGCCCGACACCGCGAATGTCGCAGACCGTCAGGACGGTCAGCAGGTCAAGCCGTTCGCGGGTCTGGACGGCCTTGGCAAAGTCCCGCACGGTGCGCGGGTCGGCGATGTCGCGCTTCTGGGCCATGTCCGACATCAGCAGGTGATAGCGCACCAGCCATTCGACGGTTTCACATTCCGCCGGCTTCAGACCCAGCCGGGGTGCCAGTTTGCGGGCGATCTTTGCCCCGAGGATCGAGTGATCCTCTTGTCGGCCCTTGCCCAGGTCATGCGCCAGAAGCGCGACATACAGCACCTTGCGATTGACGCCTTCCTTCAGGATTTGCGACGCGACGGGCAGTTCCTCGACCAGTTCGCCGCGTTCGATCTGCGCCAGGATAGAGATCGTCTGGATGATGTGTTCGTCGACCGTGTAGGAATGGTACATGTTGAACTGCATCATCGCGACGATGGGTTTGAATTCTGGCAGGAACGCCGCCAGCACACCCAGTTCGTTCATCCGGCGCAGGGCGCGTTCGGGATTGCCGTGCTTCAGCAGCAGGTCCAGGAACAGCCGCACCGCCACCTTGTCGGCGCGCATCTCGTCGTCGATCAGGTGCAGGTTGGCAGCGATCAGGCGCATCGCGTCGGGGTGAATCAGAAGACCCGTGCGCAGTGCTTCCTCGAAAATATGCAACAGGTTCAGCTTGTCGGCCAGGAACGCGGCCTCGTCCACGATCGCCAGCCGGTTAAGATCAATCCGGTAGCCGGCCTTGACCTTGCGCCGGCGGCGGAAGAATCCGACCAGCGACGGCACTTTCTTGACGTGGCGTTCTTCCAGCGCAGTCAGGAAGATGCGCGTCAGTTCGCCGACCTTGGTTGCCTGAAGAAAATAATCCTGCATGAAATGCTCGACCGCGCGCCGGCCCGCATGATCGACATAACCCATGCGCGCGGCGACCTCGACCTGCAGGTCGAAGGTCAGCTGATCCATCGCCCGCCCGGAGATCAGGTGCAGATGGCAGCGCACCGCCAGAAGAAAATTCTCTGCCTCCGTGAAGGCGTCGAATTCTTCCTGCCGGAAGACATTCATCCCGACCAGGTCGGCGGTGTCCTGCACGTCGTGGATATACTTGTCGATCCAGAACAGCGATTGCAGGTCACGCAGGCCGCCCTTGCCCTCTTTCACGTTGGGTTCGACCATATAGCGCTGGCCGCCCTGCTTCTTGTGCCGCTGGCTGCGTTCTTCCAGCTTGGCCTCGATGAAATCGGTGGCGGTGTTGCGGAACAGATCGTTCCGCAGCCGGGTTCTCAGCTGCTTGGCAAGCGGGGCATGGCCGCCGATGAACCGGTGTTCCAGCAGCGCGGTGCGGATCGTGTAATCCTCGCGGCCAAGTCGCACGCAGTCTTTCACGGTGCGGCTGGAATGGCCGATCTTCAGGTGCAGATCCCAGAAGATATACAGCATCGATTCGATGACGCTTTCGGCCCAGGGAGTGATCTTGTAGGGTGTCAGGAACAGCAGATCGACGTCAGAAAACGGCGCCATTTCCGCGCGCCCGTAGCCGCCGACCGCCAGCAATGCGATCCGCTCTGATTCGGTCGGATTGGGCAGAGGGTGCAGGTAGGTCACGGCGACATCCATCACCGACAGCACCACGCGATCCGTCAGGTGGGCATAGGCGCGCACGGTCGGGCGGGCGTTCTTTGGATCCGCTTCGAACGCGGCGGCGATGGTCTGGTGGCCGTGCCGGAGCGCGCGTTGCAGAACGGCAACCGCGGCGGCGCGCACCGATTTGTCGTCGTCCGCCGCCTGACAGGCCGCTGCCAACGCAGCCGAAACCTCGCCGTCATCGAAAACCTCGATTGCCGGGACGATCAGCCGGTCCGGAGCGGGCAGGTCGGGCTTAGCGGTCGCCCGGTCAGAAACCGGCGCCGCCAAAACTTCTTGGCGCGGGGTCAATGACTTTTACCTGTTTGTCGCTGATCATGGCGATGGCCAGACCACGTTCGTTTGTACCGTCGCTGCGCAGCCGGAAGATGCCGCTGACCCCGGCAAAGCCGGTCGATTGGGTCAGCGCCGCGCCGGTCAGGGCATTGGACTTGCCGCTTGCGATCAGCGCGCCGACGGCGGCGATACCGTCATAGGCCAGTTCTGACAGTGGCGGCGGTGATGAGCCATAAGCCTGTGTGTACCGGGCATTGTAGGTCGCCGCCAATCCCGGCGACGGCATCGCGAACCAGCCTCCCTGCAGCGACGACAGTTCGCGCGCGTTGGCCGGGATATCCCAGCGCTGCAGCCCGATGAATTGCGTGGACGCCGAACCAAGGCCGTTGTCGGCAAGCAATTGTGTCAGCACCGGAAGCGCCGCGGCAGTGCCAGAGGTCAGGAACACGGCCTGCGCGCCATTGCTGCGGGCCGTCTGGGTGATTGTCGGGATCGCATTGATGATGCCGTTCTGCGACAGTTCGAACGATGTGCTGCCCGCCGACGTGGCGCCGTACCGCGCCATGGCAGCGGCGATCGCGGCGCGGCCCTTCTGCTCGGCAGTATCCTGGCCATTGACGATCATGATCTTGTTCTTGCCGTTCGCCACGGCATAGCGCACCAGCCGGTCGGCGGTGTTTTCAAAGGTGTTGCCCAGCACATAGACGTTGCCGCCGGCGATGTCGGTGTTGTTGGAAAACGCCAGGACGTTGATGTTGCTGGGCGCAACCGTCACCCCGACCGAAGCGGCAGAGCCCGCGTAAAGCGGCCCGAGAATGATCTTGGCCCCGTCATTCACGGCCTGTGCCGCGACATCGGCGGCACGCTGGGAATTGCCGGCGGTGGAATAGACCTTGAGGTCGATCTGCACGCCGCCGAGGTCGGCAATCGCCAGGCGGGCGGCATTCTCCAGCCCCTGGGCCAGAAAGTCGTCGCTGGCCTGGCCGGACCCACTGGGCACCAGCAGCGCCACGACGACCGGTCTGCCGGTGTCGATACGGGGGCCTGTCCCGGCCGAGGAAAGCGGGATCGTATCGCAGGCGGCCAGAACAAGGCAGGTTGCGGCGACAAGGGTACGCGCGGCCCAACGGCGGGCCTTTCGTGTGAACATGGTCATATCAGGCATAAGGCTCCGTGGCTGCGCTTGCGAACCGGGTCAGACTATGCGCAACACTCGGCAGAGTAAATGTTCTCAAACCGGGGACAATCCGTGAATATCGAGAAAAAGCGACTCTCCGCCGGGCTGTATTTCGTGGCCACCCCGCTGGGGTCGGCCCGCGACATCACACTCAGGGCGCTGGATATTCTGGCCTCTGCGGATGTCCTGGCCGCCGAGGATACCCGAACCATGCGGCATCTGATGCAGATCCACGGCGTGGCGCTGGGGGATCGTGCGCTGATTGCCTATCACGATCACAGCGACGCGGCGGTGCGCGCGCGGCTGATGCGCCTGCTTTCCGAGGGCAAATCGGTGGCCTACGCGTCAGAGGCCGGAACGCCGCTGGTGGCGGATCCGGGATTCGAACTGGCGCGCGAGGCCCTTGCCGAGGGGATCGCGGTGACGTCGGCCCCCGGGCCTTCGGCAGTGATCGCGGCGCTGTCAATCGCCGGGCTTCCGACCGACAGGTTCATGTTCGCGGGCTTCGCCCCTGCAGCCAAGGGCGCGCGCCAGACGTGGCTGCAAGAGGTTTCGGCGCTGTCGGCGACGCTGGTTCTGTACGAATCGCCCAAGCGGATTCAGCGGCTGCTGGCCGAAATGGCGGCGCTGTTCGGCGCCGAGCGGCAGGCCGCGGTCTGCCGGGAAATGACAAAGCGATTCGAAGAGGTTCTGCGCGGATCGCTTGGTGAACTGGCAGACCGGCTGGCCGAAAAGCCGGTGAAAGGCGAGATCGTGCTGGTCGTCGACCGCGACCGGCGCGCGGCAAGCACCGCGTCGATGGAGGATCTGCTGCAGGTGGCGCTGGCAGAGATGTCGATCAAGGACGCCGCCGTGTCGGTGGCCACGGCATTGGGGTTGCCACGGCGACAGGTGTATCAGGCGGCGCTGGATCTGGCGAAGGCGCGTTAACCAAATGTTCTTGGAACGGATTTAGAACATCTCTTGCCATGCCAGATTCGGGGTACGGGCAGAAGGAGCCGAATTGAGCGGTGTGGTGTCATATCTCGCAGGTCTGAGCGCCGAAGACTGTGTTGCCGAAACCTATCGGCGGGCAGGGTATGCACCCTTGGTCAGGCGCTGGCGCGGGCCGGGCGGAGAGATCGACCTTGTGTTCGAGAAACGCGGTGCGCTGGTTTTCGTCGAGGTCAAGAAAAGCCGTGATTTTGCGACTGCGGCAGCCCGGCTGTCTGAACGCCAGATGCAGCGGATCTATGCCTCTGCCAGCGGTTTTCTTGCGTCGATGCCGCTTGGTCAGGACACCGAGGCACGGTTCGACGTGGCGCTTGTCAACGCGGAAGGCCGGGTCAGGATTCTGGAAAACGCTTTCGGCATGTGACTGGCCACGCTTGCTCCCCGGCTGATGCTGCGCCATGTAGGCGGAAACACCCCCTGCCGGAGCCATACGCATGCCCTCGTCCAAAATCCTGAACGTTGCCTTTCAGATGGACCCGATCCAAGACGTCAATATCGACGCCGACAGCAGCTTTCGCATTGCCGAAGAGGCCCAGGCGCGCGGTCACAAGCTGTTCTTCTATACGCCCGACCATCTGGCCTATCAGGCTGGCCGGATCACGGCACGCGGCCACGATATGGTGCTGCGCCGCGTCAAGGGCGATCATGTCGACCTGGGCCCGGTCCGCGAAGTCGATCTGGGGGATTTCGATGTCGTCTGGCTGCGTCAGGACCCGCCGTTCGACATGGGCTATATCACTTCGACCCATCTGCTGGATCGGATTCATCCGGCCACATTGGTGGTGAACGACCCGTTCTGGGTGCGCAACTACCCCGAGAAACTGCTGGTGCTGGATTTTCCAGACCTGATTCCGCCGACCACGATCGCCCGCGATCTGGCGACGCTGAAGGCATTCAAGGATGCGCATGGCGATATCATCCTGAAGCCATTGTACGGAAATGGCGGGGCCGGCGTGTTCCGGCTGGATCCCAACGACCGGAACCTCAGTTCCCTGCACGAGATGTTTACCGGGATCAGCCGCGAACCGCTGATTGCACAGAAATTTCTTCCCGATGTCTCGAATGGCGACAAGCGTGTGATTCTGGTTGATGGAGAGCCTGTCGGCGCGATCAACCGTGTTCCGCAGCCCGGCGAAACCCGGTCGAACATGCATGTGGGGGGCAAGGCAGTGAAGGTCGAACTGACCGCGCGCGACCGCGAGATTTGCGCGGCCATCGGGCCGACGTTGCGCGACAAGGGCCAGATTTTCGTCGGCATCGACGTGATCGGCGACTATCTGACCGAGATCAACGTCACCTCACCCACCGGCATCCAGGAACTGGAACGCTTCGACGGCACAAACGCCGCCGGGCTGATCTGGGACGCGATCGAACGGCGTCGCGACGCCCGATGAGCTGGCAGCTTCGCGGCATCAATCTGGTGTCGCGCAACGTGGTCAAACCGGTGCTGCGCCACCAGCATGATGTCACCGCGGCGCGGCGCCGTTTCGCCGCGGCCACCCGTCTGTTCTGCCCGTCGCCGCCGCTGACCGCCGTTCTGGCGGACAACACTGTTCCGGGCGACTGGATCTGGTCAGGGCCGGTGAAATCCGGGGCGGCGCTGCTGTATCTGCATGGCGGCGGATATGTCGTGGGCAGTCCGGCTACCCATCGTGCGCTGGTTGCACGGCTGTCCCGGCTGACCGGTCTGCGCGCCTTCGCACCGGATTACAGGCTGGCCCCCGAACACCCCTATCCCGCCGCGCTGCAGGATGTGACGGCCGCCTTTCAGCATCTGGTAGATCGCGGCTATCCGCCATCTTCCATCGTCTTGAGCGGCGACAGCGCCGGCGGCGGGCTGGCGCTGGCATTGCTGGCAACCCTGTGCCAGCGCGGGACAAGGCCCG
Source organism: Rhodobacter sp. (assembly GCA_022340385.1). Lineage (GTDB taxonomy): Bacteria > Pseudomonadota > Alphaproteobacteria > Rhodobacterales > Rhodobacteraceae > CALGTJ01. The sequence goes on from JAJDOB010000098.1 coordinate 12,047, forward strand.
CGGCGACGGTTGTTTTTTCGCCCTGGACCGACCTGGCGCTTACCGGCGCGTCGATGCGGGAAAACGCCGCGCATGACGTCCTGTTCGCGCCCGAACGCGCAGACGAGCTTTGCGAGATGGTCGCAGGCGATGCGCCCCGCACTGATCCGTTCCTTAGCCCGCTTTACGCCCGGTTCCCGGGCTGCCCGCCGGTCCTGTTGCAGTATTCAGCGTCCGAGCTTTTGCGCGATGACGCCCGGCGGATGACGCGGCGGCTGCAGGAATTCGGGGCGGATGTCACAGAGACATCCTTGCCCGATGCACCGCATGTCTGGCAGTTGCTGGCCCGCTATCTGCCCGAGGCACGACAGTCGCTGGCCGAGGCCGCGACATTCATTTCGGCACAGCTTCGCGCGCCTCGACCAGGCGGTAGCTGACGGCCTCGGCGACGTGGTGCCGTCGCACGGCGTCCACCCCTTCCAGATCGGCTATCGTGCGCGCGACGCGCAGCACCCGGTGATAGCCGCGCGCCGACAGGCCGAAGCGTTCGGCGACGCGGGTCAGCAGCGCGCGGCCCTCGGCATCGGGGACCGACATCGATTCCAGCACATTGCCTTCGGCATCGGCGTTGACCCGCACGCCGGCATGATCGGCGAAACGTTCGGCTTGCACCGCGCGTGCGCTTGCCACCCGTGCGGCGACAATGGCGGAACTGTCGCCGGATTCGGGCAGGTCGAGGTCGGTGAAAGCGACAGGCGGCACATCAATCCGCAGGTCGAACCGGTCCATCAGCGGGCCGGAAATTCGGCCAAGGTAATCCTCGCCACACAGCGGGACACGGGCACAGGCACGGGCCGGATCCGAAAGATAGCCGCATTTGCAGGGGTTGGCGGCAGCCACCAGCATGAACCGGCAGGGGTATTTCACATGGGCATTGGCGCGCGCCACCACGACCTCTCCGTTTTCGATCGGCTGGCGCAGGGTTTCCAGCACCGCGCGCGGAAATTCGGGGAACTCATCCATGAACAACACGCCGTTGTGCGCCAGCGAGATCTCGCCCGGCTTTGCGCCGCGCCCGCCACCGACAATCGCCGCCATTGACGCGGTGTGATGCGGTTCGCGGAACGGACGCGCGCGCGAGATGCCGCCTTCGTCCAGCAGGCCCGACAAAGAGTGGATCATCGAGGTTTCCAGCGCCTCGACCGCGGTCAGCGGCGGCAGGATCCCCGGCAGCCGCGCCGCCAGCATGGATTTGCCGGACCCGGGCGTGCCGACCATCAGAACGTGATGACGCCCGGCGGCGGCAATTTCCAGCGCGCGCTTGGCACGTTCCTGCCCCTTCACGTCGCGAAAGTCGCGGGTATGCGTGGCCAGGCTGACCTCGCCGGGGTCGGCGGGCGGCAGGATGCGCTGCCCGGTGTAATGCTGGATCGTTTCGGCAAGGCTGGCGGGTGCGATCACTTTGGTCGCGCCGACCCATGCGGCCTCTGCGCCGCAGGCCCTGGGGCACAGCAGCGTGCGACCCACTTCGGCGGCGGCCATGGCAGCGGGCAGGGCGCCGATCACCGGGATCAGCGATCCGTCGAGCGACAATTCCCCCAAAGCCACCGTCGCCTCGACATCGTCGCGCGGAAGAATCTCGATCGCCGCCAGCAGTGCCAGCGCGATCGGCAGATCGAAATGCGAGCCTTCCTTGGGCAGGTCGGCGGGCGAGAGATTGACGGTAATGCGTTTCGATGGCAGCGCGATGGACATCGAGGTCAGCGCCGCGCGCACGCGTTCTTTCGCCTCGCTGACCGCTTTGTCGGGCAGGCCGACCAGGGTAAAGGCGGGCAGACCCGGCGAAACGGCGCATTGCACCTCGACAATGCGCGCCTCTACGCCCTCGAATGCCACCGTGTAGGCCCGCGCAACCATCATCCACCCTCCGCAACCCGGAACGTAACCTTGGTTAACGGTGTGACGCGGGATGGTTTAAGAATGGTAAACGGTCATGAACTTCGGCCAGGCCCCGGGGTCGGGCACGGTATTGTCACGGCAAAACGCGTTGCAGAAACCGAAGATGCGGTCGTCGAGCTCCATGAAATGCGAGACCGGATCGCCGGAATAGGGACAGGCGGTGTTTTCCGAGGGACCGGTATCGACCGCTTTTGCAGAAAGTGGTGCCGGGCCGGGCCAGGGGCGCCGGGCAAAATCGCGGCCGTACCAGGGCAGGTCGGCGCCCCGGACCAGCCCCATCGCGCGCCAGCGGCGAAAGGCCGGGTCGGCCAGGTGGCGTTCGACATAGGCCAGTGCGGATTCCGACATTGCCAGGCCATAACCCGCTATCCGGCCCGCAACCGGGGCAAAGAACGCATCCGCGGCGGAATAATCGCCGCAAAGCCAGGGACCGCCCGACAAATCCAGCGCATATTGCCAGACCGTGTCGATCCGATCGACATCGGCGCGCACCGCGTCCGCAGGCAGGTAGCCGGTGTAGGATGCGCGCAGGTTCATCGGGCAGTCATTGCGCAATGCAGCATAGCCGCAGTGCATTTCCGCCGCCAGGCTGCGGGCGGTGGCGCGCGCCTTGGGATCCGCCGGCCAATGCCCGGCATCGGGATGGCGGGTCGCAAGCTCTTCGGCAATGGCCAATGAATCCCAGATCAGCGCACCATCGGGCGTGACCAGCGTGGGTACGGTTCGGGCCGGGGCAAGATCCGCCAACTGCTCGCCCACCGTCTGCGGCTTGGACTTGCCCGCGCCGTTGAAATCGACAAAGCGTTGTGTCGCCGAAAGACCGAAGTTTTCGAAAAGCAGCCAACCGCGCAGCGACCAGCTGGAATAGGCGCGATCGCCGAGAATAAGTTGGTATGTCATCGCATCAGGTTATGCGGGCGCAAGCGCCGGGAAAAACGATTTTTGGCAATAGGCGCCATCACGGGATGTGATTGATCCGTTCAACGTGCCATTGCGCGTCATACCCGATGCTGGTGACCGACAGATTGTCGATCCGATGGGCAAAGGCATCGTATGCCGGGATCGCCAGCGCGCGCTGCACCTGCGTCAGGATGGCGCCGAAATGGGCCACGACGATAACGTAGCGATGGTGCTGCGCCAGTGCGTCTGCGGCCCGGGACACGCGCATTGCCGCCTCGTTCCAGGTTTCGCCGCCGGGCGCACGCACGTCGCCGGGCTGGTCCCAGAAGGCGCGGATCAGATCGGGATCGCGGGCCTCGATCTCGCGGTGATGCAGCATTTCCCAGTTGCCGAAATGGATCTCGCGCAGATCAGGGTCATCTGGCAGGCGTGTGCGGGTGCCTGCGATTGCGTCTGCGGTGGTGGCGGCGCGTTGCAGATCAGAAGACACGACAACGGCGTCGGGCGGCAGGTAATCCCGCAGCCGGGCGATTTGCGCGGTGTCGCTCAGATCCGCCGGCAGGTCGGTCCAGCCGACCATTCCCTTGGCATGGGTCGGCCCGTGTCGCACCCACCAGAACCGGGTCATGCGAACCCGTCCGGCAACCGGCCCTTCAGCACCAGCGGCAATCCGGCGACAACCAGAACCGCCAGGTCGGCCATTTCTGCCAGCCGCTGGTTCAACTGGCCTTGTTCATCGCGAAACTGCCGGGCCATCGGGTTTTCGGGCACGATACCCTGGCCGACCTCGTTCGAAACCATCAGCACGGCGGCGCGGCACCCTGCCAGGGCCGCCAGAAGCGTTTCGCATTCCGACGCCAGATCGGCCCCCGCCAACATCTGGTTCGACAGCCAAAGGGTAGCGCAATCCAACAAGACCACCTCGCCGGCCGTCACTTGCGAAAGCGCCCCGGCAACATCGAGAGGCGCCTCGATCATGCGCCAGTCATCGCCGCGCCGGGCCTGGTGCTGTTCGACCCGAAGCCGCATTTCGTTATCGAATGCCTGCGCGGTTGCGATGTAAGCTTTTGATTTTCCGTAATAACTCGCCAAACGCTCCGCAAAAGTTGATTTGCCAGAGCGCGCACCACCTAATACGAATGTCCTGCGTGGCAACATTTTTTTTGACTTTCAATGATCCGGTTTCTGCAGCCCCCCGTATCAAGGTTGTCAATCGGCCGTAAAGAGGCCGACGCATAGTGATCTGACGTAATCGTTTAATGGCATGGGGTGTCGACATGACTTCAAGGAATACGGACACGTTTTCGATGACGCGGCAGGCGATGAAGGCGGAACTGCTGGATGCAGAGACGGAACTGCAACTGGCCTACGCCTGGCGCGATCAACGCGACGAGGCCGCGCTGCACCGGCTGATCACGGCTTACATGCGGCTGGCGATTTCGATGGCATCGAAATTCAGGCGCTACGGCGCGCCGATGAATGACCTTATTCAAGAGGCGACGCTGGGTTTGATGAAGGCCGCCGACAAATTCGACCCCGACCGCGGCGTCCGGTTCTCGACCTATGCCGTGTGGTGGATCCGGGCGTCGATTCAGGAATTCGTGATGCGCAACTGGTCGATGGTGCGCACCGGATCGACCAGCAGCCAGAAATCGCTGTTCTTCAACATGCGCCGGGTTCAGGCACAGCTGGAACGCGAGGCTGCGGCGGAAGGCGAACGTCTGGACAAGCACCAGCTGCACCAGAGGATCGCCACAGAGGTCGGCGTGCCGTTGCATGACGTCGAAATGATGGATGGCCGTCTGTCGGGGTCGGATTTTTCGCTGAACGCCAGACAATCGGGCGATGACGAGGGCCGTGAATGGATCGAGACATTGCAGGACGAGGCTGCGCAACCCGCCGAAGTGGTCGAGCGTGACAAGGACATGAAGACCATCCGCAACTGGCTGGCGGCGGCGCTCGCCGAACTGAATTCACGCGAACGGTTCATCGTCGAAGAACGCAAGCTGCGCGAGGATGGCCGCACGCTGGAAAGCCTGGGTCAGGAACTTGGCCTGTCCAAGGAACGCATCCGCCAGCTGGAATCGGCCGCCTTCGCAAAATTGCGCAAAATCCTTGAAGCACAGTCGAAAGAGGTTCACGACTTCTTCGCATGATGGTTCGTTTTCTTCTGGCGGCTGCGATGGCGCTGCCGACTGGCGGTCTGGCATGGGCAGAGCCGCGCCGGATTGAACCTGCCGAGCTGGCCGAATTGCCCGCAGTCGATGTGGTTATTCTGGGCGAGGTTCACGACAACCCCGGGCATCACGACAATCAGGCGATGGCGGTGCAGGCGCTTGGCGCGCGCGCCCTGGTATTCGAGATGCTGACCGAGGCGCAGGCGCTGAGGATCTCGCCCGGCGTTCCTCGCAACGCGCAGGAACTTGAGAAAACGCTGGGCTGGGCAGACAGCGGCTGGCCGGATTTCGAATTCTACTATCCGATCTTCGTGGCGGTTGATGCACCGGCGATATTCGGCGGCGCACTGGATCGCAGCGTCGTGCGCGCCGCGGTCGACAGCGGTGCGGCGGCCGCGTTCGGCGGTGCGGCGGCGCTGTTCGGGCTGACCAATGCGCTGGACGATCACGAACAGACGGCACGCGAATCCGGCCAGATGGCCGCGCATTGCGATGCGCTGCCGATCCCGATGCTGCCCGGCATCGTCGAGGCGCAGCGCCTGCGCGATGCCGCACTGGCCCGCGCCGTCATCGCGGCGTTTGCCGAAACCGGCGGGCCGGTGGCGGTGATTACCGGCAACGGCCACGCCCGGCGCGACTGGGGCATCCCAAGGGCGCTGGAACTCGCGGCTCCGGATCTGGAGGTGCTGAGCGTCGGCCAGTTCGAATCCGCGCCCGAAGGCGACATTCCCTTTGACTTCTGGCTGCTGACCGACCCGGCAGAACGTGAAGACCCCTGTGCCGGGTTTTCGGTCAAGTAGGCGGGCCATTGTTCTTGGCGGCCATGCGGCTTAGAACGAAATCTGCACCAGGGGGCGCGTTTTCAGATGCTGGCAGGTAAGCGGATATTGTTGATCATCGGCGGCGGAATCGCGGCCTTCAAGTCGCTGGACCTGATCCGGCGGCTGCGCGAGCGCGGCGCCACCGTGACCCCGGTACTGACCCGCGCCGCCGAGGAATTTGTCACACCGCTGTCAACGTCGGCGCTGGCGGCGGAAAAAGTCTATCGCGATCTGTTCGATCTGACAGACGAGTCCGAGATGGGCCATATCGAGCTGTCGCGCGCCGCCGATCTGGTGGTTGTTGCCCCCGCGACCGCCGATCTGATGGCCAAGATGGCGCATGGCCACGCCAATGATCTGGCCTCGACAGTGCTGATGGCCACCGACAAGCGCGTGCTGATCGCCCCGGCGATGAATGTGCGGATGTGGGAACATGCGGCGACGCAGCGCAATCTGGCGACGCTGCTGGGCGACGGTGTTCTGGTCGCCGGCCCGAACAAGGGCGACATGGCCTGCGGCGAATACGGCCCCGGACGCATGGCCGAACCGCTGGAAATTGTCACCGCCATCGAGGCGGCGATGATGGACGGGCCCTTGAAGGGGCGGCATGTGCTGGTCACGTCCGGCCCGACCCATGAACCGATTGATCCGGTGCGCTATATCGCCAACCGGTCATCCGGCGCGCAGGGCACGGCGATCGCGCGGGCGCTGACGGCGCTGGGCGCGCAGGTGACTTTCGTGACCGGCCCGGCCAGCATACCTGCTCCGGCCGGGGTTTCGGTGATCCGGGTGCAGACCGCGCGCCAGATGCTGGAGGCGGTTCAGGGCGCATTGCCCGCCGATGCGGCGGTGTTTGCGGCGGCGGTGGCCGATTGGCGGATGGCGGAAGACCAGCCAAGGAAGATCAAGAAGGACGGTTCCGGCAAGGTTCCGACGCTGAAATTCGCCGAGAATCCCGACATTCTGGCAACGGTATCGCAGATGAAGAAGGGCCGCCCCGCATTGGTCGTCGGATTTGCCGCCGAAACCGATGACGTGATCGCCCATGCCACGGCCAAGCGCGCGCGCAAGGGCTGTGACTGGATCGTTGCCAATGACGTGTCACCCGAGACCGGCATCATGGGCGGGTCCGAGAACGCGGTGACGGTGATTTCCGCCCAGGGTGCCGACGAATGGCCGCGCATGGGCAAGGATCAGGTCGCCGCAAGGCTGGCCGCGAAAATCGCCGGGGCGCTGGCGTGACAGGTCCGGTCCTGCAGCTGTTGTGGGAAGACTGGGCGGATCAGACGCTGCCGTTGCCGTCCTATGAAACCGCTGGCGCCGCCGGCGCGGATATCCGGGCGAACCTGCCGGACGAGGACCGCGCCGCCGGATTGACACTGGACCCGATGCAGCGGCGCATCGTTCCGACCGGGCTGCGGGTGGAAATCCCGAGCGGGTTTGAAATGCAGATCCGGCCGCGCTCGGGGCTGGCGCTGAAACACGGCATGACGCTGCTGAACACGCCCGGCACCATCGACAGCGATTATCGCGGACCGCTGGGCGTGCTGATGGTCAACCTCGGCGAAAAGCCATTTGTGGTGGCGCATGGTGAACGGATCGCGCAGCTGATTGTCTCCCCGGTCGTGCAGGCGCAGTTTCAACTGGCCGAAACGCTAAGCGAGACCCTGCGCGGGATCGGCGGCTTCGGCTCTACCGGGCGCGGCTGATGATCTGGGTCCTGCTAGCGGCGGTCGCGCTTTGGCTGTTGGGCGGGAAATTCGCGGTCTCGTCGCGGGCGCGCTGGGCGTCGCTGGGCGCTCTTTACGGGCTGGTCCTTGGGCTGCTGGTCCTGTTGCCGGCGGATCATCCGCTGGCGGTTGCTCTGGGCGGGACGGCGGGCGAATGGTTGGTGTTCGGTGCCCTCGGGCTGGCGATCTACGCTTATCGCCATGTATTGGGGAAGCTGAAGGCGCGGGCGCAGCCCTTGGCCGAGCCTGTCAGACCCGGAGCATATCAAGCCACGGAACTGGAACGCTATGCCCGCCACATCATGCTGCGCGAGATCGGCGGGCCGGGGCAGAAAAAGCTGAAGGCGGCGCGGGTTCTGGTGGTTGGTGCCGGTGGCCTGGGTTCGCCCGCGCTGATGTATCTGGCGGCGGCGGGGGTCGGGACCATCGGTGTGATCGACGACGATGTGGTAGAGGCAACCAATCTGCAACGCCAGATCGCTCACACGGATGCCCGTATCGGGATGCCCAAGGTATTCTCGGCAGAGGCCGCGATGAAGGCGGTAAACCCCTGTGTGACGGTGCGCCCGTATCACCGGCGGCTGGCCGCCGATATGGCCGCCGATCTGCTGGCAGATTATGATATCGTGCTGGATGGCACCGACAATTTCAGCACCCGCTACCTGGTGAATGCCACCTGCGTGGCCGCCGGAAAACCGCTGGTCTCGGGTGCGTTGACGCAGTGGGAAGGGCAGATCAGCGTGTTCGATCCGGCCAGCGGCGCGCCCTGTTATCAATGCGTGTTTCCCGAGGCGCCGGCGGATGGGCTGGCCCCAACATGTGCCGAAGCGGGCGTGCTGGGCCCGCTGCCCGGCGTCATTGGCGCGATGATGGCGGTCGAGGCGGTCAAGGTCATCGTCGGGGCAGGCGAGCCTTTGCTGGGCCGAATGATGATCTACGACGCGCTTTACGGTGAAAGCCGGAACATCCGGGTGCAGCGGCGGCCGGGGTGCGAAACCTGTGGGCGGTTGCAGGCCCGGTAGCCGCTGTTGGCGATCCTTCTGAACCAGTGATGGACAGGGCCGGGGGGCTGGGCCATAGTCTGGCCCGGTCACGTCATCTGGGAGAATTGCCATGAGATCTATCGCCGTTGCTGCTGCCCTGACCGCTGCCGCATTTTCGTATCCGGCCGAAGCCGCCGGTCATCTGCCCGATCTGGAGGGGCGCACCGTGGTGGTAGTGACGGAAAACGCCTATCCACCGCTGCAATTCGTCGAACCGGGCACCGGCAACGCAGTCGGCTGGGAATATGACGCGATGGCCGAAATTGCCGCGCGGCTGAACATGACCGTCGAATACGAAAATATCAGCTGGGACGCGATGATACCGGCGGTCAGCGAAGGCCAGTACGATCTGGGCATGACCGGGATCACCATCCGCGATGACCGCGCCGAGGTGGTGGATTTTTCCGATCCCTACATGCGGTCTGAAATGGTGATGATGGTGCGCGGCGACGAGGACAGGTTCAGCGATGCTGCGTCTTTCGCCGCGAATGCCGATCTGCTGATGGCCGCACAGCCGGGCACGACGCCGTTCTATGTCGGCGTCTACGAGGTGCTGGATGGGGACGAGGCGAACCCGCGGATCGTGAAATTCGAAACGTTCGGCGCCGGGGTTGCGGCATTGAAGGCGGGCGATGTCGATCTGGTGCTGACCGACGGCACGGCGGGCAACGGCTATGTTTCGGCCAGCGATGGCGGGCTGAAGATCGTCGGCGAAAAGCTGGGAACCGAGGATTTCGGTTTCATCTTTCCCAAGGGTTCCGATCTGGTAGGGCCGATCAATGCGGCGATCGGTTCAATGGCCGGGGACGGCACCATCGAGGCACTGAACAAGAAGTGGTTTCTGGACTACAAGCTGGGTGAATAGGCACATGCGCAACGCCGCCCCGGGCCCGGCCCGGGGCCTCTGCCCATGATGCCCGAACCACAGGAGAACGGCGATTTTCCATGGTGGCTGGTGCTGCTGGGGACGCTGATCGCATATTTTCTGTACCGGGTGATTGCCGATGATCTTTACCGGCAAGTGCTTGGTACGCTGGGCAGGGGCATCTCGGTCACGGTGATGGTCACGCTGATCGGCTTTGCCTCGGCCTGCGTGATCGGGCTGCTGCTTGCAACGGCCTCGCTCAGCCGGTTCCTGATCCTGCGCCAGATTGCGCGGTTCTACATCGAGATCATTCGCGGCATTCCGATCATCGTGCTGCTGCTTTATGTGGCGTTCGTGTTTGCGCCGGCTTTGGTAGCGGCGTGGAACTGGTGCATGGAAAGCGTCGGGCTGAACCCGGTCCGCACCCGCGATTTCCCGCTGTTGTGGCGCGCCATTCTGGCGCTGTGCATCGCCTATTCCGCGTTCATCGCAGAGGTGTTTCGTGCCGGGTTGCAGGCGGTCGACAAGGGCCAGATCGAGGCGGCAGAGGCGCTGGGCCTGAACGGCTGGCAGCGGTTCCGCCATATCGTGTTCCCCCAGGCGTTCCGGATGATCCTGCCGCCGCTGGGCAATGATTTCGTGGCAATGGTAAAGGACAGCAGCCTGGTCTCGGTTTTGGGTGTCACCGACATCACCCAACTGGGCAAGGTGACTGCGGCAGGCAACTTTCGATATTTCGAAACCTATAACGTCGTGGCGCTGATCTACCTGATGATGACCGTCACCCTGTCGCTTGTGCTGCGGCGGCTGGAACAGCGCTTGCGCAACCGCCCGGGATAACGATTTTGCAACTGGAACTTGGGGCGGCCGGGCCCTAGCTATGTCTGACAAAAGGAGCCCGCGCCATGACCAACCCGCTGCTTGCCGACTGGCACACGCCGTTTCAGATTGCCCCGTTCGAACGGATTTCGGACGAGGATTTTGCCCCGGCGGTCGCGGCGGCCCTGACCAAGGCGCGCGCGAATATTGCGCGCATCGCCGACAATCCGGACCCTGCCGGTTTTGCCAACACGATCGAGGCGCTGGAGCAGGCCGATGAAACGCTGAGCCGCGTGCTGGCGGTGTTCTTCAACATCGCCGGGGCCGACAGCAACCCTGCCCGAGAGGCGCTGCAACGCGAGTTTTCGCCGAAGCTGGCGCAATACGGATCCGAGATAACGATGAACGGCGCGCTGTTCGCGCGGATCAGCGCCTTGTGGGAAGATCGCGACGGGCTGGGGCTGAGCGACGAACAGATGCGTGTGCTGTACCTGACGCACCGCAGTTTCGTGCGCGCCGGGGCAAAGCTGCAGGGCGCGGCGCGGGATCGGCTGGCCGCAGTCAAGGAACGGCTGGCGGTGCTGGGCACCGAATTCACCCAGAACCTGTTGGCGGACGAGCGCGAGTGGTTCATGGAACTGGCCGAAACCGATCTGGAAGGGCTGCCGGATTTCGTGATCGCAAGCGCCCGCGCGGCGGGCGAGGAAAAAGGTGCCGGTGGTCCGGTCGTGACCCTGTCCAGGTCGCTGATCGTGCCGTTCCTGCAATTTTCGCCTCGCCGCGATCTGCGTGAAAGGGCCTATGCCGCCTGGACGGCGCGCGGCGCCAATGG
>JAJDOB010000264.1 GCA_022340385.1 Rhodobacter sp.
CGAAGAAATTTCAGGTAGGGATCGCCGCCATACCACGTCTGACCCGCCGTGACATTCAAGGAGTAGGGCCCCAACCCGTGTTCCGGGCGGCGCTGGTAGACATAGGCCAAAGCGGCCTGCGTAAAGGCGAAATCGCTGCCCGAGACGCCGGGGGCCTGCGCCTTGGCGTCTGCTGTCAGGCTATATGTGCGGTGATTGAACTGCATGACCAGATCATGCGCGTGGTGGCCACCCTGGGCAAAACGATAGCGTGTGGCGATTCCGGTCGAGTATTCGACGCCCTCCAGCGCCTGCGCGGCGCCACTCAGGACAAAGTCGATCGGAACACCATATACCCAGGCCCGGACGGAATCGCGGATAGAGCCGTTGTTGACATTGTCGGTGGGCGAAATGTTGAAACTCAGCTGCGTCAACCAGGGGTTTTGCGCGCGCACGAAGCGAAAGTCGCGCGTCGCCAGCGCGCGGGCGCCCGCGTCGGGGGCGACATCGGTGGCGCGGCGCAACCACAATTGTGCCCGCGTCTTTTTGCCTTCGGCGTTCAGTGCCTGCGCGGTGACCATCGCGGCGGTGTATTTTTCGGACCCGTCAGAGGCCGCGCGCCAGGCCAGTTGCCCGGCCGCCACGGCCTCTGGCAGCCGATTGGTTGAAAGGGCCGCCTGCGACTTCAGAACCAGCGTTCGAAAATCGCCAGGATTGCGTTGCAGCAATGCGTCGGCCAGCGAATAGGAAAGTGCTTCGCGCCCCTGCTGCATATTGTAGACGGCGGCCAGATAAGCCTCGTCCGGGGTCAGTTCTATCGGGGCCGGATCGGCGATGGCCGCAGTGCAGGCAAAAGCCGCGCCCGCCACCGCCTGCGCCAGTTTACGGAACGGTTTCAACACGTTGCCCTAGGGCGACGTCAGAATGAATCCGCCGGTTTCCTGAACCGTCGTGTTCGGGCCCGCATCCAGAATGTCGTTCGGATCGTCGCCGGTCACGATGATGACACCGACCATCTCGTTGGCACCCGGGCCCGACAGAACCGCGTAATATTCGCCGGATTCGAATGCCGTCAGCACGCCGCCGGACAGAACCTGGCTGCTTACCGTTCCGCCAATCTCGCCGGCATCGGTGATCGAGCCGGTCGAGAAGATCAGCGTCGGCAGGATGCCAAGCGGGTTGCCCGCCTGGTCGAAATACTGGCGATTGGTCAGCGTGCCCTCGACCGCGTCGGTGGCATCGAAATCCTCGAAGTCGACGATCAGCGTGGCATTCGCCGTGGTGTATTGCAGCCCGCCGGTTCCGGTGAACACGCGCACGCCGGCATAGTTGCCGGTATAGGTGGCCTGCCCGGTGGAGGGCAATGTCACGCCGCCGTTGCGCTCATAGACAAAACCGCCAAAGCCGAAGCCCTGGTAATCGCCGGTCCTGGTAATGGCGACGCTGGAATTGCCGCTGGCGCTGGCGCCGTAGATTGTCTTGTAGGCGCGCCGCTCGGTGATGTTGTTGTTCTCGTAGATCGTGAACCCGTTCGGCCCGGCCACCAATGTCGGCAGCACGTTGTCGCGATCGAACACCCCGGTGCCGTCGAAGGGCAGGTTGTTGATCATGATCTTGTCGGTGCCCGAGTCATAGGTCACGCTTTGCGTGTTGCCATTGGTCTCGTAGCGGGTGATGTCGCCGCTCGCCGTGGGCGAGTCCGTACTGCCGGGCCCGCCGGGCAAGGTGACGTTGCCCACATTCGTCGGGGTCGGCGGAATGGGCGGAGTCGTTGTCGTGGTTGTCGGGGTTAAGAAGGGATTCCCGTCGCACGCGGCGATCATCATCACCGCAGCCAAAGCTGTCATTGATTTCTGCATAACTTTGCTCGAAGCCTGCCTGTTTTTTTTGTTACCCTGACCAAGAGTTATCCACAAGTCAACGAATCAGCGCGTCATACCGGGCAGACTGATGCAGGAATACCGCGCCCTGATCCCGTGGCTAACTCTGTGTAATTCCAGCATATCGTAGCCGTGTCTTTCGCGGCGCATAGATGTAGTATCCAGTACTATATGGACTCATCGCACAAGGACGCCCCCATGCCCGTCACGGCTGATCAGCAAGCAGAAATCGACGCCCAGCGCAGCCACCCGCAGCCGACGCTGCGCGCTGTAAGCCCCGGGATGGAGGCGCATCTTTATCGCGCCCATGACGTGCTGGATCACGGGTTCATCCGCGTCATCGACTATATGGGCGACGACAGCTCCATCTGTCAGGCCGCGCGCGTCAGTTACGGCAAGGGCACCAAGTCGGTTTCCAATGACGAGGGGCTGATCCGCTACCTGATGCGGCACTGGCACTCGACCCCGTTCGAAATGTGCGAGATCAAGCTGCATGTCAAACTGCCGGTCTTCGTCGCCCGCCAATGGATCCGCCACCGCACCGCCAACGTCAACGAATACTCGGCCCGCTACTCGATCCTCGACCGCGAATTCTACATCCCCGAACCATCGGCGCTGGCCGCGCAATCCACCACCAACAACCAGGGCCGGGGCGAGGTGCTGCAGGGGGCAGAGGCCGCCCGCGTGCTGGAGATCCTGAAATCCGACAGCCAGCGCAGCTATGACCATTATGAAGAGATGCTGTCCGAAACCGCCGCCGACGGGGGCGCGCAGTCCGGCCTTGCGCGTGAACTGGCCCGCATGAACCTGCCCGCCAACATCTATACCCAATGGTACTGGAAGGTCGATCTGCACAACCTGTTCCACTTTCTGCGCCTGCGCGCCGACGCCCACGCCCAGATGGAAATCCGCGTCTACGCCGAGGCTATCTGCAAGGTTGTCGCCGACTGGGTGCCCTTCGCCTATGGCGCCTTCGAGGACTACCGCATGGGCGGCGCCACGCTGTCGGGCAAGGCGATAGACTGCGTGCGGCGGATGTTGGCTGGCGAGACGGTGACGCAGGAGACTTCGGGGATGTCGAAGGGGGAATGGCGGGAGTTTGAGGGCGTTCTAGGAGATTAATAAAATGAGTCAGCTTGAGAGTATTGTGCAAACATTAGC
>JAJDOB010000129.1 GCA_022340385.1 Rhodobacter sp.
ATATGACGTCAGCGAGATGGCGCTGACGACCTACCTGTGTGCCAGGGCGCATGGCGCACCGTTGACCGGGCTGCCGATCTTCCTGGTTCGTGATTTCCACCACAAATCCATGTGCAAGACCCCGGCGGCCGGGATCGACACGCCTCGCGATCTGGAAGGCCGCCGCGTCGGTGTCAATCGCGGCTACACGGTGACCACAGGCGTCTGGGCGCGCGCGATCCTGGCACAGGAGCATGGCGTCGACCTTGATGCAGTGACCTGGGCAAGGTCCGGCGACGAACATGTCGCCGACTATGAACCGCCCGCGAATGTCGAGGATCTGGGCGGTACGGGCACGCTGGAAGAACAGCTTTTGCGCGGCGACATCGGCGCGGCGGTCGGGTTGCCGGCCAGGGGCGACGGGCTGGCGCCGATCATCGAGGATGCTTTTGCCGCCGGGATGACGGCGCTGAAGTCGCGCGGGTTCTATCCGATCAACCACCTGGTGGTGATCCGTGACGATGTGATGGCGGCGCATCCCGGTCTGGCGGGACAGTTGTGCGATGCGTTTGCGGCCTCGAAACGTATGTATGTCAACGAGTTGAAGGCCGGGCGAATTGCCGATCCGACCCCGATCGACAAGACGCTTCAGGCCGTGCTGGAGGTGATGGACGACCCGCTGCCCTATGGCATCGCGCCCAATCAGCGGGTGCTTGAAACGCTGATGGCCGCGGCGGTGGCGCAGGGAATCATTCCACGGCCGATGGCGCTGGACAGCCTGTTCGCGGCCGATGTGTCGGATTTTGCGGCGTAGTCATCCGTTGCCGGGTCATCTGCGCCGGCTTTTGCCGCCAAGACGGCGGATCAGACCCGGTTCAGGAATTCGACAACCCGTGCCGGGGCGGTTTGCGCGGTTTGCGCCTCGGGGGCCGCGTCCCAATAGTCTGATCCGACAATGCATTCGTGAAGATAGCGCGCAGCGGACGTGGCGTGAAAATTGTCCGAGCCGGGTACGATCAGCGTCGGGATGTCCAGTGTCATCAGCGCCTCGGGTTCGGCACCGGGGCTGGTGTCGCGGTCGATCAGGCCGCGCATCATTGCCGTGACGGTCAGCAGGTATTTCGGCAGGTCAAGCCGGGCATAGGACGTGGCGAAGGTTTCTGAATTCCGGATCGGCTGGCCCCAGGGACCACCGCGCGGATCGGCGCTGAAGTTCTTGTCGTGGCTCCGGACCAGATCGACCACACCGGACATGCCGTTTTCCTCGGCAAAAGCCAGATGGCGGGCGAAACGCTGGTGGCTGCTGATCCGGTAATGCGCGCCCCCGACCGGCCAGTAAAGCGTCATCGAAAGCGTGCGTTCGGGGTGCGTCACGGCAAAGGCGGTGACCGGGCAGCACCCCATGCAGCCGCCCATCAGATGGGCCTGCTCGATGCCAAGATGATCCAGCAGGCCGCGGGCCTGGGCGACGTAATGCTGCCATGTCAGCGGCTCTACCCGCCCGCCGGACTGGCCGTTCTCGCGGCGGTCGAACAGGATGCACTGATAGGCTAGCGGCAGGTGGTCAAGCAGCCGGATGCGTTTGTAGACGCCAAGGTCGGTCCATTTCTCGATGCGCGCGTCAAAGCCACCGGGCGAGAACATCAGCAATGGCGCGCCGTCGCCGATCACCTCGTAATAGGTTGAAATACCGTCTGTTTGTGCGAATGGCATCAGGATGCTCCGGGCTGGCCCTTGATCTGGCGGGCGGCGCGCACATCCTGCGCGCAGGTGTCCAGCGCCGTATGGATCGAGGCCGCGACATTGGTATAGCCGGCCGGGTTCCTGTCCAGCGCGTTCACGTCATATCCGACCGCCGCCTGTGCCAGCCGGACCCGCCCGTCAAGCCAGGGACCGCCGCCGAAGCCGCCGATCACCGGAATGTCGACCGCCCTTACCACCTGCGGGCCGATCTCTGGGCCCGAGTTGGTGAAATCCAGCAGCACGGCACCGGCAGCGGCCAGCATCCTGGCTTCGGCGATCATCCGGTCGGCCATGTCGGCGGGCAGGGCCGCCTCTGCGCCGGCCTGGTTCTCATAAGGGATTCCCAGCGACAGCGCCGTCTGCGGCGTCAGGCCGAACTGCGCCCAGACCGGGATGCCGGCGCGGGTCAGCGCCGTCACGGCCTCGGGGTAGTCCGCCGCGCCGTCAAGCTTTATCATGTCGACCCCGGCCTCCTTGACAAAGCGGATCGCGGCGCGCACCGCCGCATCGACGCCTTCCTGCAATGGCCCATACGGGAAATCGACGCTGACCAGCGCGCGTTTGGTGCCGCGCCGCACGGCTTTTGTGACGACAAGCATTTCGTCCATCGTGACCTCAAGCGGGTTCTCGTGCCCCCAAAGGTTCTTGCCCACCGTGTCACCCACCGAAATGATCTCGACCCCGACCCGATCGGCGATGGCGGCCATGTGGTAATCCCAGGCGACGACGCCAAAGATCTTCTCTCCGCGTCGCTTCATGTCGTGCAGCTGCGGGATGGTCACGGCGCTCATATCACGAACTCCTCCAGGGTTTCGGGGGCGAACATCTCTTCGACCTCCAGCTTGCGCGGGCTGAGCCCCTGTTCATGGTGATAGCGCAGGAACGTCTCCAGGCAGGCGCGGTTCTTTTCCAGCCCGTAGGGCCAGAAATCCGGCCCCATCATGGCAAGCGTTTCCTCGACATGGGCGTTGAACCAGGGCAGCATGCCCTTCAGCGCGGCGGTTTCCCGCAGGCCCTCGTAGGTCAGGCGCTGCGCCTCGCAGAACGCCTGATAAAGATTCATCGCGATCCATTTGTTGGCCGCATAGACATCGCGGCGGATGGCGACGACATGCATGATCGGAAAGATGCCTGTGTCTCGGAAATACTGTTGTTCGACAGGCACGAAATCGGGGAACAGGCGCTTCACGCGCCGCCCGTCAAATGTGGATGGTTTGCGCGCGGTGTGAAAGGCGTCGATCCGGCCATCAAGCAGCATCTGCGCCAGAGTGTCCGTCGGGCCGATGCGTTCCAGCCGGAAATGCGGCGGCAGATCCAGCGCGATCTTCTCGTCGCGGTTCGGGGTCTCTTCGCCCCCCGTGACATAGGTCGGCCCGTCCACCGGCACGCCGTAGTGATCCGACAGGATGCCGCGAATCCAGACCGGCGCGGTCATCTGGTATTC
>JAJDOB010000158.1 GCA_022340385.1 Rhodobacter sp.
GGGAAAGTGGCGCGGTTGACGGGGCTCGAACCCGCGACCCCCGGCGTGACAGGCCGGTACTCTAACCAACTGAGCTACAACCGCGTGAGTTGGGGGGATATTGCAAGCCGGGATGGGCGTCAAGCGCGATAAGACGCGAAATCAAGCTTTTCGCCCCGACGTGGCAAAACGCGCCAATGCCGGCAGGTCGGCCCGATGCACCGGCAGAACCAGGCCGGCGCGTGCAGGTGGGTCGCCGGGCGCGCCGGTCGCCTTGCCGCCCGGACAAGGCTCGCGAAATTCGCGGCCCTCCGGCCCGGCCCGCCTGGAAGTGGATTGACCCGGCGGGCCTGTCTGCCCAATGTTGTGCCCGACACGTTGAAAGGGGCCGCCCGATGGCCGAGGATTTCCCGCTGACCGCAACCCACTGGGGCACCTACCGCGCCGAGGTCCGGAATAACCGCGTCACCGCGCTGCACGGTTTCGAACAGGATCCGGACCCGAACGAGATTGGCCGGGGCATCCTGGATGCGCTGGACGCGCCGACCCGGATCACCGCGCCGATGGTACGCGAAAGCTGGCTGCGCGACGGCCCCGGCACGCGCGGCGACCGGCGCGGCCAGGAGGCATTTGTCGAGATCGACTGGGATCAGGCCGCGCGGCTGGTCGGCGACGAGGTGGCGCGGGTGCGCGACCGGTTCGGGCCTGCGGCGATCTACGCGGGCAGCTATGGCTGGGCCAGCGCCGGACGGTTCCACCACGCGCAAAGCCAGATGAAGCGGTTTCTGAACCTCGCGGGCGGCTTCACCCGGTCGCTGTACACCTATTCCTTTGCCGCTGCCGAGGCGATGATCCCGCATGTTCTGGGCAGCTACCGCGACTTTCTGAACACCACCACCGGCTGGCGCTCGATCGCCGAGGCGGGCGAACTGGTCGTTGCCTTTGGCGGCATCCCGATCAAGAACGGCCAGATCGAAAGCGGCGGTGTCGGCGCGCATGCGCAGCGCGCCGGCCTGCGCGAGGCATTGGCCGCGGGCGTGCAATTCGTCAATATCAGCCCGTTGCGCGGTGACACGGAACCCGAACTGAAGGCCGACTGGCTGGCCGCGCGACCCAATACCGATGTGGCGATCATGCTGGGGCTTGCGCACACGCTGTATGTCGAAAACCTGCATGACGCGGCTTTCATGGATCGCTACTGCACCGGGTTCGCGCAATTTCTGCCCTATCTGACGGGCCAGACCGACGGCATCGCCAAAAGCGCCGACTGGGCCGCCGGCATCGCCGACCTGCCCGCCGACACGATCCGCGCCCTTGCCCGCAGGATGGCACGAAAGCGCACGATCATTTCGGCAAGCTGGTCACTGACCCGTGCGCATCATGGCGAACAGCCGTTCTGGATGGCGATCACCCTTGCCGCGATGCTGGGGCAGATCGGGCGGCCCGGCGGCGGTGTGGCCTTCGGGTTGTCGGCCGAGAACTCCATCGGGGCCGACTATCAGGTGATGCAGGGCGCGGCCTTTCCGACAAGCGTCAACCCGATTGACAGCTATATCCCGGTCGCGCGTGTCACCGACATGCTGGAAAACCCCGGTGGGGCGTTCCAGTTCGACGGCCACGACCTGACCTATCCCGATATCCGGCTGGTCTGGTGGGCTGGCGGCAACCCCTTCCACCACCACCAGGATCTGAACCGGCTGGCGCGGGCCTGGGCCAGACCGGAAACCGTCATCGTCAACGACTGGTGCTGGACCGCCGCCGCGCGGCGCGCCGATATCGTGCTGCCGACCACGACGCACCTGGAACGCAACGATATCGCGTTCTCTACGCGAGACTCCTACGTGATCGCCATGCAGAAGGCAGTCGATGCTCCGCCGGGCGCGTTGAACGATCACGAGATTTTCCGGCGGATCGCGGCGCATATGGGGTTCGAGGCAGAATTCACCGGCGGCATGAACGAGGACGAGTGGCTGCGCTGGATCTATGACAGCACCCGCCAGACCGCCGGCGCAAGCGGGCTGGAACTGCCCGAATGGTCGGAACTGAGCGACAAGGGCTGGTTTCGCATCCCACCCCCCGCACAGGCCACGGTGATGATGAAACCGTTCCGCGACGACCCTGTCGCAAATCCCCTGAAGACACCCTCTGGCAAGATCGAAGTGTTCAGCCAGCGGGTGGCGGATTTCGGGTATGACGACTGTCCCGGCCACCCGGTATGGCGCGAACCCTACGAATGGCTGGGCAATGCCGGTGCGCAAGACCTGCATCTGATGTCGAACCAGCCGTCGAAAAAGCTGCACTCGCAGCTCGATCAGGGCGCGGTCAGCCGGTCGGGCAAGATCATGGGGCGCGAACCGCTGATGCTGCATCCCGACGATGCCGCCGCGCGCGGCATTTCCGATGGCGACCCGGTGCGCCTGTTCAATGCGCGCGGAGCCTGTCTGGGGGTTGCCCGGATCTCTGACGCGATCCGCCCCGGCGTTGTCCGGTTAAGCACCGGGGCATGGTGGGATCCCGATGAGGCGGGCATGTGCCGGCACGGCAATCCGAACGCGTTGACCCGCGATATCGGGACGTCGGCGCTGGGTCAGGGGCCGACCGCGCATACCTGCCTGATCGAGGTCGAGAAACTCGACGGCCCGCTGCCGGAGATCACGGTCTTCGACCGGCCACAGATCCGGGCGCGCGCAGGGTGAATGCCTGCGTGCCCCACCGGCTTTTCAGGTTTACCATGGGACAAGGCATCACCCAGACAGGCCAAGGCATCGTTTGATCCATCAAGCGTTTGGGGTGTCTGGGCGATTTCATGTTTACCCGGAACGCTTTGGTGACGCCATTGGTCAGCCTGGAACGGTCGGACGCGATCAACCGGCCGGACACCGGGCCATTGCGCTATCCAGGCGGGAAATGGTGGGCGATGACGGGCTCGAACCGCCGACATCTTCGGTGTAAACGAAGCGCTCTACCAACTGAGCTAATCGCCCGCCAGGGCCGTCCTATAGCGCGGCCGCGCGGGCGGGATCAAGGGGCATCGGCAC
>JAJDOB010000252.1 GCA_022340385.1 Rhodobacter sp.
GCCACCGCAGGTCAACCCACCGAAAATCAAACCGTTTTCAGGGTCAAAAACCCCCGGCAAAATTGACGTGGTTCTGGCAGGGTTCTGCCTCTGCGCCATGCAGGGCCGTCGCGACCGCCGGCAGCGGCGCAATTGCCCCCGGCAAGCCCGCGCGCTACTTCAGTTTCAGGACCGGAGCACTGCGCGGGCGCGGCCCGGTTTCATTCAGCGTCCCGTTGCCCGCCGGCGGCAGGCTGATCTGCGGGCGGCCCGGTTTGTCTTCGGGCACCTCCTTGCAGTTCTTCCAGTCCGTGTCGCACTGGATGCAGACCGTCAGCAGATCGCCGTCGTTGACGCGCTCCTCGTAGCAGCACTTGTTCGGACCCACGACAACGTCGTCGTCATCGTCGCCCATGTCTTCGGTGATGCAAAAGTACTGGCCGTCTTCACCCGGCTTGGGCGGCTTCGCATCGGCCGGGGCGACGCCGAGGCCAAGCAATGCCGGCAGCGCCACCGCCAGCCAGGCCCCGGCAAGGCACCTGCGTTCTGTCTGCGTCGGGTCGGAAATCATCCGGTTCTCCTTTTCAAAACGCCCGGCAGGCAGCGCGCCGGTTCGGGCGGTCACCTTGGGTTCAGGCCCGCGTGGCGGTGACGATATGGGCCGGATGCGAAAACCGGACCGTGCCATCGCCCTGCACAAATTCACCAAGCTCGCGGCGCGCTGCATCCTGCAGGTCGCGGTACTGGCCATCGTCAATCAATTCGCCCAGCGTCCAGCCCTTCACGTCGAGGCGCACCCACTCGTCAATCGACGGGAAGCTCGCCGTGCCCGGTGTCGTGTCAACCCGCACGTCCGCCACACCGGCGGCCTCGAACATCCCGCGCAACCGGGCGGTATCGCCCAGGCAATAGGGTGCGCGCAACGCATCGGCGACATCCGCGCCGAACATCCGCTGGATCAGATCGGTCATCGCCAGATAGCCCGGCGTCTGATCAAGCCCGGCCCAGACCGCAACCGCCAGATGGCCGCCGGGGCGCAGGACGCGCCACATTTCCGCGATGGCGGCATTGCGGTCCTCGAAAAACATCAGGCCGAACTGGCTGACCACCGCATCGAACGCGCCATCGGCGAAGGGCAGGTCTTCGGCCTGCCCCGTGCGCCAGTCGACAGCGGCGTCATGGCGCCGGGCAACCGCCAGCATTCCATCGTTGCAATCCAGCCCCGAAACGGTTCCGCCGGGCCGGACCCGGCCGGCGGCCTCGCGCGTCAGCACTCCGGTTCCGCAGGCCACGTCCAGCACGGCCTGACCGGCGCAAAGCCCGGCGGCATCGGCCACGCGCCCGGCCCATTCCGCAAACAGCGCAGGTACAAAGAACTGGTCATAGATATCGGCGGCGCTGTGCGTCACTTGCCCCTTGCTTGCCATATCCATCTCGGATCTCCTGTCTTTCGTCACGACTCGCGCAGGTTGCCCGACCCGCATGGCCGGCAGGATACCCGCCCGGGCGCGCGCGGAAAAGTCCAGAAACTGTACTAAACCGCGCGCCGATTCATGCTATGTTGCGGCTGAAAAAGGGGATCCGATGCGCAGCTACGGCCAATTCTGCCCGATCGCGAAGGCGGCTGAACTGTTTTGCGAACGCTGGACGCCGCTGATCATCCGCGAACTCGCCACCGGTGCGACGCGGTTCTCAGAGGTGCGCCGGGGCGTGCCGCTGATGTCGCCGACATTGCTGTCGCGCCGCCTGCGGCAACTGGAGGCAGAGGGCATCGTCATCCGCGCCAGTCCGGGGCGCGGCAAGAACCTGACCTACCGGCTGACCGAGGCGGGGCTGGAATTCGTCCCCCTGATCGAGGGGCTGGGACGCTGGGGCCAGCACTGGTCGCGCCGCGAAC
The DNA here is from genome assembly GCA_022340385.1 of Rhodobacter sp. Classification (GTDB taxonomy): domain Bacteria; phylum Pseudomonadota; class Alphaproteobacteria; order Rhodobacterales; family Rhodobacteraceae; genus CALGTJ01. Next base: position 1,877 of record JAJDOB010000252.1, read on the forward strand.
TTGCCGAGAACGAGGTCGATCTCGGACTGTTGATCTGGTCGCTGGAAAAATCGGTCGATGCGTCCGCTTTCGAAGGCGACCGCACCGTGGTCCGGCTGGAATTCACCGATCAGCCGGCCTCGAAATCGCTATGGTGGTTCGTAAACAAGGCGGCATCCTGTGAATTGTGCCTGCAGGATCCCGGGTTCGACGTCGACCTGTACGTCGCCTGCACACTGCCCGACATGATCCGCGTCATTCGCGGCGACATCGCCCTGACCCGCGCGCTGGACGACGGCTTGATCGACCTTCACGGCACCGCGAACACCCACAGAAGGTTTCGCGACTGGCTGAACCTCAGCCCGCTAAGCCGGATCGAATCGCGCCGGACAGCCCCGTAGGCCGCACCCGGCGCGGCGGCGGCGCGCTACACCGGCAACGCCGTCGTCTTGAACACCTCGCGCAGCGAGAATGACGACTGCATCTGCGCCACGCAGGGCAACCGCGCCAGATAGCGGCGGTGAATGCGGGCGAAATCATCCGTATCGCGGGCGGAAATCTTCAGCAGGTAATCCGCCGTGCCCGCCATCAGGTGACACTCCAGCAGGTCCGGAATAAGGGCGACTTCGCGTTCGAACGTATCCAGCGCGTCTTCGGTCTGGCCGCTCAGCGTGATTTCGACGAACACGGTCGACGGGCGGTCCAGTTTGCGCGGATCCAGAAGCGCCACGTATCTGGCGATCACGCCCTCTGATTCGAGCCGCTGCACCCGCCGGTGGCAGGCCGAAGGCGACAGATTCACCTGCTCGCTCAACTCGGCGTTCGACATTCGCCCGGATTTTTGAAGTGCCCGCAAAATTCGGCAGTCTGTTGTGTCAAGTTCTATCATTGCGCAATAACCTTTCAACAAATACCCTAACCATCGCTTTTTATTCGAACGACCCCTATCAGAACCAGTAATCTTTTCAAAGCATTTGCAAATGACTTACGCCATATTCCGCGCATCAGCCAGGGAGGCGTATATGAAAATCGGTTGCCCAACAGAGATCAAACCCCAGGAATTCCGCGTCGGGCTGACGCCCAACGCCGCATACGAGTTGATCGTACATGGCCACGAGGTGGTCGTGCAAGCCGGGGCCGGGACCGGGTCGGGCTTTCCTGACGTGGATTATGTCGCCGCCGGGGCCGTGGTGCTTGCCAGCGCACAAGAGGTCTTTGAACAGGCCGACATGATCGTCAAGGTCAAGGAACCCCAGGCCGGCGAGCGCAAGATGCTGCGCAAGGGCCAGGTGCTGTTCACCTATCTTCACCTCGCCCCCGATCCGGACCAGACCCGCGACCTGCTGGCCTCGGGCTGTACCGCCATCGCCTATGAAACCGTGACCGATGATCGCGGCGGGCTGCCGTTGCTGTCGCCGATGTCAGAGGTTGCCGGCAGGCTGGCGCCGCAGGTCGGGGCCTGGACGCTGCAAAAGGCAAATGGCGGGCGCGGTGTGCTGATGGGCGGCGTGCCCGGTGTCGGCCCCGCCAGGGTCGTGGTGATCGGCGGCGGTGTCGTGGGCACCCACGCGGCCAAGATCGCGGCGGGCATGGGCGCGGATGTCACCGTACTGGACCGCTCGCTGCCGCGACTGAAATACCTCGACGACGTCTTTGGCGGGCAGTTCAAGAACCGCTATTCCACGGCGGGCGCCACGCTGGAACTGGTGCGCGAGGCCGATATGGTGATCGGCGCCGTGCTGATCCCCGGCGCCGCCGCGCCCAAGCTGATCAGCCGCGCGCAACTGTCAGAGATGAAGCCGGGCGCAGCCATCGTCGATGTCGCCATCGACCAGGGCGGCTGCTTTGAAACCTCGCGGGCGACGACCCATGCCGACCCGATCTACGAGGTGGATGGCATCATGCATTACTGCGTTGCCAACATGCCCGGCGCGGTTGCGCGAACCTCGACCATCGCCCTGGGCAACGCCACGCTGCCGTTCATGCTGGCGCTGGCGGACAAGGGCTGGCGCAAGGCCTGCGAGGATGATCCGCATCTGCTGAACGGGCTGAACGTGCATGCCGGGCAACTGACCTATTTCGCGGTCGGCAAGGCGCTTGGCATCGACGTGCTGTCGCCCGGGCTGGCGCTGAAGGTCTAGAATCAGACACCGGCGCGGCGGGGCCGCGAAACCCCGCCGCGCCGGTCCGTTACCGCCTGAGATACCTTGTCGACGCCCAGCCTTCGGCACCGTCTTCGTGATAGACCCGCGCCCATTTGCCGGCGCGTTCGACAACCTCGACCCGGCTGCCGTTATACATCCGCTGGACGATGGCAAATCCGGTTCCCGGACCGGTGCGCAGGTTCAGATACCCGTCCCCCGGCGAATAGACCCGGTAGATATCCGGCCCCGTCGCCGGTTTGACCATGTATTTGCGATACGCCCATCCGGTGTTGCCGCTCTCATGTCTGACCCGGGCCCAGCTACCGGCATATTCCAGCGTGTCGACCATGCTGCCATGATCCATCTCGATGACCACGGCATAGCCGCTGCCCGGCCCGGTGCGCAGGTTCAGATAGCCATCGTTCGGCGCATGGACGACCAGCATTTCCGCCGCAGCCGCCCAGGCAAAGGCCTGCGCCAGTACCAGCGCGGCGAGTGTTGAACATATCCGTGACAGCATCGTAACGCCCCTCCCTGTTCAAATGCCTTCGGACGATATTACCACAGCCTCCTCAAAACCAAAACGGCCCGCCAGAATGGCGGGCCGCGTCAGCGTCATGGGCAGGCGCTATTTCCTGGCGAGCGCGTCGCGGATTTCGGCCAGCAGGTCCAGTTCGGTCGGGCCGGCGGGCTCTTCTGCGACGGCCTCTTTCGGCGATTCCGCGGCGGATTTGATCTTGTTGACATAGCGCACCAGCATGAACACCACGAATGCGATGATCAGGAAGTTGATGATTGCCATGATGAAAGAGCCATAGGCGAACACCGCTGCGCCGGATTCACGCGCCGCATCCAGGCTTGTGCCCGGGGCGACGTCGCCCGACAGCACGGCATAGTTGTTGGTAAAGTCGATGCCACCCATGAACAGCCCGATGATCGGGTTGATAAGGTCGCCAACCAGCGAGGTCACGATCGCGGTGAACGCGGCGCCGATGATGATACCAACGGCCATGTCCATGACATTGCCCTTGGCGATGAAATCCCTGAATTCCTGCAACATGTTTTGGGCCCCTTCCAGTTGTCCCTGTAAGCGCGTCGATGCGCGTCGGCGCACAGCGCATAGCACAGAGTGATCGGGGCGAAAGTGTTTTTTACCGGGGAAAATGCACCGCGCGCTCCCCAATGCCGAGACCGGAAAACGCCGTTGTCATTGCGCCTGGACCTGCGCGCCCTGGTTCAGAAGTCGAACAGCATGCTCAGGAAACTTCGCGGTTTTTTGCTCGAGGTCGGATGATAGCCGTCCTCGTCATAATCGCCCTCTGGCGATGGTGAGGCCTGAGTGGCAGAATTTGCGATGATCTTGCCCAACTCGCCCTGGTCAAGCCAGACGCCCCGGCATGTCGGGCAAAATTCGATTTCGACCCCACCGTGCGACTTGACCGCCAGTTCGCTTCCATCCTTTGGGCATTTCATTCGTCGGCCTCCTGTTTCGTGTTCAGCCCCATCTGAGTCGATGCAATCGTCAAGCGCAAGACCCGATTGTCACACTTCGCGACACGCAGCGGATGCGGCTTTGCCCGAAAAGCCCGGCGAATTCGGTGCGGAAACGCGTCAGGATGACGTGGCCACCAAACAATTGGTGCAGGTCAGCCGCGCAACCCGTCGACAATTGGCTTTCGCAGTACCGCAAGCGCCGGCAGCAGTGACAGCAGTGTCATCAGGCTGACGAACCCGGCCAGGTAATGAAACTCGGTCCAGCTTAGCCGGGCGGAAATCAGGATATCGGTGCGCGCACTGATGATGCGCGACAGGACCATCGCGGTAATCCAGCCCAGCCCAAGACCCAGCACCGAACCGGCGACCAGCAACGTCGTGCAATAGGACCACAGCACCGCGAACACAAAGCGGGCCGGTGCCCCCAGGGCCCGCAGCAACGCCATCTGCCGCATGAAAAGCCGCGACAGGATGAACAGGCCCAGCAATACGCTGGCGGCAACCAGACATTGCGTGACCAGCGACATCAATGACATCGCCTGCCTGATGTCGCCCATCAACCGGTGAAGATTGCTGAGCACCGCTCCGGGAAAGAACGCCATCGTCTGTGCATCGCGGGTGAATTCGGAACGCAGCGCATAGTTGGCCCACATCGCGTCTGCCCGCACGACAATCGCCGGGGTGCCCGGAAAATAATCCGGATCGAATGGCGGGCCGATCTGATCGGAACGCCCGGGGGCGTGACCGCTCGCCAGCCCGTGCACCTCCCAGATCGTCTCGATCGGGACCAGAACCGCGCGATCCCAGGGCGTGCCGGTATATCCGATGCGCCCGACGACGGTCAGATCCGCGTCATGCGCATCATGCTCGGCGGCATCCCCGACACCGTGGGCGGGTTCGAAGGCATCGCCGATCTGCAGCGGAGTCCTGGCCCCGATCACGGCTTCGGCAGTGGATTCCCACAGTCGTCCTTCGATCTTGCCATCGCTCAGATGCTGGACGAACTCGGCTGTTGTGCCCACCACCGAAGACGCGCCAAAGCTGTCGCCAAATGCCAGCGGCGCCGCGATCGAGACATTCTTATGCGCCGCAATCGCCTGGTAGGTGGCGCCATCCAGCAGTGGCACATCGCTTGGCTGAAGATAGACGGTGGCAAGCATCATGGTGATTTCGCTGCCGGGCGCAGTCACCACCAGATCGAACTTGTCGGCCGCCCGTGCGGTGCCTTCGCGCAATCCGCGTTCCTGCGCCAGCAGGCCCAGCCCCATCCCGACAGAGACCGCGATCAGCAGAACGAACAGCGCGTTGGCCCAGCGAAACCGCCACAAAAGCGCGCCGATCAGGGGCCGGGGCGCAAAGCCGCGCAGCACAAGGCGCCACAGGATCAACGCGGGCAAAAGCAGGGCGACGGTCAGGACAATATCCTGCATCAGGGCTGACAGGCTGTCCCAAAGGTCCATCATGGCAATGCACCCGCGGCCACCTGCCCGTCCTCCAGGCCAAGAACCCGGTCCATCCGGTCAAGAAGACGCGCATCGTGGCTGACTGCGATCAGGGTCGTCCCGTGATCCCGTACCCGGTTGACCAGATCTTCGATCAGCGCGTCGGCGGCGGCGCGGTCCAGACTGGCGGTCGGCTCGTCGGCCAGCAGAATCGTCGCTTCATTCGCCAACGCCCGCGCGATTGCCACGCGCTGACGCTCTCCGCCCGAATAGCTGGCAACAGAGCGCGCGCTGGCGTCCAGTCCCAGATGCGCCAGTTGCGCCATCGCGCGCGTTTTCACACCGGTCCTTCGGGCTTTCGGCAAATACATCGCGGCAAGACTGGCATTCGCCGCCGCGTCCAGTTCCTCGAATAGCAGAAAGTCCTGAAAAATCATGCCGATATTCGCAGCCCGGAACGAGGCCCGGCGCGCCGACGACATGGTCAGAAGATCCGTGTCACCCCAATGCACCTCTCCGTCCATGCCCTCCAGCAAACCGGCCAGCGCATAAAGAAATGTCGATTTCCCCGCGCCGGATGGTCCGCGAATGCCAAGCGACGCGCCCGGCAAAAGGTCCAGATGGGGTACGTTTACAAGAACCCGCCCGCCCCGATTGCGCACCACGCAGTCGCGCACATGCAGCGGCAATGTCATGCAACGCGCATTTGTCTGGTGGATCGACCGGGACTTTCGAGTCCCCCGGTCAGTCGCAGCGTTGAAAGCCCAAGGCGCTCGGATATTTCGATAAGCTGATCCATATTCAGGCAAGCCCGGTGGATTGAGGCGTCAGATTCGAACCACTAGGAATATTTCGCATCGACCAGACGCACCCGGCTGACAAACCCGGTGTCGGGGTCGGTCATTTCGCCAAGCTCCAGCACGCCCTGGGTCACGATCCTGACGTTGAACGGGATCTCCTTGACCGTGCGCTTGGTGTAGATCGCCAGTATGTCGTCGGGCCAGTCAGCCGAGGATTCACAGAACGGGCAGGTTGCCATCGGGCGCTTGGTCAGCACGAAGAAATTGGCCTCGGCCTTCAGCGGCGGGGCCATGAACCCGTCGACCGTGATGCGCTGACCCTCCAGTGACAGGGCCAGATCGGAAAAGGTCTGGTCCTTGTTATAAAGGTCGCGCAGCTTGACCGGCGCCTCCATTGCTGAAAGCGGCATTGAGACAAGGGGCAGCACCGCGAAACCACCGAGAAAGGCGCGTCGTCGCATCATGATGTCCTCCTTTGAAACGAGTCGGGAGCCCCCTGAATATAAGGGGCTCCCGCAGTCGGCAAAAGGGGCTGCGTCTATCTGGCGCTGACCGCGTGTTGCATCACGTGAAAGATCACGTTCTGCTCGATCGTGCCGTCAAAAAGATGCGCCCACGGACCCTTGGCATAGAGTGCCACATCCACGGGAGAGTGCGTTTCCGACGAACGCGGGATCAGGGCCTGTTGCAAATAGTCGATGTCCATCGCCTCTTCCTGCGTCAGATTCGGGCGGACACCGGCCCAGTTCATGTCTTCGCGCAGCACCGACCCGGCACCGTTCAGGTAACCCACGACGGTGTAGGGCCTGCCGTCGCTTGCCAGTTCAGGCTCGCCGTTATGTCCGATGCCCTCGTTGTCGACGCCCATGCACAGACCGGTGATCGGCGTGCCGCGGCCGCAATAGCCGTTGAAGCTGATCGCGTGGTCGTGGTCGGCGGTGACGATGATCAGCGTATCGGCATCATCGGTCATCGCGTCGGCCATTGCCACGGCCTCGGCAAAGGCGACACCGTCGCGCACGGTGCGCGCCAGGTTGCCGTCGTGGTTGGCGTGGTCGACCCGGCCTGCCTCGATCTCAAGGAAGTAACCGTCCTCGTTGTGGGACAGATACTCGATGGCCATCTTGGTCATATCGGCCAGCGACGGTTCGTCCGAATCGTCACGGTCGGCCTCGTACTTCATATGGCTGTCTTCCAACAGCGCCAGAATCGGTGTCGAGCCGTCGAGGTTCAGCGCCATCGCGGTCTCGGTATTCCAGGCGTATTGTGCGCCCGCCGCCTGGGCCTCGGCGATCAGGTCGCGCCCATCCTTGCGGCGCCCTTTGCCGCCCTCGTCCAATGCCGCACCGTCCGGGGCAAAGTGCCGCCGCCCGCCGCCCATGGCAAAGTCGATCACGCCCGATTGCATCGAATCGAACAGTTGCATTGCAATATCGCGGCTGGTGTCGCAGCCATCCGGCACCGCGTCTTCCCAGTTGCGGTAGGCGGTCTTGGCATACACAGCTGCTGGCGTGGCGTGGGTCAGGCGGGCGGTCGACACGATGCCGACCGATTTTCCGGCCTCGGTCACGATCTCGGCGAAGGTGGTCAGTTCATTGCCCGCCTCGGTGGTGCAATCCTTGGTAATCGCGTTTTCACCGAGGTTGAGAAGGTTGAAACGCTGCTTGACGCCGGTGTTCATCGACGCGGCTGTCGGGGCGCTGTCGGGGGTCGAGGCGTTGATGTTGTAGGTCTTGACCAATGCCAGATAGGGGAAAGCCTCGTACGGCAGGACGTTCTCATCGCCAAAGCCGCCCTTTTGCTGGCCATCGAACATCCGCGTGGCATAGTTCGTCCCGACGCCATTGCCGTCGGCGATCAGCAGGATCACGTTCTTGGCGGTGTTGGTGTTGGGTTCGCGGGCAAGCAGCCGCTCGACTGCCGCCTGTCCGTCAATATACCACTGGCTGGATGCCTGCGGCACCATGTCCTGGGCAAAACTCGCGTTGGCTGCTGCCAGTGCGAGCAGTGAAAATGCCGTAATGTTTTTCATGATTGCTCTCCCGTTGAAGTTGATTCTGGGCTTCGAAAAAATAGGAACCGTTGTCCCGACAGCATTTGGGAAACGCGCCGCTGCGTCAAGCGATCATCCTGAATGCCCCTGCCCGAATGGCGTGTCCGCACGCAAATCCGCCGTACTTCCGCGTCGCCTGAAACAGGTGCCCGCGGGCTTCTGTGCACGGGCCGGGCCCATCCACAGCGCAAAGCGGCGGAAATACCGTGCCGCCGTCAAATCAGGAATCCGGAATCGCGCGGCGATGACAAGAACGGCCCGCTGATTGCGGTCAGATCACGCAGCCGCGCGATTTGTCCGATGTGCCGTCGCGGGGGAAAACGTCAGCCGCCGATCATCTCTGACTGGCGCACGATCACCTCGGCCTGCTTGATCGACGCGATATCCACAAGGCGACCCTTGTAGACCGTAGCCCCGGCCCCGTCCTTCTTGGCCTGCTCCATCGCCGCCAGAATTTCGCGCGCCTCTGCGACCTGGGCCTCGGACGGGGTGAACACGTCATTGGCCAGCGCGATCTGCCGGGGGTGGATCGCCCATTTGCCGACCATGCCCAGCGTTGCAGACCGGCGCGCCTGGGCGATGAACCCGTCATCGTCGGAAAAATCGCCGAACGGCCCGTCGACGGGCAGCACGCCATGCGTCCGGCAGGCCGCGACGATGGCCGCCTGCGCCCAGTGCCAGGGATCGGACCAGTGTTTCTGTCCCTCGTGGATCATATAGTAATTTTCCTGCGTGCCGCCGATGCCGGTGGTCTGCATGCCCATCGACGCTGCGAAATCCGCCGCGCCCAGCGACATCGCCTGCAGGCGCGGTGAACTGGCGGCGATGTCCTCGACATGCGCGACGCCGGCGGCGCTTTCGATGATGACTTCGAAACTGATCGGCTGCTTGCGCCCCCTGGCGGTCTCGACCGCCGTTGCCAGCGCGTCCACTGCATAGACATCGGCCGCGTTGCCGACTTTCGGAATCATGATCTGGTCCAGCCGGTCGCCGGCGTTTTCCAGAAGATCGACGACATCGCGATACCAATAGGGCGTGTCCAGGCCGTTGATGCGCACCGACAGGTATTTGTTGCCCCAATCGACATCGCCGATCGCCTGAATGATGTTCTTGCGCGCCTCGGGCTTGTCATCGGGCGCAACGCTGTCTTCCAGATCCAGGTTGATGACATCCGCCGCGCTGGCCGCCATTTTCTCGAAGATCGCGGGCCGCGACCCGGGGCCGAACAACTGGCAGCGGTTCGGACGGGCGGGCGGGCTGGGTTGGATGCGGAAGGACATCGGGCTGCCTTTGGGTAAGGAAATTTCGTTTCGGGTCGCAGCCGGGGTAGATTATTGCGCGCCATGCTGCAAGTGCATTTTGCAGACGCAGCAATCGGCATTCCGGCCAGCCGCACCAAACCGGCGCGGCGCGGTCAGGGATTCGAAGCCAGTCCGATCCTGCCGCATGAAATTGCACGAATTGACAAAAATTGCGGTAATTCTTCGAACAAACCTTTTGAACCCCCGCGAATTCCGCAAAACATCGTGCAATTTCCGTTGAATACTCCGCGCACGTTCGGGGAGAATTGCGCGATGATAAAGACACCTTACCTGTTGTTTCTGGGCGACGCGCCCGATCCGCTGGCGGCGAAAGTCGCGCAGGGCATCCGGGACTGGCGTCCCGACCATGCCATCGGGCAATTCCGGATGCCGGGCTGCAAGGCCGACATGAAACTGCCCGACATGACGCTGGAACAGGCCCGCGACGCGGGTGCCGAAACGCTGGTGATCGGCGTTGCGAACCGGGGCGGCTATATCTCTCAGGCGTGGAAAACCGTCCTGCTGGAGGCGCTTGCAGCCGGCTTCGACCTGGCCTCGGGCCTGCACAACCTGCTGCGCGACGAACCCGATCTGGTCGCCGCCGCACAGACCCACGGACGCACCCTGCATGACGTGCGCGTGCCGGTTGTCGACTATCCGATCGCCAGCGGCATCCGGCGGACCGGCAAACGCTGTCTGGCGGTGGGCACCGACTGTTCGGTCGGCAAGATGTACACGGCGCTGGCGATGGACGCCGAAATGCAGAAGCGCGGGCTGAAATCGACCTTTCGCCCCACCGGGCAGACCGGCATCCTGATCACCGGCGACGGTGTGCCGCTGGACGCGGTGACGGCCGATTTCATGGCCGGGTCGATCGAATGGCTGACGCCCGACAATGACCCCGATCACTGGGACATGATCGAGGGCCAGGGTTCGCTGTTCCACCTGTCCTATTCCGGCGTCACCCTGGCGCTGGTGCATGGCGGCCAGCCCGACGCGCTGATCCTGTGCCACGAACCGACACGCACCCACATGCGCGGTCTGCCGGGCCAGGATCTGCCGTCGCTGGAAAGCCTGCGCGACGTGGCGCTGCAACTGGCGCGGGTCGGCAATCCGGCCTGCAAGGTGGTCGGCATCGCGGTCAACACCGCCGCGCTTGGCGAAGACGAGGCGATGGACTATCTTGCCGGGCTCGAGGCGCAAATGGGCCTGCCCGCAGTCGATCCGTACCGGCACGGGGCCGGGCGGCTGGTGGACGCGCTGGCAGCAGTCTGAGCGATCTTGCCGCCCGGGCGGCGGCAGGCGGTAATCGGTGCAGGGGGTGCCATGAAGATCGAGGTTTCTACCGACAGTTTTCGCCTGGCCGAGGTGTTCGCGATCTCGCGCGAATCGCGGACCGTGGCGCGGGTCCTGACGGTGCGGATCACCCAGGACGGCATCACCGGCTGGGGCGAATGCGTGCCCTATGCGCGCTATGACGAGACACCGGAGTCGGTGACGGCAGAGATCGAGGCGCTTGCGCCCGGCTTTGACCGCGCCGGGTTGCAGCGCCTGCTGCCGGGCGGCGCGGCGCGCAACGCGCTGGACTGCGCGCTGTGGGATCTGGAGGCGAAGCGCGCCGGCAAGCGGGTCTGGCAACTGGCCGGGCTGGACGCGCCGGGGCCGGAAATCACCGCCTTCACCGTGTCGCTGGGCACGCCCGAAAACATGCGCGCGGCGGCTGCGAAACAGGCGCATCGCCCGCTGCTGAAGGTCAAGCTGGGCACCCCCGACGACATGGAGCGGCTGGAAGCGGTTCGCGCCGGCGCCCCGAATCCGCGCATCATCGTCGATGCCAACGAGGGCTGGAGCGCCGAAGTCTACGCCGACCTGGCGCCGCATCTTCTGCGACTGGGGGTCAGCCTGGTGGAACAGCCGCTGCCCGCGGGGGCCGATGACATGCTGGCAGAGATTGCCCGCCCGGTGCCGGTCTGTGCCGATGAAAGCGCCCATGACCGCGCGACGCTGCCTGATCTGAAGGGCAAATACGATGTGGTGAACATCAAGCTGGACAAGACCGGCGGGCTGACCGAGGCGCTGGCCCTGCGCCGGGCGGTACTGGCCGAAGGCTATGGCGTGATGGTGGGGTGCATGGTGGGTTCGTCGCTGGCGATGGCGCCGGCAATGCTGGTGGCGCAAGGCGCGTTGGTTGTTGACCTTGACGCGCCGCTGTTGCTGGCCGAAGACCGCCAGGTGCCGCTGAAATTCGACGCGGCCGGCGTGCATCCGTCGACACCCGACCTGTGGGGTTGAGGCGCGCGCAGGAAACCGGGCCGCGTCGCCCCAAGGACATGAGGAATGAAGATGAGCCGCATTGTATACGTGAACGGAGAATACCTGCCCGAGGAAGACGCCAAGATCTCGGTCTTTGACCGCGGGTTCCTGTTTGCCGACGGGGTTTACGAGGTGACGTCGGTGCTGGGCGGCAAGCTGATTGACTTTCCCGGCCACACCGCGCGGCTGGAACGGTCGCTGAGCGAGTTGGACATGGCCGCGCCGGTGGACATGGACACGCTGCTGGACATCCACCGCGAGCTGGTACAGCGCAACCAGGTCGACGACGGGCTGGTCTATCTGCAGGTCACGCGCGGGTCGGACGGCGACCGCGATTTCGTGTTTCCCGACGCCGCGAAAGTGGCCTCTTCGCTGGTGGCATTCACGCAGTCCAAACCCGGCGTCACCGAATCGGCGGCGTCGAAATCGGGCATTCGCGTCATTTCCATTCCCGATGTCCGCTGGGGGCGGCGCGACATCAAGACGGTACAGCTGTTGTATCCGTCGATGGGCAAGATGATGGCCAAGGCGGCCGGGGTCGACGACGCCTGGATGGTCGAGGACGGGGAAGTGACAGAGGGCACGTCGAACAACGCCTATATCGTCGTCGGCAACCGGATCATCACGCGCCAGTTGGGCAACGAGATCCTGGCCGGGATCACCCGCGCCGCGGTTCTGCGCTTTGCCAGGGAAGCGCAGATGACGGTGGAAGAGCGCGCCTTCGGCATCGACGAGGCAAAGACCGCGGATGAGGCCTTTGTCACATCGGCCACGACATTCGTGATGCCGGTGGTCGAGATCGACGGCGAGGTGCTGGGCGACGGCACGCCGGGACCGGTGGCAAAGCGTCTGCGCGAGATCTACCTGGATGAAAGCCGCAAGGCGGGGATCTGACCCCGGAATGTTTCGCGCGCGAAACATTTCCGTTTGAAATTAACCGCTTGGCAATAAATCTGAACGAATTGCCAAGACTCCGGGCGGGCGCAAACAGCTTTCGATCAGTGGTTCAGCAACACGCCGCGCAGGGAATGCCGGCCCCCGACGATCGAGCGGATCTGCGCAAGCCGGTTGCCCGAGGATCCGTTGGCGTGCATGGCCACATAAAGCGCGCCCAACTGGGTACGGCTAAGGGTCGAGGCATCGACATCGGGCAGATATTGCGGCAATTCGCGGCTGACATTTGCCAGCAACTGATCGGTCGGCGGGCGCGATTGCGCGGTTGCGGAACCGGCGCATGTGGCCGCCAGTATCAGGGCAAGACAGGTTGGACGCATCGGAAGTTCCCTTCGCTTTCGCTGGTGTCAGTCTATCGCATTTCGACCTGATCTTGAATCGTTTATTCCCTGGTCGTCGCCCTGCGGGCCAATCACGTTCGCGACACCCCCCGGGGGATCAGGATTTGGTGCCCGTGACATTCTCGGCAAATGCCCGGGCGAAATCGGCCTGTTTCCCGGCGTCCGCCTCTGTCTGGTATTTTTCGCGCCATTCGGCGAAGGGCATGCCATAGAAGGCTTCCCTCGCCTGATCCTTGTCCATGTCCAGCCCGTGATCGCTGGCGGCTTCCTGATACCAGCGGGCCAGGCAATTGCGGCAGAACCCGGCGAGGTTCATCATGTCGATATTCTGCACATCGGGGCGGTCCTGCATCAGATGCTGTTGCAGGCGGCGGAAGGCGGCGGCTTCGATTTCGATACGGGTCTGGTCATCCATCGGCAATGTCTCCTGCTGTCAGATCTGGGTGTTGCGCAGTGCGTCTTCAAGGATCGGGGCCAGCCGCTGCGCCCATTCGCGCTGGCCGGATTCGGTGTCGATCAGGTCGTGTCGCAGTTCGATCAGCGCATTCAGCCGGTTGTGCCGCAGCGCATGCCGGTCAACGCTGTCGCCCAGCAATGCGCCCGAATAGGGCTCGTTCGCGCCGACGCACAGATCCGGCTCGCGGGCCAGCCGGTCCAGCAGGGGCGCGGAAAACCGGGTGTCTTCGGCAAACAGGATGCCGACCTGCCAGGGGCGCGGGGTACGGCCGTTCAGGCGCGGCGTGAAACTGTGGATCGCAAGATAGACCGAGCCGGGCGGGCGCGCGGCGGCCAGACCCGCGACAGCCTGGTGATAGGGGCGATAGCAGAGGTTCAGGCGGCGGTCGCGTTCGGCGGCATCCATCATGCGGTTTCCCGGGATCACCGTGCCGTCGTAAAGCTGCATCAAGAGCGTCGGGTCATCCTCGCCCCGGTTCGGGTCGATCACCAGGCGCGAGAATGTCGACAGCACCGCCGGCGCCTCCAGCAAAGCCGCCAGATGGCGGGTGACGCCCGCCGCACCGATGTCAAAGGCGATGTGACGGTTCATGTCAGTCTCGGGCAGGCCCAGATCGCCGCCGGCAATCATCGGCGGCACCGCGTTGCTTGCGTGATCGCAGGTCACCAGCCACGGCCCGGGGCGGTCTGCGCCAAGCGTTTCACTGGCGGCGAATGTCAAAGCGGTGTCGTCTTTCATGGTTCTGACTGCTTAACGGCGCTACACCGAAAGCGCCAGTTGTCAGATCGCAGGATTTGGGTCATAGAGAGCGCGGCCCACCGACATGAAACCAACAAGACAGGATACAAGGCATTCGATGAGACGCCTTCGGAATGTAAAAATTGTCGCCACGCTGGGCCCTTCGTCAAGCGATTACGAAATGATCCGCGCGCTGTTCGAGGCCGGGGCGGACGTGTTCCGGCTGAATATGAGCCACGGCACGCATGATGATTTCCGCGCCCGCCACGGCATTATTCGCCAGATCGAGAAGGACACCGGACGCCCGATCGCGATTCTGGCCGACCTGCAGGGACCGAAGCTGCGCTGCGGCGTGTTCGCGAATGGCCCGCATCAGCTGGAAGACGGGCAGGCGTTTCGATTCGATCTGGACGAGACGCCGGGCGATGCGACACGGGTCTGCCTGCCGCACAAGGAAATCTTCGACGCGCTGGAACCGGGTGCGACGCTGCTGGTCAATGACGGCAAGATCCGTCTTATCGTGGGGGACTGCGGCGCCGATTTCGCCAATTGCAAGGTGATCGCGGGCGGCGAAATCTCTGAACGCAAGGGCGTGAACGTGCCGGATGTGATCCTGCCGCTGGCGGCGCTGACCGAAAAGGACCGCATCGACCTGGAGGTCGCCTGCGCCCAGGGCGTCGACTGGCTGGCGCTGTCATTCGTGCAGCGCCCCGCGGATATCCAAGAGGCCAAGGCGCTGGTCAAGGGCCGCGCGGCAATCATGACCAAGGTCGAGAAACCCGCCGCCGTGAAGGTGTTCGACGACATTCTGGCGGCCTCTGACGGGATCATGGTGGCGCGCGGCGATCTGGGCGTCGAACTTCCGGTTCAGAACGTGCCCCCGATCCAGAAACAGCTGGTGCGCAAAAGCCGCGCCGCCGCCAAGCCGGTGATCGTGGCTACGCAGATGCTGGAATCGATGATCACTTCGCCGATGCCGACGCGGGCCGAGGTATCGGACGTGGCGACCGCGATCTACGAGGGCGCGGATGCGGTCATGCTGAGCGCGGAATCCGCCGCCGGGCAATACCCGGTCGAGGCGGTCACGACGATGAACAATGTCGCCATCGAGGTCGAAAGCGACCCGACCTATCGCGATGTCATCGAGGCCTCGCGCGGGGCCAAGAAGCAAAGCGTCGCCGATGGCATCGTGTCGGCCGCGCGCGAAATCGCCGAGACTGCGGATATTCAGGCGATTGCCTGTTTTACCCAGTCGGGAACGACCGCGGCGCTGGTAGCGCGCGAACGGCCGAACGTGCCGATCCTGGCCCTGACCTCGGTGACGGCAACTGCCCGGCGCATGTGCCTGACATGGGGCGCGCATTGCGTGGTGACAGAGGAAGTCGGCCGTTTCAAAGAGGCCGTGGTGCGCGCTGTGCGGGCCGCGATCGGCGACGGGTTTGCCGACAAGTCCGATCAGATCGTGGTCACCGCGGGTGTTCCGTTCAATCAGGCCGGCACCACCAACATCCTGCGGGTGGCCCCCTGCGATGAACGTCTGATCTATCGAGCTGAGCCGGAGTGAACATCAATGTTGCCGCAAGACCTGATGCTTGTTGCCGGTATCTTTCTGACCGGGCTTGCGATTCCTTCCATTCTGGGCGCGGTATCTGACAGGCGGTCGCCGCGCACCGCTGCGATTGCGGTGCTGATCGGCGGCACGCTGATCCTGCTGGCGGTCAGCCAGAAACCGGGTGGCTATACGCTTAGGGATGTGCCGCAGGCCTTCGTGCGCGTGGTGGCGCATTTTACCAAGTAGCCGGATTTCGGGCAGCACGGAACAGGGGCACCGGCGATGGGTGACGAATCCGACCTTGAGGAGCTTGACGCGTTTCTGTTGTCACTGCCCATCGAGGACGAGGGTATGCTGGCCGCTGAATTCGACGGTTTCTGTGTCGGGCTGGTGGTTTGCCCACAGATGATCGCGCCGTCGGAATGGATCCCATGTGTCTGGGGCGATGGCGACGGGCCGGAATTCGAGGATGCCGACGCCGCCCAGCGGGGCCCTGGCCTGATCATGGCGCATTACAATTCGGTGGCGAATGGGTTGACCCCGCCCTCTGTCGAATTCGCGCCGGTCTTTGACGAGGATACCCGGACCGGCGAAGTGCTGTGGGAGTTGTGGGCCACCGGGTTCGAGCGCGCGATGCGGCTGCGCCCCGACAGCTGGCAGCAGATCGTGGAAAGCGGTGACAAGGACGCGGCGGCCTCTGTCAACCTGATGCTGACGCTGTGCGCGATTGCCGATGGCAGTTGTGACCTGCCCCGAAAGGCACAGCGAAAGCTGATCGACCAGGCCCCCGACCTGATTCCCGACCTGGTTTTCGCACTGAATGCCTGGACCAAGAACAACCATCTGAAGGCGCCGTTTGCGATGCTGAATTCGCCGGGGCGCGCGCCAACACCGGATGTTGGCGTCAAGACCGGGCGCAATGCGCCCTGCCCCTGCGGATCGGGGCGGAAATACAAACGCTGCTGCGGGGCGAATTGACCGCACCGGCGGCCTTTTTTGCTTGAACCTGCATGGCGTCCGTCCTATACGCCGCCTTTCTGATGGCGCGTCCGGCCCAAGTGGCATGCCGAGTCGCGTCCTGACCGCCCAAAGAGGAGACGGAAATGCCCAAGATGAAGACCAAGTCGAGCGCCAAGAAGCGCTTCAAGGTGACGGCCACCGGCCGTATCCTTTCCGCCCAGGCCGGCAAACGCCATGGCATGATCAAACGCACCCGCAAATTCATCCGCAACGCCCGCGGCACAACCACGCTGAGCGCCCCTGACGAGAAGATCGTCAAGGGTTTCATGCCGTATTCGCGTTAAGGAGGGCTGAAACATGTCACGTACCAAAGGTGGAACGGTCACGCACGCCCGTCACAAGAAGGTCATCAAGGCCGCCAAAGGCTATTACGGCCGCCGGTCGACCAACTTCAAGACCGCGACCCAGGCCGTCGACAAGGCCAACCAATACGCAACCCGCGACCGCAAGAACCGCAAGCGCAACTTCCGCGCGCTGTGGATTCAGCGGATCAACGCGGCTGTGCGCAGCCATGACGAGGCGCTGACCTATTCGCGCTTTATCAACGGGCTGAGCCTTGCCGGGATCGAAGTGGACCGCAAGGTTCTGGCCGATCTGGCGGTGCACGAACCGGAAGCGTTCGGCGCCATCGTGCAAAAGGCGCAGGCCGCGCTGGCCTGATACCACTGTTTTCGAGGGACAGTTCGAAAGCCGCGCCGCTGACAAGCCGCGCGGCTTTTTCATTTGTCGAAAGGCGATGGCCATGAACCATCCGATCCTGCCCGTCGGTGTCGACCATGTCGTGTTCCTGGTCGCCGATCTGGACCGGGCCTGTGCGTTCTACCGGGATGTGCTGAATTGCCGGCCCGGTTTTGCCTACCCCGATCTGGGGATGCGGCAGGTCTGGTTCGGGGCCGCGCTGATCGTCCTGTGGGACGTCACCCATCCCGGCGCGGCGGCGGCGGTTCCGCCGGTCGCCGGCGGGCGCAATGTCGATCATGTCTGTCTGGCCTGCGGGCCGATCGACCATGCCGCCCTGCGCGCGCATCTGGCCGCACTGGGCGTCGCGATCGAACGCGAAGCCAATCACGGCGGCGCACGCGGCATGGGCGCCTCGTTCTACATTCGCGACCCCGATGGCAACAGGATCGAACTCAAGGGCCCGCCGGAACATCCCGATCTGCCCGGGCCGCACTGATCGTTACAGCCACGCGAAACTCAGCGGGTTGGCGCAGGGGTTCTGATAAGGGTCGGGTATCCCGACATATTGCAGATCGTCCCCGGTTTCATGGGCGCGCACCACGTTTGTGGCGCGCAGGAACAGGTTGACGACATTCTCGCCAAGGGCGTCGCGCTGCCGGCGGGCAATCGGCAACAGTGGGCCGAGCATCCACAGGGTTGGCCGGGTGATGCGTTGCAGCGGCGTGTTCAGCCCGTTCCAGACATCGGCAACATCGGCAATGAACAGGGCGCTCTCGGGCGCATCCGCGATGGCCGGACCGAAATTCGCGTCGAGGATGGCGCGCAACTCGTCCTCTATCCGGCGGGTGGCCAGCGGGATCGACAGCCCCGCCAGAACGGCAAGCATCCCGCCCGCGATGATCCTGCGGCGCGAAAGCGGCATCATACCAACCGTCCCGCGCGCAGCGACAGTGCCGACAGGGTCAGCGTCGGGTTCGCCGCCGAAGATGTCGGGTAGACGCCGCTGCCAAGCGCGAACAGGTTCGCGACCCGGTGCAGCCGCAACGTGTTGTCGACGACAGAGGTCGCCGGGTCCGCCCCCATGCGGTGGGTGCCCTGGATATGCGCCTCGGTTGCGGGCGATCTGCGGGCAACGATGCGTTCCAGCGCAAAGGGCAGGATGTCTTGCAGATTGTCCTCTGCGCGTTTCAGCCCGGCGCGCGCATAATCGGAATGCCCGACCCATGTGAGACGCGGCTGATCGTCCGCGCCAAGGCTGACGCGGTTGTCGGCCTGCGGCAGATCCTCGGCGATCAGCTTCAGCTTCATGCGTTCGCTCCAGCGTCCACGTTCGGCGCGCAAGGCATTGGGCGCATTGTAGTTTTCAACCAGAACCGCCGCTGCGCCGCTGCGATGCGGCCCGTCGTAGAAACCGTAGCAATGGCCGGTGATGGAACTGCCGCCGAAATAGCCGGGGGCGGCCACGTCGATTTCCAGCTCCAGCGAATGCTGTTCGTGCAGGTAGGCGCCAAGCGCGGGCGAATCCACGCCGGAGCGCAGCAGAATGGCGGCGTTGTTGACCGCGTTGGTGGCCAGCGCGACCTGATCGGCGGCAACGGTCGCGGTCGCGTCGCCAGCCCGAATCACGAGTCCCGTGGCGCGCCCCGCGGCAATATCGACGCGCCATGCCTCGGCCCCGGTCAGCAGCGAGACCCCGTCGCGCAGGAACCCGTCGATCCCGTTCAGCACCGTGAATTTCGCATCGACCGGGCACAGGTCGCACACACCATTGGCGCAGCAGGTGGCGCGGCTGCCGCCGTTGCTGCGCGCGGTGGCGACCGGCACCCAGATGTCGGGAAATGCCGCGCGGCAGGCGATGTCGCTGCGCGACAGCGCATGGGGCGGAAAGGGGAACGGCGCAGAGCGTGGCAGGATATGTTCGCTGTCGCCGCCGGCAACCTGCATCACCTGCTCGACCTCGGCGTAGAACGGCTCCAGATCGTCATACCCAAGCGGCCACGCGGCCCCGACGCCGTACATCTGCGCCAGGCGAAAATCATTCGGGTGAAAGCGCGGAACCTGGCCCCACCAGCAATTTGAATTGCCGCCGAACATGGTATGGGCCACCCAATCCTTGAAATGGCCGCTTGTGTTCTGCTGGGCATAGGTTTCGCGCGGGCGGCTGAACGCGGCCAGCTGATCGGCATGCGGCAGGATCTCGCCCTTCTCGACGATCAGCACCCGAAGCCCGGACGGCAGCCCGCGCAGAAAGAACATCGCGGCGAAACTGCTGCCCGCGATCACCATATCCCAGCGTTCTGCGGTGGCTTCGGCGACGGTTATCTGGTTGAACACCCCTGGTCTGCTCCTGCTCGGGCCGCCAATTTTGGCTGGATCATACGCCAGGGTCAGGGGATGACAAGACCGGGGCGGCCTTGCATTCGGCGCGGGCGCTTTGTAGCAGGGCCGCAACCAGCCAGAAGAGGCAGCGATGGACGATCTGAGAGCGAAATACCTGGGCGCGATCGCCGGGGCCCGGGACGAGGCCGCGCTGGAAGAGCTGCGCGTGGCGGCGGTCGGCAAGAAAGGCGAGGTTTCACTGGCCATGCGCGAGCTTGGCCGGATGACACCGGAGGAACGCCAGACCGCCGGGCCAAAGCTGAACGCGCTGAAGGACGAGATCAACTCGGCGCTGGCCGCCAAGAAGGCCGCACTGGGCGACGCGGCGCTGGATGAGCGCCTGCGCACCGAATGGCTGGACGTGACCCTGCCCGGCCGCAGCCGCCCGCAGGGCAGCGTGCACCCGGTCAGCCAGGTCACCGACGAGGTCACGACGATCTTCGCCGACATGGGGTTCGCCGTGGCCGAGGGGCCGCAGATCGAATCCGACTGGTACAATTTCGATGCGCTGAACATCCCCGCCGAACATCCGACCCGCACCGAGATGGACACGTTCTATATGCACCGCGATCCGGGCGACAACCGCCCGCCGCATGTGCTGCGCACGCATACGTCGCCGGTGCAGATCCGGGCGATGCAGGCACAGGGCGCGCCGATCCGGGTGATCGCGCCGGGACGGGTGTACCGGGCCGATTATGACCAGACCCACACGCCGATGTTCCATCAGATCGAGGGTCTGGCGATCGACCGCGACATTTCGATGGCCAACCTGAAATGGTGCCTTGAGGAATTCTGCCGGGCGTTCTTCGAGGTCGACAAGGTGGAACTGCGGTTCCGCGCCAGCCATTTTCCGTTCACAGAGCCGTCGGCAGAGGTCGACCTGCGCTGCAGCTGGGAGGGCGGGCAGCTGAAGGTTGGCGAGGGCGACGACTGGATGGAAATCCTTGGGTCCGGCATGGTGCACCCATCGGTGCTGCGCGCCGGAGAGATCGACCCGGAAATCTGGCAGGGCTTTGCCTTTGGCATCGGCATCGACCGGCTGGCGATGCTGAAATACGGCATGCCGGATCTGCGGGCGTTCTTTGACTCAGATTTGCGCTGGCTGCGGCATTACGGGTTCTCGGCTCTGGATGTGCCGTCGTTGCGGGGCGGGCTGAGCAGGTAGGTGGAGGAACTCCTCCCGGATCCAGACCACAAGGTAACCGGAATTTTGGAGAACTCTCGCGAACATCAGATCCTGCCGCACGAGTATCCAGAACTTCAACGAGGATTCAGAACGCAAGCCGGGCCGGTGCCTGCCCGCCGGAACGGGCAGGCGCTGGCCCGGCGGCCTGCGGCCTCGACTCCGGGCCGGGGTACGCCACCCGAAGGTTTCGTTTGCCCGGGCCACCCGACACCTGTGCTCTTCCCTCTCGCGCCATTCTCGGCTAGGTCAGCAGGGCCGCGAAAATGGGTCCGAAAACATGAAATTTACACTCTCCTGGCTGCGCGATCACCTGGACACCGAGGCATCGGTGGACGAGATCGCCTATGCGCTCACCGACCTTGGGCTGGAGGTCGAGGAGATCGTCAACCCGCTTGACGCGCTGGGCGAATTTACCATCGGCTATGTCAAGGCCGCCGAGAAGCACCCCGAGGCCGACCGGCTGCGGGTCTGCGTGGTGGAAACCGACGCGGGCGATCAGCAGATCATCTGTGGCGCGCCGAATGCGCGGGCCGGGATCCGCGTCGTGGTGGCCAAGCCGGGGATGTATATTCCGGGGATCGACACCACGATTCAGGTCGGCAAGATCCGTGGGATCGAAAGCCACGGCATGATGTGCTCGGAACGCGAGATGCAGTTGTCGGACGAACATGACGGCATCATCGAACTGCCGGGCGAGCCGCCGGTGGGCATGCGCTTTGTCGACTGGCTGGCGCAGAATGACCCCGCCAGGGGCGATCCGATGATCGAGATCGCGATCACGCCGAACCGGCCCGATGCGCTGGGCATTCGCGGCATCGCGCGCGATCTGG
>JAJDOB010000280.1 GCA_022340385.1 Rhodobacter sp.
TCGACCCCGGCCCAAAGGCACAGCACCGCCCTTGCGTTGCGATACGGGGTGAAATCGGTCAGGTCCGGGTTCGGGGCATAGACGATGTAATCGACGGTTTCGGGGTCAAGATCACGGCCGAGATTGGCACGGATGCCGGCGTCTTGCAGGGCTGCGGGCAGCACGTCCCGGTACTGGGCCCAGCGGTCGTTTCCGGCGGCGAACAGAACGTTGATCATGCCCGCCCACGCGGCCGGTGAACATGGGCGCTTTGCGCCAGTCCGAAGCCGACCAGCAGGACCAGCATCGCCGACCCGCCATAGCTGACCAGTGGCAGCGGCACGCCGACCACCGGCGCCAGCCCCATCACCATCGACATGTTCACGGCGAAGAACAGAAAGAAGGTCGCCGCCACGCCCAGCGTCACCAGCGACCCGAACCTGTCCTTGTTCTTCAAGGCCGAGACGACGCAGAACAGGATGATCAGCGCGTAAAGCACCAGCAATGAAAATGCGCCGAGAAAGCCGAATTCCTCTGCCAGCGTGGTAAAGATGAAATCCGTGTGCTTTTCGGGCAGAAAATTCAGCCGGCTTTGCGTGCCCTGCATGAATCCGCGCCCTGTCCAGCCACCAGAGCCAAGCGCGATCTTTGACTGGGTAATGTGATAGCCCGAGCCAAGCGGATCGGATGCCGGATCAAGAAACGTGTCAATGCGCCGGTATTGATAGTCTTTCAGCATTTGCCAACTGGTGCCACGGCTTTTGAACACGGCTGTCACCAGGCCGGCACCGGCGCTGAGGACGGCCACGAAATAGGCCCAGTGCACCCCGGCCAAAAACATCAGCAGGCCGCCGCCCGCAAGCAGCAGGATCGCGGTTCCCAGATCGGGCTGGCGCAGGACCAGCAAGGTCGGCAACAGGATCAGCAAGACGGGAATGGCCACCCAAAGCGGGCGCGAGGTCTTCTTGATGTCCAGCCAGTCGTAATAGGCCGCCAGCAGCATCACCAGGGTGATCTTGGTCAACTCGGACGGTTGCAGGCGCACGAACCGCAGGTCGATCCAGCGTTGGGCGCCCATGCCGCTGACACCGTAGATTTCCACCACCAGCAACAACAGGATCGACACGGCATAGGCCAGCCCCGCCAGATTGCGCCAGAAATAGACCGGCACCATCGCAACGCCGAACATCAGCCCCAGCCCCAGCGCAAAACGTTTCATCTGCGGCTCGGCCCAGGGTGTCAGGGATCCGCCCGCGACCGAATACAGCATCAGAAAGCCGATTCCCGCCACGGTGGACAGCAGCAGGATCAGCGCCCAGTTCATGTAGAAGATCTTGGAAAACCCGGTCGGGACATGTTTGACATTATATTCAAGATAGCTCATGCGCGTGACCGCCCGTCGGTCAGGGTCGTAGGGTCGCGCAGAATCAGCTTTTGCTGCTGGGTGCGAATGCGCCCACGCTGGCTGCTGGGGTAAGCCGACAAAGGCGGCGTCCCCTTGTACAGCGCCTGCAGCACGATATCGCGCGCAATCGGCGCGGCGGCCAGCGATCCGCCGCCGCCATGTTCGACAACGACGGAACAGGCGATGCGCGGCGCGTCAAAGGGCGCAAAGCTGACGAAAAGCGCGTGGTCACGGCGCTTCCACTCGCGGTCTTCATTGCGGGTGATGCCCTGGGCGCGTTCTTCGGGCGTGATCGCGACGACCTGGCTGGTGCCGGTCTTACCGGCCATGCGGATGCCATCGGCCACGACCCGGCTGGAATAGGCGGTGCCCTTGCGCGTGTTCATGACGCTGTTCATCCCCTTGCGCACCAGCGCCAGATGATCGGGGTCGATATCGAGCACGGGCAGGTCGGGCGGCGCAAGTTCAACGCCATCGACCGATTTGACAAGCCGCGGCACGATTGCCCGGCCCGACGCGACACGCGCCGTCACCACCGCCAGTTGCAGCGGCGAGGCCAGCACGAAGCCCTGGCCGATGCCGGCATTCAGCGTGTCGCCGATCACCCATTCGGCACCGCGGTTTTCCAGTTTCCAGGCCTTGTTCGGCGTCAGGCCGGAATTCACCGCCGATATCGGCAGATCGAAGCGCTGGCCAAGGCCCAGCTTGCGCGCCATCGCGGCGATCCTCTCGATCCCGACGCGTTCGGCAATGTCATAATAATAGACATCGCAGGATTCCTGCAGCGATTCGTTCAGATCGACATGGCCGTGACCGCCGCGGCGCCAGCAGTGAAACTTGCGCCCGCCGACCTCTTTGAAACCGGGGCAGTAGACGGTTTCCTCGGCATCTATCACGCCCGCTTCCAGCGCGGCCAGAATCGTCACCATCTTGAAGGTCGAGGCCGGCGGATACACGCCTTGCACCGATTTGTTGGCCAGCGGGCGGTATTCGTTTCCGGTCAGTTCGCCATAGTCGGACACCGATATGCCACGGACAAACTTGTTGGGATCGAATGACGGGGCGGACCCCAGCGCCAGGATGTCGCCGGTCTCGATGTCGATGACCACCGAACTGGCGCTATCGGCGCCCAGCCGCGCCTGTACGTAATTCTGCAGGCCGCTGTCGATGGTCAGTTGCAGGTTTGCCCCGGCGCGGCCTTCCTGTCGGTCCAGCTCGCGCATCACCCGACCGACGGCGTTGACCTCGATCCGTTTGGTGCCCGCCTTGCCGCGCAACACCGATTCCATCTTGTTCTCGACCCCGGATTTGCCGATCTGGAACTTCGGGATCTGAAGCAGCGGGTCGGGATCTTCTATGCGGTTGAGGTCATAGTCGCTGACCGGCCCGACATAGCCCACGACATGCGCAAAATCCTCTGCCAGCGGGTAGATCCGGCTTAGACCGACCTCTGGCGTGACGCCGGGCAGGGCGGGGCCATTCACCGCCACCTCGGCGAATTCCGCCCAGCTGAGACGGTCGGCGATGGTCACCGGCACGAAGGGGCTGCGGCGCGCGATCTCGCGGCGCGCGCGCTCCAGCTCTTCGGGATCCAGCCGAACCAGTTCGGACAGCCTCGCCAGCACGGCATCGACATCGCCCGCGTCCTCGCGCACCAGCACGATACGGTAATTCTGTTCATTCTCGGCCAATGCCACGCCATTGCGGTCATAGATCAGCCCGCGCGCCGGCGGCAGCAGGCGCAAGTTGACGCGGTTTTCTTCAGCCAGCAGGCGAAACTGGTCGGCCTGTTCGACCTGCATGTAACGCATCCGCAGCGCCAGACCGCCCATGAATACCAGTTGCAGGCCGCCCAGAATCAGCCCGCGCCGGGAAATCCGGCGGGCGCTTTCCTCTGTGTCTTTCGGGTTCCGTCTCATCTTGGCCGGCCTCTGGCATCGGTTTCGCCGGGGGTCATTCTAGCGACACCGAACAGGAAACGCGACACAAGGACGACCACCGGATAGGCCAGAATGGTCACGAAAAGTTGCATCAGCGCCAGGTTCAGTCCGCCCTGGTCGATCAGAAAAAGCGCCAGAATCAGCCGGTAGGCCAGGGTTATCGCCAGCATCACGCCGGCGACGATGGCCCATTCCACCAAAAACGGCTGTTCGCGCGAACTGGTCTCGCGGGCGCGCAGGAATTCGACCGCCAGAACCACCAGCGCGGCCCACAGGCCCGGCGGGCGCAGGAACAGCATGTCGGCCAGCAGGAATACCGCGGCCACCAGCAGGGTCGGCACGTAGTGCGGGCGGCGCAGCAGCCACAGGATGGTCACGCATAACAGCAGATCGGGCCCCGGCAGTCCGCGCGGCCCCAGTTGCGTGGGCAGCAGGTAAAACAGCATCAGCGCCACCATCAGCGCAAGATAGGCCGACCCGTAAAGCCAGCGATTTGCGGTCAGGTTGTTGTCAGCCATCCGCCGCCCCCTCAACCACGATATCGGGCAGAACGGCGGCCCCTTCCGGCAGAACAAGACCGCCGGGGTCGCGCACCGGTTCCTTGGGCATTGATCGCAGCACCCGCAGGAAATCCAGCCGTTCGTAATCGGCCGACAGCCGCACCCGCAGCCGCCGGTCACTGCCTTGTGCGACCTGACCGACCAGGATATCGGCCGGAAACACGCCGCCGTCGCCGGAACTGACGACGCGGTCGCCGGGGCGCACCAGTTCGGGGCTTTCGATGAATTCGATCGGCGGCAGGTTGGAATTGTCGCCTGACAGGATCGCCCGCTGGCCCGAGGGCTGGATGGTCACCGGAATACGGCTGTTGGAATCGTTCAGCAGGATGACGCGCGCCGTCGACTGCCCGACGCCGCTGATCCGGCCGACCAGCCCCAGCCCGTCGGTGGCGGCCCAGCCATCGACGATGCCGTCCCGCTCGCCGATGTTCAGCAACACCGACTGGCGGAACGGGGATCCGCTGTCGGCCAGCACCACGCCGGTGACAAAGGTCAGTTTCGGGTCAAGCCGGACATTGTTCAGGTCCAGCAGCTTGGCGTTCTGCTGTTCCAGTTGCAGCGCGGCCTCTTTCCAGGCCTTCATCTGCTGCAATTCCCGGCGCAATTCCTGGTTCTGATCGTAGATCCGGTTGTAGGACTGAAAATTCTCGATCATGTCAGCGACTTTCGTCACCGGGATCAGCACCCAGTCGAAACCGGGCACGATCTGGTCAACGATCTGGGCGCGCAGGCGTTCCGCACGGGGGCTGTCGATCCGCCAGAACAGGAACAGGGCGATCAGAAACACCACCAGCGTCCCGATCAGGATACGCCTGATCGGGCGGGTGTATTCGTCGCTGTTGCCTCTGTCTTTTGCCACTCTCGCCTCCGCGCAGGCAGACTACTGCAATTGCAGTCGTTTTTCGAGCCTGACGCGCATCGGCATGGCGCGCATGCCGGCGCGGTGCACGGTCAACTTTCGTAATCAATCACATGGCGCAGCTGTTTTTCGTATTCCAGCGCCTTGCCGGTGCCCAGGGCCACGCAGTTCAGCGATTCATCGGCCACCGAGATCGCCAGCCCGGTCTGTTCGCGCAGCGCCAGATCCAGTTCGCCCAGCAGCGCCCCGCCCCCGGTCAGCATCACGCCGCG
This sequence comes from Rhodobacter sp., assembly GCA_022340385.1. GTDB lineage: Bacteria > Pseudomonadota > Alphaproteobacteria > Rhodobacterales > Rhodobacteraceae > CALGTJ01. The sequence continues at coordinate 5,016 of JAJDOB010000280.1, forward strand.
ATCCACGATGTCGGCGGCCAGATCGGGCGGTGTCGCTTCCAGCGCGGTCATCACCGCCTCGCAGATCTGCTGGACGGGTTCGGCCAGCGCCTCTGCGACCTGCGCCTGGCTGATCTCGGTCTCCTTGGGAACCCCGTTCAGCAGGTCGCGGCCCCGGATCTGCATCGACGCACCGCGCCCGTCATCGGGCATGCGGGCGGTGCCGATGCTGGTCTTGATCCGTTCGGCCGTGGATTCGCCGACCAGAATATTCTGCTGGCGGCGCAGATAGTTGATGATCGCCTCGTCCATCCGGTCGCCACCGACACGCACCGACCGCGCATAGACGATATCGCCCAGCGACAGCACCGCGACTTCGGTCGTCCCGCCGCCGATATCGACGACCATGTTGCCGGTCGGATCGGTGATCGGCATTCCGGCTCCGATGGCGGCGGCAATCGGTTCTGCGATCAGGCCGGCGCGGCGTGCGCCCGCCGACAGCACCGACTGGCGGATCGCGCGTTTCTCGACCGGGGTGGCGCCGTGCGGCACGCACACGATGATCTTTGGCTTGCTGAACGTGGTGCGTTTGTGAACCTTGCGGATGAAATGCTTGATCATCTCTTCGGCCACGTCGAAATCCGCGATGACGCCTTCGCGCATCGGGCGGATCGCCTCGATACTGCCCGGCGTGCGCCCCAGCATCAGCTTGGCATCCTCGCCGACCGCAAGAACCTGCTTGCGTCCGTCCTTGACGTGGTAGGCCACCACCGAGGGTTCGTTCAGGATGATGCCCCGACCCTTGACGTAGACCAGCGTATTTGCCGTACCGAGGTCGATCGCCATGTCTGATGAAAACAGACCGGACAGAAATGACATGATAGCGACCTTTGTTATGTGACTTGTGGGGCGCGGCTGCGACTCTGCCGGCTGCGCATCGAACGACTTATAGAAAGGCTGTCTGGCAAGGGAAAGGGCGCTGTGCGCGCAAATGTGCGCCTTTTCGCCCAAAAACCGGCCCTAATGCCACACCAGAGGCTATGTTCGATTTATGCAATTTCGGTGTAATAGTTCGAATCGTGGAATGATCCGGGAAATTCCACATAGGCTTTGTGCACGAATGCAGGAATAGTGAAAGCGCGCGCCTCGGATCAATGCAGTCCGCGCGGGCGCATTTTATTTTTGAAATTGCAATTTTGCCGCGGTTTCCGCCCGATTGAATGGTCCGGGGTAGGGATTGCCCCGGCAACCGCAAGCTGCCGGGGCGATCCATGAAAGCCGCGCAAAGTGTTATCCGACGTCGCGGTAACTGACCGATTTGACATCGGAATTGGGCGCTGATTTCTCGCGCCGAACCAGCAGCCTGTTCAGCGCGGTCACATAGGCCTTGGCGCTGGCGACCACCGTGTCGGTGTCGGCGGCCTCGCCTGTGGCGATCTTGCCATCCTCCTCTACCCGGACGCTGACCGTGGCCTGCGCGTCGGTGCCTTCGGTGACCGCATGCACCTGGTACAATTGCAGATCGACCTCGTGGGGGAATATCTTTTTCACCGCGTTGAACACGGCATCGACCGGCCCGTCGCCGGTGGCGGTGACCTGACGGTCGACGCCGTCGACGCTCATCGTCAGATCGGCGGATTGCGGCGCCTCGGTGCCGCAGATCACGCGCAGGAATTTCACCTGCAGCCGGTCATTGGCCTGTTCGACCGCCGAATCCCGCATCAACGCCATCAGGTCGTCGTCAAAGACTTCCTTCTTGCGATCCGCCAGCGCCTTGAAGCGCACGAATACGTCGTTCAACTGATTGTCGGCCAGATCGAAGCCCAGATTGTTCAGCTTCGAGCGCAGCGCCGCGCGCCCCGAATGCTTGCCCATCACGATGTTGGTTTCGGACAGGCCGACATCCTCTGGCCGCATGATTTCGAAAGTCTCGGCGTTCTTCAGCATGCCGTCCTGATGAATGCCGGATTCATGCGCAAAGGCGTTCTTGCCGACGATGGCCTTGTTGTACTGCACGTTGAAGCCGCTGACCGTCGCGACCCGGCGCGAGATATTCATGATCTTCGTGGTGTCGATCCGGGTCGACCAGGGCATGATGTCGTGGCGCACCTTCAGCGCCATCACCACCTCTTCCAGCGCGGTGTTGCCGGCGCGTTCGCCCAGACCATTGATCGTGCATTCGACCTGGCGCGCGCCGCCTTCGACAGCGGCCAGCGAATTTGCCGTCGCCATGCCCAAATCATTGTGGCAATGGGTGGCGAAAATCACCTGATCGGCGCCGGGCACCTCGGCGATCAGCCGCCGGATCAGGTCGGCGCTTTCGCGCGGCGCGGTGTAGCCGACCGTGTCGGGAATGTTGATCGTGGTCGCGCCGGCCTTGATGGCGATTTCAACCGTGCGCGCCAGATAGTCCCATTCGGTGCGCGTCGCATCCATCGGCGACCATTGCACGTTGTCGCAATAATTGCGCGCGTGGGTCACGGTCTCGTGGATACGCTCTGCCATTTCGTCGCGAGTCAGGTTCGGGATGGCACGATGCAGCGGCGAGGTGCCGATGAATGTGTGAATGCGCGGGCGGCGGGCGTGTTTGACCGCCTCCCAGCAGCGGTCGATATCCTTGAAGTTCGCCCGGGCCAGCCCGCAGATAACGGCCGATTTCGCCTGTTTGGCAATCGCCGAAACGGCGGCGAAATCGCCTTCCGAGGCAATCGGGAACCCGGCCTCGATTATGTCGACGCCCATCTCGTCCAGCAGCCCCGCGATTTCCAGCTTTTCCTCAAAGCTCATCGTCGCGCCGGGGGATTGTTCCCCGTCGCGCAGGGTAGTGTCGAAGATCAGCACGTGATCCTTGTTCGCCTTTGGCGATCTGTCTGTATCTGTCTTGGTCATTTGATGTCTCGATTCATTCCTTAGCGTTTCACGGCGCGTCTAACCCTCTGAGCGGTCGCGCCAGAAAGGCACGCTCAGAGGCGGCTAAGGAGAAGCAGGCCGGCAAGGGGCAGCCCGGCGCGGGGCGCGGGCAGGCGAATGATATGGTTCTTGCTGGTCATGGCGCGAGATCATACGCCGCTTTCAGAAAATGAAAACCCTTTATTGCGATCCTGCCGCGCGCAGACTGTCCGCCGATTCCGCTGCCGCGCCGCCACTATGGTATTTCGATTTAAGATTGAATCGGTTATTCGCCGCCTCTCCCTGCGGTCGAACGCGAAAAACGATACGCGGTGTTTCAGCATAAAGTCGAAACGTCTTAGTTCGAACTGCCGTCGCTGATCTCGGCGGTGCCCTCGTCAAGGATGCCGTCCTTCCAGGTGCCGGTCGCCTGCTGGCCGCCGGAATAGCGGATCGTGCCTTCGCCCTGGCGCTTGCCCCTTGCGAAATTGCCCTCGTAGACATCGCCGTTGGCATAGGTCGCGCGGCCCTGGCCGTCGATCTCGCCCGCCTTCCAGCTGCCGGTATAGGTAAAGCCGTCGGGCATCACGATCGTGCCCTGACCTTCGCGCTGGCCATTCAGGAACTTGCCCTCGTAGATCGTTCCGTCGGCATAGGTCGCCTTGCCCTGACCGGATCGCTGGCCTTCCTTCCACTCGCCGACATAGGTGTAGCCATCGGTAAAGGTCATGGTGCCGATGCCGTGGTTCTTGGCGTTCTTGAACTGGCCCTCGTAGACCAGTCCGTTGGCGTATTTCGCGGTGCCCGTGCCGTCGATCACGCCGGCGATCCAGCCGCCTTCGTAGGACGATTCGTCGGGATAGACGATCTTGCCGTCGCCCTCGGCCAGATCATTGCGAAACTCGCCCTCGTAGACCGAGCCGTCGGGATAGGTGACCTTGCCGGTGCCTTCGATGCGGCCCGCGACCCATTCGCCGACATAGACATAGCCATCCGTGCCGGTGAAAGTGCCGGTGCCGTGGCGGCGGTCGTTCAGGAACTGGCCCTCGTAGATGTCGCCATTGGCATATGTGACCTTGCCGGTGCCCTGACGCTCGCCGTTGACCAGGTCGCCCTCGTATACATCGCCGTTGGATTGCGTCAGTTTGCCCTTGCCGTTGATCTGTCCGCCAGTCCAGGCGCCTTCGTAGATCAACCCGTCGGGCATGGTCAGCTTGCCGGTGCCCTCGCGCGCGCCGCGCACCAGATCGCCGGTGTAGACCGCGCCATCGGGATAGGTGATCTTGCCCTTGCCGTCCTTGACGCCATCCACCCACGTGCCGTCGTAAAGATAGCCGTTGGGGCTTTCCATCTTTCCCTGGCCGTGGTGCATCGCGTTGCGAAACCCGCCTTCGTATTTCACGCCATTGGCATAGACCGCCGCGCCGGTGCCGTTGATGCGGCCATCGACCCAGTCGCCCTCGTAGGTGCCGCCATCGGCGAAGGTGATCTTGCCAAAGCCTTCGGGCTTGCCCTTGGCGAAGGCGCCCTCGTAGACCGAACCATTGGGAAAGCGGGCCACTCCCTGGCCCTTGATCTCTCCCTCGACCCAGGCGCCGGTGTATTCATAGCCGTTGGGCAGCCGGTAGGTGCCGATGCCGTCCTGTTTGCCATCCTTGAACGTGCCCTCGTAGACGCCGCCGTCCTCGTATTGTTTCAACACGACATCGCCACCGGATTGCGCCCAGGCGCCGCCCGCGATCATCACTGCACCAAAGAGCGAAAGCATGGTTGAAGATGTCTGCACGATGTTCCTCACTTGCCCGGTCCAGTGGTCTGAACCCCCATTTGCCCGGACGATCCTAGGTGACACACCATTGGCTGACAACGGTTTTTGGCGGCTATCGGCTTTCCTTGGCGCAAGGTTCTGGTAAGACGCTGGCAAGACAAGACGTTTGCCAAATGTTTGCCATGGGGGTTCAAGATGTCCGACCGGTTCCGCCTTACGCTGGCGCAGTTGAACCCGACCGTGGGCGCGCTTGGGGCCAATGCCGACAAAGCATACGATGCCTGGGCCGCGGGCAAGGCCGCCGGCGCCGACATGGTGGCGCTGACAGAGATGTTCATCACCGGCTACAACACGCAGGATCTGATCACCAAGCCGGCGTTCCACGATGCTGCAATCGCCGAGATCGCCGATCTGGCGCAACGCTGCGCCGATGGTCCGGCGCTGGCGATCGGCGGGCCATTCGTCGAGGACGACGCGCTTTTCAATGCGTATCATATCTGTCGCGGCGGCAAGGTGGTCAGCCGTGTCCTGAAACACCACCTGCCCAACGAGACGGTGTTTGACGAGGTGCGCATCTATGATGCCGGCCCGCTGGGCGGACCCTATTCGGTGGGGAACACCCGCATCGGCTCGCCCATATGCGAAGACGCGTGGCACGAGGACGTGGCCGAAACCCTGGCCGAAACCGGGGCCGAATTCCTGCTGGTCCCCAATGGCTCGCCCTATTACCGCGACAAGTTCGACACAAGACTGAACCATATGGTCGCCCGCGTCGTCGAAACCGGGCTGCCGCTGATCTATCTGAACATGGTCGGCGGCCAGGATGACCAGGTGTTCGACGGCGGCACGTTCGGGCTGAACCCGGGCGGCGAACTGGCGTTTCAGATGCCGCTTTTTGACGAGACCGTCACCCATATCGACCTGAAGCGCGGGCCGGACGGATGGCGTATCGTGCCGGGCGAAAAGGTGGCGCAGCCCGACGCGTGGGAGCAGGACTATCGCGTGATGGTCGAATCCGTGCGCGATTATTTCGCCAAGACCGGGTTCAAAAAGGCATTGCTGGGTCTGTCGGGCGGTATTGATTCCGCAATTGTCGCGACCATCGCCGCCGACGCGCTGGGCCCGGAAAACCTGCGCTGTGTGATGCTGCCGTCGGAATACACCTCGCAGGATTCGCTGGACGATGCGGCCGGGGTTGCGAATGCGCTGGGCTGCCGGCTGGACACGGTGCCGATATCCGGCCCCCGTGCCGCGGTGACCGAGGCCCTGGCCCCGCTGATGCAGGGCACAAGACCGGATGTGACCGAAGAGAACATCCAGTCGCGCCTGCGCGGGCTGCTGTTGATGGCGCTGTCAAACAAGTTCGGCGAAATGCTGCTGACCACCGGCAACAAATCCGAAGTCGCGGTCGGCTATGCCACGATCTACGGCGACATGGCGGGCGGCTACAATCCGATCAAGGACATGTACAAGACCCGCGTGTTCGAAACCTGCCGCTGGCGCAATGCAAATCACCGCCTCTGGATGAGGGGCCCGGCGGGCGAGGTGATTCCGCCCCGTGTCATCGACAAGCCGCCGACCGCGGAACTGCGCGAAGACCAGAAGGACAGCGACAGCCTGCCGCCCTACGAAGTGCTGGATGTTATCCTGACCGAGCTGATCGACAACGAGGCCTCGGTCGCCGACGTGGTCGCGATGGGCTTTGACCGCGACACGGTCAAGAAGGTCGAGCATCTGATTTACATCAGTGAATACAAGCGCTTCCAGTCCGCCCCCGGACCGCGCCTGACGATGCGCTCGTTCTGGCTGGACCGGCGCTATCCGATCGTGAACCGCTGGCGCGACCCCGGCGGCGGGTAGCCTGCAAGCGCAATCCGAAACGTGGGAACCGGTTTTCGGAATAAATTGAACGCAATCAAAATGAGCCGCTTCGCGGCGCTGGTTTGCCTCGCGCCAAAAGGCGCTCAGGCAGGCAGGCTGAGAGGTCTGTGAAATACGTCCGATGTTGTGATTGCGGCTAGAGTTTCGTTACCGCGCAGAGGGCCAGCAACCGTTCGGTTGTAGCCTTGTCACATAATCGCGTGCCTTCGGTGGTGCAGGCGGCGCTGGCGGCGGCGACGCCATAGGCAAGACAGTCGGGAAGAGGCTTGCCTCGTGCAGCGGCCAGCGTGAAGCCACCGACAAAGCTGTCGCCCGCGCCGACCTTGCTGACCACCTCGATCTTGGGGGCGACGCTGTGCCAGCTGCCCTCGGCGTTGGACAGAACCGACCCGTCGGCCCCGCGCGCCACGATGATGTTCTTCGCAACGCCTTTCGCGACCAGGCTTTCGGAAAAGGCCGCTGTATCGGTGCGTTCGGGCAGCAGGCGACCGGCCAGTTCCTCTGCCTCGGCGCTGTCCATGCGCAGAACGAAGATGGATTCATGCGGCGCACTGACCAGGTTGAACAGCGCCGGGCCAGAGGTATCGACGATCAGTTGCGCGCCACGCCCGGCAATGTGATCGGCCAGAATGGACGGGAATTCCTTGGCCACGCCCGGCGGCTGGCTGCCGGACAGCACCACCAGCGTGCCGTCGCCCGCCGCCTGATCAATCGACACCAGCCCGCGTTCGACATCGGCCTCGCTCCAGCTGGGGCCGGGCATGACAAAGCGGAACTGCTCTCCGGTGCTTTCATCGGTCACCGACATGCTTTGGCGGGTTTCGCCGGGGCCCTGAAAAGCCACGGTCGGCACGCCCTCAAGCGCCAGCAGTTGCAACAGATGCGCCCCGGTCGTGGCCCCGATGGCGACCAGCGCCGTTGCCTGACCTTCCAGCATGCGTATCGCACGCGCCACATTGATGCCGCCGCCGCCGGGATCGATATGCGGATGGCTGCAGCGCAGCTTGTGTTCCGGATAGACCCTTGGCGCAGAAGTGGCGAAATCCACGGTCGGGTTCAGCGTGATAGTCAGGATATCGGTGCGCATGGCTCAGACCTTTTGCAGCGGTACGGGGCGCGTGGTGCGGGCCAGGGCGATCAGCAGGCTGCCGCTTGCGACAAAGAACACGCCAAGCCCCAGCACATAGGCGATGACGGTGCCGACGCCGGATTTCGCCGGGTCGAGGAAGAAATACGGAAACCGGCCGTCGACCAGCCCGCGAAGGATCGCATAGATCGCATAGCCCAGCGGATAGCCGGTCCAGATCAGCGGCAGATACCAGCCAAGCGGCGATTTCGGGGCCGCCAGCCACCACAGGGCCAGACTGGCCAGCGGCACCGCGCTGTGCAGGCCGATGTCGGACCAGACTTCAAGCCCTGCCGGGGTGTTGGCGGCGGCCAGCAGCGCGTGATAGACGCCGCCGGTTGCAACGATCCAGACGGTGACGGCGGCGGGCCAGGCGGCGGCGGGCCAGCGTGCGCGCCATGCCGCAAGGCCGAAGACCGCGACCACCAGCGCGTTGGTCAGGATCGTGAAATAGCGGGCCATCACCCAAAGGACGCGTCCGGTGCTGGCAGCCTCGCCCAGTTCCAGCCATTCCACCCGGAACTGAAGCGCCAGCGCGGAAAGGGCAAGAAGGGCCAGGCCGGCGGCGGCCTGTCGGTGGAGCACGGGCATGGGTCTGGTCATGCCACAGCTATGCGGCGATGGCCGCAGGGGGTCAATACCTGCAATGGCGGCGGGTTCAGGGCCGGGATGCCGGGCCACATGCGATCTGATGCGGCCCGGGCGTTTCTGCCGCGCTACAGCGACATCTGATAGCTGGTCGGAACATAGTGAAAGCCGTCGCCGCGCGCCTCGACATAGCCCATACCGGGGAACGGCATGTGATAGCCGATCAGCGGCACCCGGTCGGCCGCCACCATGCCCAGCACCTTGCGCCTTGTGGCGGCGGCAACAGCCTTGTCCATATCGAACCGGACTTCCCAGTCGGGATGGGTCAGCGACCAGACATAGTGGTTGGCGGTATCGGCCATCAGCAGCACCTGCGCGCCGCCGCTGTCCAGCAAATATGCCATGTGCCCCGGTGTGTGGCCGAAGGCGGACATACCGGTAATGCCAGAGGCCACGCTGCCGCCGTCCCCGATGAACGTGGTCTTTTCGGCCAGCGGGCGCATGTTCTTCTCGAAGCCCTCGTTTTCGCGGCTTGCCCAGGCGTCGAATTCGACCTGGCCGGTGACATAGCGCGCGTTTGGATAGGTCGGTGCGCCCTCGTTCATCAGCCCGCCGATGTGATCGCCATGCATATGGGTGATGACCACCACGTCGATATCCTCGGGGGCATAACCGGCGGCGGCCAGCGCCGGCAGGGTTCCCGCGGCACTCAGCCCGGTGTCGAACAGAACGGTTTCGCTGCCGGTGTTGACCACGGTGGGTGTAAAGTAGAACCGGGCCTTGTCGGTGGGGATGAAATTGGCGCTACTGGCAGCTTCGAATTCCTCTGCCGAGGCGTTCAGCCCGAATATCGTCTGCGGATCCTCGACCACGCGGGTGCCGGCCAGCAGCGTTGCGACCTGCAGATCGCCGAGGGTAAAACTGTGCTGAATGGCGTTCTGCGCCGGTGCGGCATGGCCGGCGGCCCGTGCAAGCTGGGGGCGCAATGCCGCGGCAAGCGGCAGCGCGGCACCGGCCGCAAGAGCGGCGCGACGGGTCAGGCGGGGCGCAATAGGTGACATCATGTATCCTCCGGAAATGGTTTGTTGCGAACAGTGTAGTGCGCACTCAACCGCTGTCCATGTTACTGAAATTGCACAATCAATATGCAGAAATTCACAGGAGGCGCGCGGCCTATATCCACCACGCATCGACCGCGGCGATGTCGTCGTCGGACCAGCCGAAATGATGCGCCAGTTCATGCACCAGCACATGTGCGATCAGGTCGCCAAGGGGCACAGTGCCCCGGTCGGCCCATTCATCGAGGATCGGGCGGCGGAACAGCCAGATCACATCGGGGCGGTCGGGCTGGTCAAAGCTGGACTTGTCGGTCAGCGGGATGCCCTCGTAAAGCCCGGTCAACTCGAAAGGGTCGGCCATGTCCATCGCGGCCAGCAGGGTATCGTCGGCAAAATCCTCGACCCTGATCGCCACGTTGCGGGCCGCGGCGCGGAACGGTTCGGGGATATCGGCCAGCGCCTGTTGCGCCATCGTCTCGAACGCGGCCAGATCGGGCGCCAGCCAAGGTGCGTTGGGATGTTCCATTTTGCAGATATGGCAACTGTGCGCGCCGCTGGAAAGGCCTCCCTTGGGGTTTGCCGATACGCGGCGGCGCGTTAATATCGGTGCGACGGAGGATGCCATGCCCGAGAACAAGACCCAGGCCGGCGATGCCGATGTCGGCGCGTTTCTGGATGCGGTAGAGCCAGAGCGCCGGCGCGTCGATGCGCAGCGTCTCGATCAGATTTTTCGCGATGTGACCGGCTTCAACCCGGTGATGTGGGGGGACAGCATCATTGGCTATGGTCAGTATCACTTTGTCTACAAGACCGGGCGCGAGGGCGATTTCCTGGCCACCGGGTTCAGCCCGCGCAAGGCAAGCCTGTCGATTTACATCATGCCCGGATACGGCGATCTGGGCGCGTTGCTGGACCGTCTGGGAAAACACAAGACCGGACGATCCTGCCTTTACATAAACAAGCTGGCCGATATCGACGAAGATGTCCTGCGCGAAATCATCCGCACCGGGCTGCGCGATCTGGCGACGCGTTGGCCGGTGACGCCGACCTGAGGTTATTCGATCGGCGCCAGCAGCGCCGGGTTCACGACCAACTGCCGAATGCCCTGGCTTTCGGTTTCCCTGAACACGTTTATCGAGCCGTCGGGGCGTTTTCCGTCGGAATCCCCCTTGATCGCGAACCAGGCGTTGACCGTGGCGACATCGACCCTGGCGCATTGCGGGCGCACGCTCCACGTCACTTTCGGCGATGAACACTGATCGGTGCTGTTGTAGCCCGGCCCGGTTGTCGAGCCCAGGAACTGTACCGGATCGCCGGTATCGGCAGGCAGGGATTTGGGCTGGTAATATCCGCCCGCCCTGTGGCCATCATGCATGAAATCGCTGAAATCCAGCGCCGCGCGATCGTTCACAACAAGAAAGACCTGGGTTTCGACACGCAGTTGCTGATTGACCCCGGTATCCGCATTGTCACACAGGCAGGATCCCAGACCGGGCGCGGGCGCCACATCGCAGGTGGTATGGACCCAATGCACCTCTATCGTGTCGCCGGGTCTTACCGCTGTGCCGGTGCTGCCGTCATCGGCACGTTCTGCGTCGCTCAGGCCTTCGGTGTCGTTGCATTTGTAGCCGCCATGCACGCCGTCACCGGCAAACACCGAAAACCCCGGACCCTTGTGTTCGGCGTTGGTGTGGGTGTGGATGTCGCACAGGTTCATTTGTGTCGGGGCGGGGGCAAAGGGCCAGCTGACCGTATTGCGGCCCACAGCGCTTGATATGTCACGCGGGGTCTGCGGGCCGGCCAGAATGCAGGCGACCTGCGCGCTGGCGGTGCCGGCAATCGCCATGCCGAGCGCGGCAAGCGCCGCCGGGTGGAAAAGGTTTCTCATCATAATTGTTCCGATAATCTGTGACGCACATGGCAACTTTAGGCAGAATGATTGATCAAAGATACCCGTTCATAGTGTGGTTCCGGTGATTTCCGGTGCGGTCCTGTCCCGATCACCTTGTGGACAACAGCGCGTCCCTGTGACAGAGCATCGCGCCAAGGAGACCGCCCCATGACCACCACCCGTTTCGCCCCGTCGCCCACCGGATATCTGCATGTCGGCAACCTGCGCACGGCGCTGTTCAACTACCTGATCGCGCGCAAGGCAGGGGGGACGTTCATCCTGCGGCTGGACGATACCGATCCCGAGCGCAGCAAACAGGAATATGCCGAAGGGATCATGGAGGATCTCGAATGGCTGGGCCTGACATGGGACCGGGTAGAGCGGCAGTCGGCCCGGCTTGACCGCTATGCCGCCGCCGCCGATGCGCTGCGCGCGGCCGGCCGGTTCTACGAGGCGTTCGAAACGCCGACCGAACTGGACCTGAAGCGCAAGAAGCAGCTGAACATGGGGCGTCCGCCGGTTTACGATCGCGCCGCGCTGGCGCTGTCAGAGGCCGAGAGGGATGCCTTGCGCGCAGAGCGCGGGCAGGGCGTGTGGCGCTTCAAGCTGGATCAGCAGCGCATTGAATGGACCGACGGCATCCTTGGCGATATCTCGATTGATGCGGCATCCGTCAGCGACCCGGTGCTGATCCGCGGAGACGGGCAGGTGCTTTATACGCTGGCCTCGGTGGTCGATGATACCGAGATGGGTGTGACCAATATCGTGCGCGGGTCGGATCACGTCACCAACACCGCGACACAGATCCAGATCATCCAGGCGCTGGGCGGTGCGGTGCCCGCCTTCGCGCATCATTCGCTGCTGACCGGGCCGCAGGGCGAGGCGCTGTCCAAACGCCTTGGAGTGCTGGCCCTGCGCGACCTCCGCGAACAGGGCGTCGAG
>JAJDOB010000284.1 GCA_022340385.1 Rhodobacter sp.
GACTTGGCAAAAGGCAGCTTTCAAGTTTGCGCGGTCGCGCAGGATGGGGCGGTTCTTTACAATCGCGCGCTTTCACGTACGCGGTTGGCCGCGCTTCTGGCCGAGCAACCTGCCTGCATTGTGGCAATGGAAGCGTGCGCAACATCGCATCACTGGGGTCGTGTGGCGCAACGCCATGGCCACGAAGTGCGGCTCGTCCCGGCAGCCTATGTAAAGCCGTTCGTCAAGCGTCAGAAGAATGACCGCGCCGATGCAGAGGCGATCGCGGAGGCGGCTTTGCGGCCGACCATGCGCTTCGTGGCGGTCAAGAGCGCGGAGACTCAGGGCCGCGCGGTCGCATTCCGCACGCACCAATGCCTGGTTCGGCAACGTACGCAGCTCATCAACGCACTGCGCGGCCATCTTGCCGAATTCGGGGTGGTGGCACCGAAGGGACCAGCGAGTCTGAAGCTCCTCGAGAACGCTCTGACGAATGAGGCCAGCGATCTGCCAGACCCGGTCCGGGAAATGGGGGCGGTCTATGTTGAACAAATCGCGCGGCTTACCGAAGTGATCGAACGACTGGCGAGTGAGTTGGAGGTGGCAACGAAGACGGACGCATGCCTGCGCCGACTTTGTACAATCCCGGGGATAGGTCCCGTCACCGCCGGAGCCGTGGCGGCATTTGCGCCCGATCTCGACACTTTCGACAGTGGGCGCAACTTCGCGGCCTGGCTCGGGCTAGTGCCACGACAACGGTCCACCGGCGGCAAGGCCAGGCTGGGGTCTGTCAGCAAAATGGGTCAAACAGATATCCGCCGCCTTCTGATCGTTGGCGCTATGAGTGTGATCCGCTGGGTGGTTCGCAAAGGCGGCAGTGAAAACCGCTGGCTGGCCGCACTTGTGGCTCGTAAGCCGAAAATGGTTGCGGCCGTTGCGCTGGCGAACAAGATGGCCCGCATGATCTGGGCCGTAACGACGAAACAGGAAGATTATCGGATGGCGTGACCTGACCCCCGAACGTGGGAAAAAGGCACGACATGGCCGCAAGGCCGGGGTGAGCGATCGACGAGGAGTAGGCGACAAGGACTTCGAAGTTCAAGGCAGGGACACTCAGACCCGGGGCTCGAGCGCTTGCAGCTCTCTGAACCGATGTGAGCCCAGCTTTCCGAACAGCATACCGGCCCGTGGCGTCATAAAAGGCCACGCTCAGAGGCCTGACACACGTCCGATCGAAGACCCCGCCAAGACTTTGCAGAAAACGCTTGCCAAACAGGGGGCATCCACACACGCTCCGGGCCGTGGATGTCGTGCGCGATCTGTGGCAATTCTTCTGAAAACCAGGGGGGAAAGCATGGCTGGGCCATCGGTTATCCAGACGCCCGACAAAAGGCAGATCGCCTATCACCTGACGCCGGGGGCCGGCGCCTGCGTGGTGTTTCTGGGCGGGTTCCGGTCTGACATGGAAGGCACCAAGGCCATCCATCTTGAATCCTGGGCGCGCGGCCAGGGGCGCGGCTTTCTGCGGCTTGATTATTCGGGTCACGGCGAAAGTTCCGGCGATTTCCTCGATGGCTGTATCGGCGACTGGACGATGGACGCGTTTCACACGATTACGGCGCTGGTCGAGGGACCGGTCGTGCTGGTCGGCTCGTCGATGGGCGGCTGGATATCGCTGAACCTGGTTGCGAAGTTGCCGGGCAGGATAAGCGGCCTGGTCGGAATTGCGGCCGCCCCGGATTTTACCGAAGACAGCATGTGGGCGAATTTCAGCGCCGCGCAGAAATCGCAACTGGCGCGGGACGGACAGGTCGCGCTGCCGTCGGACTATTCCGATGAGCCCTATATCATCACCCGCAAACTGATCGAGGACGGGCGCGAAAACCTGGTGTTGCGCACGCCGCTTGCATTGCCCTTCCCGACGCGGCTGTTGCAGGGCACGGATGACGCCGATGTCGATACTGCGGTTGCGTTGCGCCTGCTGGAACATGCCAGCGGCAATGACATCCGCCTGACGCTGGTCAAGGGGGCCGATCACCGGTTTTCGACGCCCGAATGTCTGGCGCTGATCGAGGCAAGCGTAACGGACGTTCTGTCGGCCTGAATTTGCAAACGTATGCACGAATCGGTTGAGCCGATGCGCCAACCCGGTATTCTGCCGACCAAACCGGATCTGGGAGGATGGAATGGCAGAATATCTAAAACGCGGCAAACCAGAGGCAGAGCGCGCCGAAGACGACGCCAAGGTGCGCGCCATAGTCGAAGGCATTCTTGCCGATATCAGCGCGCGCGGCGATGCGGCGGTGCATGCGCTGTCGGCCAAATTCGACAATTACGACCCGCCCGCGTTTCGCCTCACCGCGTCAGAGATCGAGGCGGCCAAACAGAAGGTCACCACCCGCGAGATGGCGGATATCCGTTTCGCCCAGACCCAGATTCGCAATTTCGCGCAGGTGCAGCGGGATTCGATGCGCGATGTCGAGGTCGAAACCCTGCCGGGCGTGATCCTTGGCCATCGCAATATCCCGGTCAATTCCGTGGGCTGCTATGTGCCGGGCGGCAAGTTCCCGATGGTGGCCAGCGCGCATATGTCGGTGATCACTGCCAAGGTCGCGGGCGTCAAACGGATCGTCGCCAGCGCCCCGCCGGTGAACGGCGCACCGCATCCCGCGATTGTCGCGGCGATGGCAGAGGGCGGGGCCGATGAAATTCTGGTGCTGGGCGGCGTTCAGGCGGTGGGCGCGATGGCGCTGGGCACCGAGACCATAGAGCCCTGCGACATGCTGGTCGGCCCGGGCAATGCCTTTGTCGCCGAAGCCAAGCGGCAGCTGTTCGGCCGCGTCGGCATTGATCTGTTCGCCGGGCCGACCGAAACCTGCGTCATCGCCGACGACACGGTGGATGGAGAGATCTGCGCGACCGATCTGCTGGGGCAGGCCGAACACGGCTACAACTCGCCCGCTGTGCTGATCACCAATTCGCGCAAACTGGCCGAAGCGACGTTGGCAGAGATCGACCGCCTGCTGGCGATCCTGCCGACCGCGGAAACCGCGCGTACCAGCTGGCAGGATTATGGCGAGGTGATCCTGTGCGCCGACCACGCCGAGATGCTGGCCATGTCCGAACAGATCGCCAGCGAGCATGTGCAGGTGATGACCGACCGCGACGACTGGTTCCTGCAGAACATGACCAGCTATGGCGCGCTGTTTCTGGGGCCGCGCACCAATGTCGCCAACGGCGACAAGGTAATCGGCACCAACCACACGCTGCCCACCAAGAAGGCCGGGCGCTATACCGGCGGGCTTTGGGTGGGCAAGTTTCTGAAAACACACAGTTACCAAAAAGTTCTGACCGACGAGGCCGCGACCATGATCGGCGAATACGGTTCGCGGCTTTGCATGCTCGAAGGCTTTGTCGGCCATGCCGAACAATGCAATCTGCGGGTGCGCCGCTATGGCGGGCTGAATATCCCCTATGGCCAGGCCGCGCCCTACCGCGACGCGGCCGAATAGGGGCCGGACGAATGCCCTTTGCGGCGATGTCTGGACGCGACCGACAGGTGATCGGATGAGCGGGCCGGCGACCCTGAGTGCGATGCGCGCCGCGCTTTATCGCGACGCCGCTTCGGCGCGTGCACCTGTCGGGCAGGCCTTTGCACCGGATGCGGTGGTGCGGCTGTGCTTTCCGTTCGAAACCTCGGCGGGCGGTGCGGGGTTCTGGTCTTCCGTGTCGGCGCTACTGGACGCGTGGCCCGATCTGGAACGCCGCGAGCATATCGTGATCGGGGGGCACGACGCCGATGGCGCGTTTTGGGTCGGGTGTTGCGGCGCCTATGTCGGCACGTTTTCGGCCCCGTTCCTGAACATTCCGCCGACGGGCCGGGCAGCGCATATGCGCTTTCACGAGTTCTTTCGCATCGAGGGCGAGCGTGTCGTCGAAATGCAGGCGATCTGGGACATACCCGAGGTGATGATGCAGGCGGGCGTCTGGCCGCTGGGCCCCGGGCTTGGGCGCGACGGGTTCGTGCCGGGACCGGCAACGCAGGATGGACTGGGCCCGCACGACCCCGCACCAACGGCGGCATCTGTGGCGCATGTCATTGACATGATTTCACATTTGTCGCGCCACCCGTCACAGGGCGGACCACAGGTGATGCGGCTGGAACATTTCTGGCATCCGAATTTCATGTGGTACGGCCCCGCTGGCATTGGCACCACGCGCGGCATTGCCGGGTTTCGCCGCGACCACCAGATTCCGTTTCTGTCGGCGATGCCGGACCGCGGGCAGCGATCCGGTGATGTCCGGGCGCATTTCATTGCACAGGGACATTACGTTGGCGTCACCGGCTGGCCGAACATGAAACAGACCCTCAGCGGCGGCGGCTGGCTGGGCATCGCGCCGACCGGGCAGGTGATCGAAATGCGCAGCCTCGATTTCTGGCGGCTCGAAGCCGGGCTGATCCGCGAAAACTGGGTTTTGGTGGACCTGCTCAGCGTCTACGATCAGATTGGCGTCGACGTATTCGCACGGATGAAGGAGTTGACCGTATGGACCAGCGGATAAGCCTGATCACATTGGCCGTGGCCGATCTGGAGCGCGCGACAGCGTTCTACAAGGCACTGGGCTGGAAACAGGCCGACAGCCCCGACGGGGTGGTGGCTTTCGATCTGATCGGGCAAACTCTGGGGCTGTATCCGCGCGCCGCGCTGGCGGCGGATATGGACCTGGAAGAATATGATATCACAGGGTTTTCCGGCATCACATTGTCGCACAACCTGGCCGCAAAGGAAGATGTCGCGCCGCTGTACCAGGCGGCGCTGAAGGCCGGCGCGCGCGCCATCAAACCCCCGCATGACATTTTCTGGGGCGGCCATATCGCCTATTTCGCCGATCCCGACGGACATGTCTGGGAAATTGCGCATAACCCGTTCTCGGCCCTCGGGCCGAATGGCGAATTCCAGTGGAACGGGGCATGAGACGACCGGGCAGCTATACCGGGCTGGAAGAACTGGGGCGCCAGCGCCTGTCGCGATATTTCGAGATGCGCAATTTCATGCACAGCGAGATCGGCAATTTCTTCGAGATCTCGAACTATCCCGACGATCCCGATCTGGCGCTGGCGGCGGGGCGCAAGCTGGCCGAAAACCTGCTGGACCCGTTGGTCGAGACCTTCGGCCCGATCGACATCCGCTCGGGCTATCGCAACCCGGTGATGAATCATTTCGGTGCCACCCGGGCAAAACCGCAGAAATGCGCCCGCAACGAGGCCAATTACGCCCATCACATCTGGGACAAGCGTGACGGCAAGGGCCGGATGGGGGCCTGTGTCACGGTCGGAATCCCCTGGTTCGCCGCACAGTACAACGCCGGGCGGGACTGGCGCGATCTTGCCTGGTGGCTGTTCGATCACCTTGATTTTCAAGAGATTTACGTCTTTCCCAAAAATGCCGCCTTCAACCTGACCTGGCGCGAGGATGCCCGCCGGCAACGCATCCTCAGCTATGCGCGCCCCAAGGGCACATTGATGAAACCGGGGATGATGCCCGACCCGGATCGCAGCCGGCGCTACCGCGATTTTCCGCCGTTTCGCGGCATCGCATATCCTGAAATCCCCACCGGAGATCCCACATGAGCCTGCCCAGAACACCTTCGTTCCGCCTCGACGGGCGCCGCGCGCTGGTCACCGGCGGATCCCGGGGCATCGGTCTGGGATGTGCCGTGGCCCTGGCAGAGGCCGGGGCAAAGGTGGTTCTGGCCGCACGGGGCCAGGACGAACTGGCTTCGGCTGTCGCGGAAATGCGGAACGCCGGGATGCAGGCCGAAGGTCATGCACTGGATGTCACCGATCTGGACGCGATGCGCCGGTTTTTCGCCGATCACGGCCCTTTCGATGTCGTGGTCAATTCCGCCGGTCTGGCGCGGCATTCCTCGGCGCTGACCACCACCGCCGAGGATTTCGACGCGGTGACGGCGGTGAATTTCAGGGCCGCGTATTTTCTGGCGCAGGAGGCGGCGAAGGGCATGAAGAACGGCGGCTCCATCATCCAGATCTCCAGCCAGATGGGGCATGTCGGCGGCATAGAGCGTGCCGTCTATTGCGGCACCAAGCACGGGGTCGAGGGCTTCACCAAGGCGATGGCGGTGGAATGGGGCAAATCCGGCATCCGGATCAACACGATCTGTCCGACCTTCGTGCGCACCGCATTCACCGAGCCCAGCTTTCAGGATCCCGCAAAGCGCGCCTGGATCATGTCGATGATAAAGCTCGATCGCCCCGCAGAGGTCGAGGATATCATGGGCGCGGTGGTCTTTCTGGCCTCTGACGCCTCGGCCATGGTCACCGGCAGCGCGCTGATGGTCGATGGCGGCTGGACCGCGGATTGATGGCAAGGACGCGCATCACCAGCCAGCAGGTCGCACAGCGCGCCGGGGTCAGCCAGTCGGCGGTCAGCCGGGTGTTCTCGGGCGCTTCGGCGTCTGAAACCACGGCGCAACGGGTGCGCGCGGCGGCGGCGGAACTGGGGTATCGTCCCAACGTGCTGGCACGCTCGCTGATCACCGGGCGCAGCCGGATCATCGGGCTGGTGGTGGCCTATCTGGAAAACCAGTTCTACCCCGACGCGTTGGAGCGCCTGTCGAACGTGTTGCAGGCGCGGGGCTATCACATCCTGATATTCACCCTGTCGGATCGCGACGGCGACGCCGACAAGGTGATAGAGGAAATGCTGGATTATCAGGTGGATGGCATCATCGCCGCCTCGGTTTCCATGTCCGACGGGCTGGCCGTTCAATGTGCCGCGGCGGACATCCCGATCGTGTTGTTCAACCGGGGGCAGGACGATGCCGGCCTGTCAGAGGTCACCTCTGACAATGTTGCGGGCGGGCAGCGGATTGCCGGGTTTCTGCTTGCGGGCGGGCATCGCAGGATCGCCCATATCAGCGGCTGGCAGGAGTCTTCGACCGGGCGCGACCGTACCCGCGGGTTTCATGCCGGGCTGGCCGCGGCGGGGCAGCGGGTCGTCGCCGAAATCGACGGCAAATACCGGCGCGACATCGCGGCGGACGCGGCGATGCAGATCTGGCGCACGGCCCGGCCGGATGCGATTTTCGTGGGCAATGACCACATGGCCTTTGGTGTTCTGGATGCGTTGCGCGGCCCGCTGGGGCTGAACGTGCCGGACGATGTTTCGGTCGTGGGGTATGACGATGTGGCGATGGCGGCCTGGCCGGCCTATGACCTGACGACATTGCGCCAGCCCTCGGGGCGGATGGTCGAGGCGACGGTGGCGACGCTGCTTGCCCGAATCGAAAACCCGGATCTGGCACCGGAAAAGATCAGGATCGAGGGCGCATTGATCCAGCGCGGATCGGCACGAAAACCAAAGGGGCAGCAATGAAGGGCTTTGACAGGA
This sequence comes from Rhodobacter sp., assembly GCA_022340385.1. Taxonomy (GTDB): domain Bacteria; phylum Pseudomonadota; class Alphaproteobacteria; order Rhodobacterales; family Rhodobacteraceae; genus CALGTJ01. The sequence continues at coordinate 7,392 of JAJDOB010000284.1, forward strand.
AGTTCGCGGATTTTCCATCTTATATCATTGATATAACAAAGGAAATTTGGGAAGATCGCGGTGTCGGCGCGCGCATGAAAGACTATTACCATCCGCAGGTCGTTGTGCGCACGCCAGCCGGCATTTCCTTTGGCGAAACCGGCATGACCGTCGCGACGCTGGCCACGATCAACGAATTTCCCGACCGCCAGTTGCTGGCCGAAGATGTGATCTGGTCCGGAGATCCCGACACCGGCATGCTGTCGTCGCACCGGATATACTCGACCGCCACACATGCCGGATCGGGTGCGTTCGGCCCTGCCAGCAGCGCGCGGATCGGCAGCCGCGCGATTGCCGACTGTTATGCCCGGGACAACATGATCAGCGATGAATGGCTGATCCGCGACAATGGCGCGGTCGTGCGCCAGATCGGGCAGGATCCGCAGGCCTGGACCCGTGCGCTGATCGAACGCGAAGGCGGACCAGACCGGGCCAGCCGGCCGCTGTGCCCCGAAACCGATCGCGACGGGCCCTATCTTGGACGTGGCAATGACAATGAATGGGGCGCAAGGCTCGCCGATATCCTGACGCGGATGATGCAGGCGGAATTCTCGGTGATCGGTGGCGAATATGACCGCGCCTGCCACCTTGAATACGCCGGTGGCGTCACCGGGCATGGCCGGGACGCGGCTGACAGGTTCTGGCTGCCGCTGCGTGCGGCGTTCCCGTCGGCCATGTTTGCGATTCACCACCAGATCGGACGCGAAGACACGCTGATGCCGCCGCGCGCCGCAGTGCGCTGGTCGCTGACCGGCTGCCATGACGGCTGGGGCGGATTTGGCGAACCCAGCGGGGCAGATGTGCATGTGATGGGCGCGACGCACGCCGAGTTCGGCCCGTGGGGATTGCGCCGCGAATACACGCTTTTTGACGAAACCGCCGTGTGGAAACAGATCTTGTTGCACCAGGGCTAGGATTGCCCCGCCAGAACGCCACTGATACGAGCCACCGAGCAGGAGTATACACCATGATCAAGACAACCCATGTGGGCAGTCTGCCGCGCAGCCAGACCGTGGTTGATTTCATCTTTGCGCGTGAAAAGAACGACCCCTACGATCTTGCGGCCTTCGATCTTGCGATGACCGAAGGCGTTGCCGAAACCGTGCGCAAACAGGCCGCGGCGGGGATCGATATCGTCAGCGATGGCGAAACTTCGAAGATCAGCTATGCTACCTATGTCAAGGATCGCTACACCGGGTTTGACGGTGACAGCCCGCGCAACGCGCCCGCCGATCTGAAGCTGTTTCCAAGTTTCCTGGAACGGCTGAAGGACGACGGCGGCACGCCGAAATATGCCCGCCCGATGTGCGTTGGAGAGGTCAAATCGAAAGGTCACGGCGAACTTGAAAAGGACATCGCCAACCTAAAGACCGCGATGCAAGCCAATGGAATAAAAAGCGGATTCATGAATGCGGCATCGCCCGGCGTGATCTCGCTGTTTCTGCAAAACCAGCACTATTCGAACAGAGAGGCCTATTTGGCGGCGCTGGCCGACGCGATGCGCGATGAATACCGCACGATTGTCGACGCGGGCCTGGACCTGCAGCTTGACTGTCCCGATCTGGCACTTAGCCGGCACATGCTTTTCACCGATCTCAGCGACAGCGAATTCGTCAAGATCGCGGAAAGCCATGTCGAGGCGTTGAACCACGCGCTGGACGGTATCGACCCGGCGCGGGTGCGGGTGCATATCTGCTGGGGCAATTACGAGGGCCCGCATGTCTGCGACATCGACATGGACAAGGTGTTCGGCACGCTGATGAAGACCCGCGCCCGTCACCTGCTGTTCGAAACCTCGAACCCGCGCCACGCACATGAATGGACAGTGTTCCGGGACCGCAGGTGCGAGATCCCAGATGACCGGATTCTGATCCCCGGTGTGGTCGACACCACCACCAATTTCGTCGAGCATCCGGAACTTGTGGCGCAGCGGCTGGAACGATTCGTCGATATCGTCGGGGCGGACCGGGTGATCGCCGGATCCGACTGCGGCTTTGGCACGTTTGCCGGGTTCGGGGCGGTCGATCCCGACATCGCCTATGCGAAACTGGCCGCGCTTGCGGCGGGCGCGAAACTGGCATCCGAAAGGCTTTGAATCGCAAATGACCGACCCCTTGGTTCTGTTGCCGGGCATGATGTGCGATGCCCGGCTGTTCCTCCCGCAGATCATCGCGCTGTCCTCGGAATTCTCGGTTCAGGTCGCTCCGATCACCCAGGGCGATACGGTTGAAGAGATCGCGCGCAACGTCGCGGCGGCGCTGCCCGACCGCTGCGCGCTGGCGGGGCTGTCGATGGGTGGCATCGTTGCGATGGAAGTGCTGCGCATCGCGCCGGCAAGAATCAGCAGGCTGGCGCTGATGGACACCAACTGTCAGGCCGAGATGCCCAATGTCGCAGCCGCCCGCGAGCCGCAGATCGTGGGCGCACGCGCCGGCCGGCTTGCCGAGATCATGCGTGACGAGATGAAACCGAACTACCTGGCGCCCGGCTCTGGACGTATCGAGGTGTTGAACACGGTGATGGACATGGCGCTGGATTTGGGGCCGGATGTCTTTGTGCGCCAGTCACGCGCCCTGCAGCGCCGCCCCGACCAGCAAAGCACCCTGCGCAAGTCAAAGACGCCGGCGCTGATCGTCTGCGGCGAGCACGATACGCTGTGCCCGATCCGGCGGCACGAATTCATGGCGCATCTGATGCCCAACGCGCGGCTGGAAATCATCGACGACGCCGGGCATCTGCCGCCGCTGGAACAGCCCGGGCGGGTTACTGATTTGCTGCGCGGCTGGCTGTTGTCGCCGCAATAGGCTTGGCTTTCGCCGGCTCTTTCGGGCGGTTGGCGGCTGTCGGCGTCGCGTTGCTGTCGATGAAATCCAGAACCAGCGGCCGGATATTGTTGCGCCAGGACTTGCCCGCGAAAATGCCGTAATGCCCGGCACCGGGTTCCAGGTGGCTGGTCTTTTTGCTGTCCGCCAGGCCGGTCAGCAGGTCGAGCGCGGCCAGGCACTGGCCCGGTGCGCTGATATCGTCTTTCTCGCCTTCGACGATGTGAACCGCGACCTCTGTGATCGCGCCAATATCAACTTGCTTGCCGTCGACGACAAATTCGTTGCGCGCGATTTCCCGGGATTTGAAGATCCGCTCGACCGTCGACAGATAGAATTCCGCCGTCATGTCCATCACCGCCAGATATTCGTCGTAGAACCGGTTGTGCTTGTCGTGGTCGCCGGCTTCGCCCTTGGCAACGCGCAAGACCTGTTCCGAAAATGCCTTGCCGTGGCGTTCGGCATTCATCGACATGAAGCCCGCCAGTTGCATCAGCCCCGGATAGACCATCCGGCCCGCGCCGGCATATTTGAACCCGACACGCTGAACGGCAAGCCCTTCAAGCTGGCCCATGGTCACGCGGCGACCGAAATCGGTCACGTCGGTGGCGGCGGCGTCCGGGTCGATCGGGCCGCCGATCAGGGTCAGGCTGCGCGGCTGTGCATCCGGGTCGTGCTCTGCCAGATAGGCGGTGGCCGCCAGCGCCAGCGGGGCCGGCTGACAGACCGCGATCAGATGTGTGTCCGCCCCCAGCGCACGCATGAAATCCACCAGGTAAAGGGTATAGTCCTCGACGTCGAACTTGCCGGCGCTGCCCGGAATGTCGCGCGCATTGTGCCAGTCGGTGATATAGACCTCCGAGTCGGGCAGCAGGCTGGTCACGGTCGACCGCAGCAGCGTTGCATAGTGCCCCGACATCGGCGCGACCAGCAGGATGCGGCGCGCCATGGCCGGACGGCCCAGTACCTTGAAATGCAGCAGGTCACCGAACGGCCGGCTCAGAACCGGCTGGACCTCGACAACATGATCGCGTCCGTCTTCGCCCACCACGGTGCTTATGCCCCAGTCCGGTTTGGTCACCATCCTCGAAAACGTGCGCTCCGTAACCTCGCCCCAGGCCGCAACCATCTGGAAGAACGGATTTGGAAACAGGCCGGTCGCCGGGTACGAGCCCATCGCCTGTGCCGTGGCGCCCAGCCATTGATTGGTGGTGCGCATCGTTTCCATCATGTCATAGGTGGCCATATACCGCATTCAAGCTGCCCCTCATATTATTTATGCAGTTTCACACGTCGGGATTCCCAAGCGGGCAAAATGACGATATGCTGCAGGTGCAAAGTAAACGGATTTTTACAGATGACAACGGACCAAAGCGCCACAGGCCAGAATCTTGATCAATTAAACAACAATTTGGCCAAGATCGAGCAATTGTCGCAACGCCTGGTTGTGGCGCTGGCGCAGAAACGCCAGGTCGACCCGAAGTTGCAGGGCCCCAGCCAGGACTTGTACGCAAAGGCGGCGACCGCCTATGTGTCAGAGATAATGGCGAATCCGGCGAAGATGCTGGAAACCCAGGTGTCATACTGGGGCAAGACGCTGGAACATTTCATCGCCGCGCAGCAGGCGCTGGCGCAGGGTGCCTTCGAGGCGCCCGAGGCGGCTGCGGATGAAACTCCCGAAGACAAGCGGTTTTCGAACCCGATGTGGCAGACGCATCCGTTCTTCAATTTCATCAAGCAACAGTACCTGCTGAACGCGCAATCCGTCGAAAACGCGGTGCAGGAACTTGACGGGCTGGAACCGCGTGACCGGCAGCGGATCGAATTCTTCTCGCGCCAGATCCTCGACATGTTCGCGCCGACCAATTTCCTGGGCACCAACCCCGATGCGCTGGCGCTGGCCGTGGAAACCGATGGTCAAAGCCTGGTGGCCGGGCTTGAAAACCTGGTGCGCGATATCGAGACCAACGAAGGCGATATTCAGGTCACGCTTGCCGACAAGAACGCCTTTACCGTGGGCAAGAACATTGCCACCACCGAGGGCAGCGTTGTCTTCCGCAACCGCATGTTCGAACTGATCCAATACGCGCCGAAAACCGAAACGGTGTACAAGACGCCGCTGGTGATCTTTCCGCCCTGGATCAACAAATTCTACATCATGGACCTCAAGCCTCAGAATTCGCTGATCAAATGGCTGGTGGAACAGGGCTTTGCGCTGTTCATGGTCAGTTGGAAGAACCCCGACGGCGATTATGCCGATGTCGGTATCGACACCTATATCGAAGAGGGGTTCCTGACCGCGATCGACGAGGTCAAAAAGATCACCGGCGAAAAGCAGGTGAACACGGTGGGCTATTGCATCGCCGGCACCACGCTGTCGATGGCGCTGGCCTATCTGCACAAGAAGAAGGACAAATCGGTCAAATCGGCGACCTTCTTTACCATGCTCAGCGATTTCTCGGACCAGGGCGAATTCACGCCGTTCCTGACCGATGATTTCATGGACGGCATCGAGCGCGAGGCGCGCGATCACGGCTATCTCGATTCGTTTTTCATGAGCCGCACGTTCAGCTACCTGCGCGCCAATGACCTTATCTATGGTCCGGCGATCCGCAGCTACATGATGGGGCAGGCGCCGCCGGCGTTCGATCTGCTGTACTGGAATGGCGATTCGACCAACCTGCCCGGACGCATGGCCATCGAATACCTGCAGGATTTGTGCCGCAACAACCGCTTTGCCGATGGTGGTATCGACCTGCTGGGAGAGAAACTGTCGATCACGGACGTGCGCGTGCCGCTGTGCGCGGTGGCCTGCGAGACCGATCATATCTCTGCCTGGGTGGCCAGTTTCAACGGCGTGTCGCAGATGGGCAGCACCGACAAGACCTTCATCCTGTCGGAATCGGGTCATATCGCGGGCATCATCAACCCGCCGACGAAAAAGAAATACGGGCACTACACCAACGACGAAATGGGCCTGACCCACGAAGACTGGCGCGAGGGCGCGGATTTTCACGAAGGCAGCTGGTGGCCGCGCTGGGGCGAATGGGTGGCAAAGGCGTCAGGCGAGCAGATTCCGGCACGCGAGGTCGGCGATTCGGACCATCCGATCCTGTGCGCCGCGCCCGGGACATATGTGCTGGCGTCAAAAGACGTATAAAATCAGTACGATGTAAAAAATATGCTGCAGTGCAGAAAAAAAACTTGAAATGCCGCGCTGCAGCATGCATATTCATTCCAGAGAAACAAACGCGCCAATGCGGCGCAACTGGAGTGAATGACATGGCTGCGAAGACCCAAGACTACAGCAAGATGATGAAAGACATGATGGGCGCGTTCCCGATCGATATGTCCGCGATGCAGGACGCTTTCAAAACCCAGGCGACCCTGTCCGAGAAAATGTCGCGCGTTGCGCTGGCTGCGGCTGACAAGTCGACCGAAATCTCGACCAAATGGACCAAAGAGACGCTGGCCAAAGTTGCCGATGTCACCGCGGTCAAGGAAGATCCGGCCGACTACACCAAAGCACTGACCGATTTCGCCTCGCTGCAGGCCGAAATGGCTGCTGAAACCATGGCTGCCTTCGCCGAAGTCGCCAAAAAGGTTCAGATGGAAACGGTCGAGCTGATGATGGCTGCCGGCAAAGACATCACCGAAGACGCTTCCGCCGCCGTCAAGAAAGCAACTGCTGACGTGACCGCTGCCGCGAAAAAAGCGACCTCTTCGGTCAAGTAAGTTCGATTTGAACCACTAACTCCTCCCTGTTGGTGTGTTGAACTGGGCGGGCTTTATGCCCGCCCTTTTATTTTGTGCCGCGTCGCAGTATGCTTTCGCTGCACCGCCGAATGGGAGGAACCTATATGGCTGATTCCAATGCGCCGCTGTTGATCAAGCGCTACGCCAGCCGCAGGCTTTATAATACAGAGACCAGCGACTACGTAACCCTGGATGACATCTCGAAATTCATCCGCATGGGGCGGGAAGTGCAGATCATCGACCTGAAATCTGGCGACGATCTGACCCGGCAATATCTTCTGCAGATCATCGCGGACAATGAAAGCCAGGGGCAAAGCGTGCTGCCGATCAACGTCCTGACGGACCTGGTGCGCAGCTACACCACCGAGGTGCAGTCCGTCGTGCCGCAGTTCCTTGCCGCGTCCTTCGACATGCTGCGCAACGGCCAGTCGAAGATCATAGAGAATTTCGCCAACCCGATGACGGCGATGCCGGGATACGAGGCGATGAAGGCCCAGCAGGACGCGTTCATGAAGGCGATGACCGGTGGCTGGAGCGGTGCAGCCGATGAATCCGCGACCGGGGACAAAGGCAAGAAAACCGAAGACCTCGACGCGATCAAAAAGCAGTTGGCCGAGTTGCAGGAAAAGCTGTCGAAGCTGGGAAGCTAAAGCGGCGTCCTTTCAATGTGAATCGGTGGGGCCGCTATAGCCTTCTGTCTTTTGCGTGCAATTCATTTCGAAAACCGGTTCCCACTTTTCGGATTGCGCTCTGGACGCTAAAGCGCAATCCGGTTCCCGGCTTTCGGGTCGCGCGTTACACCAGGCCGAAATACCCCGATGCGACCAGAACGACCGTAATGGCCGAAATCATCAGGATTTGCGGGTCAATGGCGGGATGAATCAGGGGATCGGCCGAATTTGCCTGCTGGCCGGGGTCTTGTTGTATTCGGGGCATATGAAAAACTCGCAGTGATCATGGCTTGAATGCCCCGTCATAGCCCAAACAGGGTTACCATCCCGTTAACCACGTCATTTCTCTGCGAAATTCACCGTCACCGACTGTTGCAGCGTGCCGGTCGCGCGGTCGTAGATCAAAATGCGGTCGTCGGTCGTCACCACGGCATACCAGCGCGCGGCCTGGGTAAAGGCCAGGGCGTCGGCGCCGTCGGGCAGGGTGATCGCGTCGGGCAGCGCCAGCGACGGCGCGGTCGGGAAGCGGGTGACAAGAAACCCGATCAGCACTATGAAGCCCACGATCATCACCGTGGTCAGCACCGTCACCAGCCAGCGCAGATATTTCAGCGACCTGACTTCCTCGACTTCCGGAGCCTCTTGCATGCCTGCCTCTCGCATTCTGGTGCAGATCGCCGCCGACCCGCCGCCGCGCCTTGATAAGGCATTGGCGCGCGACGTGCCAGCGGACGCGAACCTCAGCCGGTCGCGCCTTGCCCGGCTGCTGGCCGAAGGCGCGGTGCTGCGCGATGGCGTGGCCGCGACGGATGCCAAGGCCAGGGTCGCGGAAGGCGATATATTCGAGATCCACGTGCCGGTGGCGGCCGAGAGCCATATGTTGGCAGAGCAGATCGCGCTGGACGTGGTGTTCGAGGACAGCGACCTGATCGTGATCAACAAACCTGCCGGCATGGTCGTGCATCCCGCGCCGGGCTCTCCGTCCGGTACGCTGGTCAACGCGCTGCTGGCCCATTGCGGCGATGACCTGTCGGGCGTCGGTGGCGAAAAACGCCCCGGCATCGTGCACCGTATCGACAAGGACACCAGCGGCCTGCTGGTTGTGGCGAAATCCGACCGTGCGCATCACGGGCTGGCCGCGCAATTCGAGGCCCACAGCGTCGAGCGGGTCTATTCGGCGGTGGTCTACGGCGCGCCCGATGCCGCCGACCCGCGTCTGCGCGGCATCAGGGGCGCCAGTTTCGAGGACGGCAATATCCTGCGCCTGACCACGCAACTGGCGCGCCACAAGACCGACCGGCAAAAGCAGGCGGTCCTGTTCCAGGGCGGCCGCCACGCCGTGACGCGGGCGCGCGTGGTGGAACGCTTTGGCACGCCCGCGGCCGCAGCATTGATGGACTGCTGGCTGGAAACCGGGCGTACTCACCAGATTCGGGTGCATTTGGCGCATGCCGGGCACGGGCTGATCGGAGATCCGACCTATGGCGGGCGGCGAAAACTGCCGGTCAAGTCGGTGGGAGAGGCCGCCGCGTTGGCGGCGACGAATTTTCCCCGCCAGGCGCTTCATGCTGCAAAACTCGGGTTTGAACACCCGGTGAGTAAGGAATTCTTAAGGTTTTCCGCGCAGATACCGCCCGATATGGCCGATCTGATCGCTGCCTTGCGCGGATTACAAACCGACACATCGGCGTGAGATTTCATGTCATTTGTGGAATTGCGACGGAAACAACCACATCTCGCGTTTAACGAAAGATGAAATGTGCAGCCTTGAAAGGCATCAGGCGCGATATTAAATGGATGTTAACGCTCGATACATCGAGCTTGTGAGGGACCATATGAGCACTTATGCAAATCTTCCCGCCCCATCGCCAGAACAGGGGCTGAACCGGTATCTGCAGGAAATCCGCAAGTTTCCGATGCTGGAACCCGAAGAGGAATACATGCTGGCCAAGGCCTGGGTCGAACGCGAAGACACCGGCGCGGCGCATAAGCTTGTGACCAGCCATCTGCGGCTCGCCGCAAAAATCGCCATGGGCTATCGCGGCTACGGATTGCCCCAGGCCGAGGTGATCTCGGAGGCGAATGTCGGCCTGATGCAGGCAGTCAAGAAATTCGACCCCGAAAAGGGTTTCCGGCTGGCGACCTATGCGATGTGGTGGATCCGCGCCTCGATCCAGGAATATGTCCTGCGATCCTGGTCGATGGTGAAACTGGGCACCACCAGCGCCCAGAAGAAGCTGTTCTTCAACCTGCGCAAGGCAAAGGCCCGCATCGGCGCGCTGGAAGAGGGCGACCTGCACCCCGACAAGGTCAAGAAAATCGCCGCCGATCTGGGCGTGACCGAAGACGAGGTCATTTCGATGAACCGGCGCATGTCGGGCGGCGATGCCAGCCTGAATGCGATGGTGGGCGGCGAAGACGGCACCATGCAGTGGCAGGATTGGCTGGAAGACGAAGACGCCGATCAGGCCGGCGACTACGAGAAACGCGACGAGTTGAACGTTCGCCGCGAATTGCTGGCCGAGGCGCTGAGCGTGCTGAACGAGCGCGAGCAGGATATCCTGACCCAGCGCCGGTTGCAGGATCAGGCCGTCACCCTGGAAGAGCTCAGCAGCCAGTATAACGTCAGCCGCGAACGTATCCGCCAGATCGAGGTGCGCGCGTTTGAAAAGCTGCAAAAGCGGATGAAGGAACTGGCCAGCAAGAAAGGCATGATGGCCACCGCCTGAACCGCATCGCCAGATACCCATTCAGGGCCGGCATTTTCCGGCTTGCTCCCCGGAACCCGCGGCCCGCAAGGCCGCGGGTTCTTTCGTCTGGCCGCAATTCCGATTGCAAGGACCGACAGGCGCGCTAGGCTGTGGGCGCATGAAATGTAAGGGAATCCACATGTCCGATCCGATACGCTGGGGCGTTCTTGGGGCCGCGCAATTCGCCCGGGAACATATGGCGCCCGCGATCCATGCCGCGAAAGGGGCCAGGCTGGCGGCGCTGGCCACCAGCTCACCCGAAAAGGCCGCGGGTTTTCAGGCGTTTCAGCCCGATCTGCGCCTGCACGACAGCTATGACGCGCTGCTGGCGGATCCCGCCATCGACGCGGTCTATGTCCCGCTGCCCAATCATCTGCACGTCGAATGGGCGAAAAAGGCATTGCAGGCTGGCAAGCATGTGCTGTGCGAGAAACCCATCGCGATGCAGACAGGCCAGATCGACGAACTGATTGCCCTGCGCGACCGGACCGGTCTGCTGGCGGCCGAGGCGTATATGATCGTGCATCACCCGCAATGGCAGCAGGCAAAGGCGCTGTACGAACAGGGTGCGATCGGCAAACTGGTGCTGGTTGACGGCGTGTTCAGCTATGACAACCGCGACGACACCGACAACATCCGCAACCGGCCCGAGACCGGCGGCGGCAGCCTGCCCGATATCGGGGTCTACACTTTCGGGTCGGCCCGCTTCGTGACGGGCGAGGAACCCGGCGCGGTCCAGGCCCGCATCCGGCGCGAGAATGGCGTCGATGTCGTGGCGCATGTGACGGCGGATTTTCCGTCGTTCCGGTATTCCTCTGTCACCTCGATGCGGATGTTTACCCGGCAATACATGGCGTTTCACGGCGAAAGCGGGGTGATAACCCTGACCTGCCCGTTCAACGCCGGCGTCTTCGGGCAGGCCGAACTGCGGCTGGAACGCGACGGCATGACCGTCCAGACCCAGCGCTGGCCCGATGTGAATCATTATGTGAACCAGGTCCAGAACTTCGGCCATTCGATTCGCACCGGCGCTGCCTATCCATGCCCGCTGGAATTCAGCCGCGGCACGCAAGCCATGATCGACAAGGCCTTTGCCGCCGAAAAACCCCTGTAGCAGGAGCCGCCCATGCCCGCCTCTGACGACGACAAACTCGACGGCCGCATTCACGGCCCGCAATTCGAGCCCAAGGAAAAAGACAGTATCTGGATCCGGCTGATCTACATGATCCTGATCGCGCTGATGATCTCTATCGCGCAGACCGTGCTGGGCGTGGCCACGCTGATCCAGTTCATCCTGATGCTGCTGAACAAGGGCGCGCCGAACGAACAACTGGCGGAATTCGGCACGTCGCTGGGCATCTGGATCGCAAAGGCGGCGCGCTATCAGACGGCGGCAAGCGAGGTGAAGCCCTGGCCCTGGACCGAGCTGGACTGATGGCAGGCGGCTGGGCGCGCGACGGCGCTGTGAACGAACAGATCGAGGCGTCGATTTCCGACGAACTGGCGCGGCTGAAAGCGCGTCAGGCACCGGTCGGCGAAAGCCTGACCCACTGCGCGGAATGCGAAGAACCGATCCCAGAGGCGCGCCGCCACGCGAAACCGGGGGTGAAGCTGTGCGTCGACTGCCAGCAGGAACGCGACGGGCGGTTTGAGGCACGCGGCGGCATCAACCGGCGCGGGAGCAAGGACAGTCAGTTGAAGTGAGGGTGATCGTTCCCGCAGGTTTGCAACCCGCAACCCGCGAAACGGTATTCGGAATGAACTGCGCGGAAAGGCAACAGGGTAGAACGGCGGCTTTGACTCCGGTCCCCGAGGCTTGGCCCTACCCGGCGGTTTCAAGGAATTTCAGAACCGCTTCATTGAAGGCCGACGCAGCATCCTCTTGAACCATATGGGATGCGCCGCTGATGATCTGCGTTCGCGCATTGGGCAGGCGTTTCGCCAGATCGTCGCTCAGCAGCCGGAACACGGCCGGGCTTTCGGAACCGGCCAACAGCAATACCGGCAGGGAAACGCGGGCAAAACTGGCGTTCATCAGGTCCGGGAAGCCACGGTAAAGCGCCTGGGCACGATCCGCGCCGCGATTGTCCCACACCTGCTGATAGCGTTCGGGCGTCAGCGCCTCGAAACGGCGGTCGCCAAGAACGCCGCGCCCGAAACGTTCGATCGCGGTCTTGTCGTCGCCCGCGCGAAACGCTTTTTCCGCGGCCGCCAGTGCGCCTCCGCCAAGTTTCGCGATTGCGATGGCCAGTCCGGGGGATCGAATGAACAGCCGGATCATCTGGCCGATCCCCGGCGGAACATTGACATGCACCGAAACAACCGGCGGTTCGATCAGCACAGCGCTCCGCAGGATTTCGGGCCGCTGCATCGCCAGAAGAAGTACGATCAACCCGCCCCAGGAATGCCCGATGACATGGGCGGGGCTGCCATCGCACGCCTCGATCAGTCCTGCGAGATCGTCAACATGGGTTTGAATCGGGTCCGGCACATCCGGGGAAATGGCCGGATTCGGAAGATGATAGCGCCGGCTATAGGCGATGGTCCGAAACCGTTCGGCAAAGGGTGCAACCTGATTGTTCCAAGTGCGCATATCCGAAACGCCACCGTGAACCAGCACCAGCGGTTGGCCCTGACCCGTCTCCTGAACGGCGAGAGGGGTCTGGTTGATGGTCCGGAACGCGGCATTGTCCAGGTTGATCATGGCCCAACGATACCCGAAATGCCCGGAAATCAGAACAGTCAGTTTGCCAGTGTCGCGGACCGGGCCGCGAAGGGCCTGAACCCGGTCTCGTGGTGGCTTGCTATCGCTCCATCGCCTGCCGGCAGGAACGCGATGGCCGGTTCGCGAAACGCGGCGGCATCAACCGGCGTGGGTCGAAGGGCAGTCAGTCGAAATGAGGGAATGACTGGTTTGCGCCCCAAAAGACGTTCTTGCGCAGACTCACGAAACGGCGCGCTCGATAAGGTCAGCAAGGATTTCCGGCTCGGTCAGCATTGCGTCATGTCCCGTGTCGATCTCGAAGACCGGCCAGCCCTGGGTCTCCGCCCATGCAGCATAACTCGCGCCCAGCGAAAACTGAAGGCAACGGATGTAGCTCGACGGGATGGCAGCCGCCTTGCCTTCTGGCGCCACGACTTTTTCGGCGTGGGTCTTGATCGGCATCGGCGTGAGGTGATCAAGCATCCAGGCCACGTCGCCGGGCGCGGTCACTCCCATCACCTCGGGCGACAACGGCGGCACCAGATATTCGCTGCCAGCGTCGTGCATCCGTTTGCGAAAGCTCTCCTCGACCCCGGGCATAAGGTCGAAAGCACTCTGGCCATCTTGCGGGATCAAGGCGTCAAAATACACGAAGTCGGCGGAGAGCTGACTTTTGCCGCGCGCCTCATGAATGACCGCAATGCGCAGATAGTGATCTTTGCAAAGTCCTACCGGAATTAGTCCGTTCCGTCCGAGTCTTTGCT
>JAJDOB010000014.1 GCA_022340385.1 Rhodobacter sp.
GGCGGACATGGACGCAGCCGCAATATGCCCAAATGGTCGATCACGCGTCGTTTCGTGTAGCGGTTGTTGAACCGAATAATGTGTTGAACTACCACAATGCGGAAAACGCGTTGCAACAACCATACTTTCGGCAAGGAACACGCAGCATGATTGCTTACGTCACCGTCGGTGCTGATGACATTCCTCGCGCGAAACGGTTTTATTCTGCTTTTCTGCCAGCCCTTGATTACGGGCTGAAAGAGGGTCCCGAGGGCCTAAGCTTCGCGCTGCCCGAACAACCAGGTCAGTCTGCTGCTCTGCCGGACTTCTACGTCAAACCAACCTTCGATGGTCGTCCGGCCTCGGCTGGGAACGGTACCATGATCGCATTTGAGGCTCACAATCAAAGGCAGGTTCGTGCCCTTCACGCCGCGGCACTCGCCGCAGGCGGCCTTGACGAGGGCCAGCCGGGTTTCCGCGCTGCGTATGGACCTCATTTTTATGTTGGCTACCTTCGCGATCCTCAAGGCAACAAGATCGCACTGTTCTCCAACGATCCGGACGAACCCGGACGAGACGGATAACGCGGGTTACGCGGACGATGACAGCGCATTGTTCGCATGCCAGACCTTGGGGCCGCGCCAAACCGCCTCACGCCGCCAGCCACTCCTCCGGAATCCGCGGCGTCGCCGCGATCAACTGCTGCGTATAGGGATGCGCCGGAGAATTGAACACCTGTTCAGTTCTGCCTTCCTCGACGATCCGCCCCGCCTGCATCACCAGCACCCGGTCGGTGATCGCGCGCACCACGCTCAGATCATGGCTGATGAACAGATAGCTCAGCCCGAACCGCCCCTGAAGATCGGCCAGCAGATCAAGCACCTGCGCCCGGATCGTCACGTCCAGCGCCGATACCGCCTCGTCCAGGATCACCAGTCCGGGCCGGATCACGATGGCGCGCGCAATCGCGATGCGCTGGCGCTGCCCGCCGGAAAATTCGTGAATGAACTTGTCCTGATCGCCGGGTTCCATCCCGACCGCGCGCAACGCCTCGGCGACCCGCGCGCGCCGGTCGTCCGGCGGCGTCGGCAACAGATGAAACGGTTCCGCCACCAGCCGCCCGACCTTGTGGCGTGGGTTGAAAGACCCGTAGGGGTCCTGGAAAACAACCTGCATCCGGGCGCGCACGGCCCCGGCCAGATGCCCGGCATGAACCTCTGCGCCATCCAGCGTGATGGTCCCGCCCTGCACCGGATCAAGCCCCAGGATCGCCCGCGTCAGGGTCGACTTGCCGCAACCGCTTTCACCGACCAGCCCGACGCTTTCGCCCGACCGGATCGTCAGGCTGACGTCATCGACGGCGCGAAACATCGGCCGGTTTCCCCAGAATGCGATGCGTTTCAACGGATAGTCGCGCACCACATTGCGCACTTCCAGCACCGGCGCGGGCTGCACCCGTGCCGCGCGCTGCGGCGCATGACCCGAATCCCGAAACAATTGCCGCGTATAGGGGTGGCGGGCGGTGCGGAACAGGGTTTCGGTACGCCCGGCCTCGACCACCTGGCCCTTGCGCATCACCGCCACATGGTCGGCCATGTCCGCCACCACCGCCAGATCGTGGGTGATCAGCATCAGCGACATGCCCTCATCCTCGACAAGGTCGCGCAGCAGCTCCAGTATCTGCGCCTGCGTCGTCACATCCAGCGCCGTCGTCGGCTCATCCGCGATCAGCAGCTTGGGCCGCAACGCCACCGCCATCGCAATGCACACCCGCTGCCGCTGCCCGCCGCTCAGCTCATGTGGATAGCGGTCCGGCGCGAAACGATCCGGCGGCAGACCGACCCGCACCAGCCGCTCCAGCGCGGCGGCCTGTGCTGCCGCCCGGGTCGCCGCCCCATGCACCACCAGCGTTTCGGCCACCTGATCGCCGATGCACTGCACCGGGTTCAGCGCCGTCATCGGCTCCTGAAAGATCATCCCGATCTCGCGCCCGCGCAGACCGCACATGGCGCGCTCGCCCTGCGTCAGCAGATCGACGCCCTCAAACCCGACACGCCCCGAAACCTGCGTCCCGCGCGGCAGCAACCCCATCATCGCCAGCGCCGTCATCGACTTGCCCGATCCGCTTTCCCCGACCAGCCCGAAGATTTCGCCCGGCGCCACCGCAAAGGACACGTCGCGCAGGATCGGCACGCCGTGGATCGTCATCGACAGCCCCGAAATCTGCAACAAATCCCGATCCTTCATCGTGTCACCAGCCCGCCCGGGGGGTGTGGGGGGCTGGCCCCCCACCCGTCGCGACGCGCATCGCGCGGCGCAAATCCGGCAACACTCACCGTATCCTCCGCAATCGCGGGTCCAGCAGATCGCGCATCCCGTCGCCCATCAGGTTCAGCCCCAGCACCGTCAGCACGATCGCCAGCCCCGGAAAGATCGCGATATGGGGCGCCAGCGAAATCAGCGTCTGGCTGTCGGCCAGCATCCGCCCCCAGCTCGGCAGCGGCGGCTGCGCGCCAAGACCGACATAGCTCAGTCCCGCCTCGGCCAGAATCCCCAGCGAGAACTGGATCGTTCCCTGCACGATCAACAGGTTGACGATATTGCTCAGGATATGTTCCAGCGAGATCCGCAGCTTGCCCTTGCCCGCCACCCGCGCCGCCAGCACATAGTCCAGCGTCCACAACGACAGCGCCCCGCCCCGCGTGACCCGCGCGAAAACGGGGATGTTGAATATCCCGATCGCCAGAATCGCGTTCAGCGCCGAGGGGCCGAACACCGCGGTAATCAGAATGGCGATCACCAGCGACGGAAAGGCAAAGACCAGATCGTTGCCCCGCATCACCACCTCGTCCAGCAAAGAGCCGCGATTGGCCGCCGCCAGCAGACCCAGCGGCACGCCCACCGCCATGCCGATGCCCACCGCCACCACCGCCACCGCGATCGAGGTGCGCGCCCCCACCATCAGCATCGACAGGATATCGCGGCCGAAATGGTCGGTGCCCAGCCAGTGCCCGCCGCCCGGCGGCTTCAGCTTGTTGGATATCTCCAGCGCCTCCACCGCATAGGGCGTCCAGAACAGCGACAGGATCGCCGCGGCAATGAACAGCGCCGACAGCACGGCCCCCAGGATCAACTGCCCCGGCAACCTCATGTCGCGCGCCGCAGGCGCGGGTCGATCACCGCATAGGCCAGATCGACCAGGAAAGTCACAAGGATCACCGCGAACACCAGCAGCATCACCACCGATTCCACCACGATCAGGTCGCGCTGGGTGATGCCCTGAAAGATCAGCCGGCCCAGCCCGGGCAGGAAGAACACGTTCTCGATGATGATCGCGCCGGCCAGCAGGAACGAAAACTGCAACCCGATGATCGTCATCACCGGGATCAGCGCGTTGCGCAGCGCATGACCCAGCACCGCCTGCCTTTGCGTCAGCCCCTTGGCGCGCGCGGTGCGCATGTAATCCTGGCCCAGCGTCTCGATCAGGCTCGATCGCATGACCCGCGCCAGGATCGACGCCTGCGGCAGCGCCAGCGCCACGGCGGGCAGGGTCAGCGCCTTCAGACTGACCCAGATCCCCCGGTCCCAGCCGGGAAAGCCGCCGGCGCCGAACCAGCGCAGCTTGACCGCGAAGATCAGCACCAGCAACATCGCGAACCAGAAATTCGGGATCGCGATGCCCATCTGGGTCGCCCCCATGATGCCGAAATCCGCCGGCCCGCCGCGCCGGGCAGCCGCCAGCACCCCGACCGGGACCGCGATCAGCGTCGACAGGATCAGCGCGTAGATCGTCAGCGGCAGGGACACCCACAGCCGCGCGCCCACCAGGTCGGCCACCGGCACACGATAGGTATAGGACGTGCCGAAATCGCCGGTCAGCATGCCGAAGGCCCAGGCAAGATAGCGTGACAGGTAACTGCCCGACAGGCCCAGTTCTTCGCGCAGCGCCGCCACCGTATCGGGCGCGGCGTTCAGCCCCAGCATGAACGCCGCCGGATCGCCGGGGATCACCTCGATCACCGTGAAGATCACCAGACTGGCGACGACCAGGCTCAGGCCCAGCGAGATCAGACGGGACAGGACAAACCGCAGCATGGCGCCAAGGTTAGGCCAGCGCCGCCGCGGAAACCATCACAATCACCGGCTTCTTCTCGTCATAAATACCAAAATCCGGGCGCCGGCACCGCAATGCGTCGCCCCGACGGGCGCACACCCCGCCCCGGTGCGGCGGGCCCCATCCGTGCCGAAGGCGCGGATGGGGAGCATCCGGTGGCGCGTCAGCGCCCCAACTTGACCGGTTTGCCCTTACTCGGCCCAGCTGACGCCGGTCAGGTCGTTGGCCTGCGTCGGCGAGTTCGGCCACAGCCCCCGGATGCGCGCGTCGGCGACCCCGGTGCGGGCCAGCTGGAACAGGAAGCCGTTGACATAGTCATCGGCGATCATCCGCTGCGCCGCGGCAAGGATTTCCGAGCGTTTGGCCGGATCGGCGGCCAGATCAAGCTCGGTCATCAGCGCCTGGAAATCCGGGTTTTCATACTGGAAGTAATATTCGGGCCGCGCGTAGATATTGATATCCATCGGCTCGGTATGGCTGACGATCGACAGATCGAAATCCTTGCCCTTGAACACCTGTTCCAGCCACTGCGCCCATTCCAGGTTGCTGATCTCGGTCTCGATCCCGACCGCGCGCAGCTGCGAAGCGATGATCTCTCCGCCCCGGCGCGCATAGGACGGCGGCGGCAGTTTCAGCGTCAGCGTCAGGTTTTCCGCGCCGGCCTCGGCCAGCAGGTTGCGGGCCATTTCCGGGTCATATGCCGACTGCGCCGTCAGATCGACGTAGTCGGGATTGTGCGGCGCGAAATGCGTGCCGATCGGGGTGCCATAGCCGAACATCGCGCCGTCGATGATTTCCTGCCGGTTGATCGCATGGGCAATCGCTTCGCGCACCCGCACATCCGCCAGCTTCTCGGACTTGTTGTTCATCGCCAGAATGGTCTCGCCCTCGGTCGAGCCGATCAGCAGCTGAAACCTTGGATCGGCGCCGAACTGCGCCAGCGTTTCGGGGGCGGGATAGCCCGGGAAGGCATCGATATCGCCCGCCATCATCGCGGCGAAGGCCGCCGTGGGATCGCTGATGAACTTGAAAGTGGCGCTTTTCAGGGCCGGTTTGTTGCCCCAGTAGTCGGGATTCTCGACAAGTTCGATCCGGTCGCCCTGTACCCAGCGGCCCAGCTTGAACGGCCCGGTGCCGACCGGCGCGGTGGCGGCGGTGTCGATGCTTTCGGGCGCGACGATCACCGCGTCGCCCCAGGCCATGTTGGTGACGAAGCCGCCGTTCGGCGCGCTCAGCGTCACCTTGACCGTGACATCGTCGACCACATCGACCGATGCGATGCCCTTGAACAGGGCCTTCTGGGCGTTGGTGCTGTCCTCGGCCCGTGCGCGATCCAGCGAGAATTTCACATCCTCCGCCGTCATGTCGGTGCCGTCGTGGAATTTCACGCCGCTGCGCAGGTGAAAGGTGTAAACCGTGCCATCCTCGCTGACATCCCAGCTTTCGGCCAGCGCCGGAACTACCGATCCGTCGGCCTGGTAGCGGGTCAGGCCCTCGAAAACATTGGCATAAACCACCTCGTCGATCGCGGCAGCAGCGCCGCCGGTCGGGTCGAGATTGGGCGGCTCCAGCTGCATGCCGATGGTGATGCTGTCCTGGGCGAGCGCCCCGCTGGCGCACAGCACCAGGGCGGCAGTGGTGGTCTTGAGACGGGTGAACATGGGCGGCAGGCTCCTGTTGCGGGCTTCGTTGCGCGCAAAACTACCCGCGCCGGGCAAGATTGGGAAGGGCCAAGCACGTGGCGGATTATTCACAATTCGTTGGCATTTGGCGCTTTTTCGGGCCCCGACTGCAAGGATATTACATATTTTTCAATATGTTACCGGTATTCCAGATTTCCGGTTTTCCGGAAAACCGGAATACCCGACAATATTCGCGATGACGGATTTCTGATGGTCAGGACGCCCGGCGCGACACAAAGCTAGCCGCGCGGTTTGCGCCAGAACGCCGCGATCAGCGTCAGGGCGACCGGCGCGCCGGCGACCAGCGCCAGAACCGCCTGCCCGTTGGTCCAGATCAGCCAGGCCGAGGTCGCGAAACAGGCCGCCAGGATCAGCCCCGCCGCCGCCCGGGTGCGCGGCAGCAGCAGCAACAGCGCGGCAAAGAACTGGATCGCGCCGAACATCGCCAGCGCTTCCGGCGCAACCGACGCGCGCGCGAAAAACTGAACTTCTTCGGGGGTTTCCAGCCATTTGGCCGCGCCGGCTGCCAACCCGAGAACCGCCACCGCGGCGATCAGCAGCGGGCGGCCAAAGCGGACCCAGGGACTGGGTCGGGGCGCGATCATGGTAATCAGCGACATGGCCGCAAGTCTACCACAACCGTCCCGAAAATTTCTACCTAAAAGCGTGTTGTCGCCCATTTCGATCAGCCCACGAGCGAATTCCGGCTGAGGCCTGGTCCAACGGCGTCAGGGGTGGTTCTGCGTCAGCAGGTCCGCCAGCGTCAGCGCCATCACATTGGCGCTGTCGATCATGTCCTGCACGCCGATCCATTCGTCGGGCTGGTGGGCAAGGTCAAGGATGCCCGGGCCGTAGGCGATGCAGTTCTTCAACCGCCCGATCCGGTCGATATGTTTCTGGTCATAGGTGCCGGGCGAGACCACATAGTCGGGCGCGCGCGCCAGCACACGCCGGATCGCGGCGCTGACCGTCCTGACCACAGGGGCGTCGCGGTCGGTCATTGTCGGCGTGATTTCCCACAGATCGCGAATCTCGTAGTCGAACCCGGGCCGCTCTGCCTTGATGCGTTCCATCATGCCGCTGACTTCGGCCTTCACGGTCGCGATGTCCTCTTCGATCAGGAACCGCCGGTCGATGGTGATGCGACAGCGGTCGGCGACGCAGGCGGCGGGAAACCCGGTGAAATCGGCGTCCTGTTCGGGCGCGCCGCCATGGATAGCATTGATGTTCATCGTCGACTGTCGGGCCTGCGGCGGCACCACCGGCATCGCGGTCAATTTCGAGGCCAGCAGCGGGTAGAGATAGCGCTCGATCTCTTCCAGCACCGCGCCCATGTGGCGAATCGCGCTGTCGCCCAGGAACGGCATCGAGCCGTGGGCGATGCGGCCCCGGGTTTCGATCTCGGCCCACCAGACGCCGCGATGTCCCAGGCAGATACGATCCTTTTTCAGCGGTTCGGGGATGATGACATGCTGCACCTTGCCGGGATCGAAATATCCCTGTTTGGCCAGATAGGCGACGCCGCCATAGCCGCCGGTTTCCTCGTCGGCGGTGCCGCTGATCTCTATCGCGCCGCCGAAGTCGGGACAGACGGCCAGAAACGCCTCGGCGGCGATGATCGAGGTGGCAAGGCCGCCTTTCATGTCGCAGGTGCCGCGGCCATAGATCCGGCCGTCCTTCAGTTCGCCGCCGAAAGGGTCGGTGGTCCAGCCGTGGCCAACCTCGACGACATCGGTGTGGCTGTTGAAATGCACGCAGTCGCCGGCCGACCCGCCTTCGCGGCGCGCCACGATGTTCCAGCGCGGATAACGCTGTGAATCGCCGGGCGTGCCATTGGCGCGGATCAGCCTGCAGTCGAACCCGGACCCCGACAGGCGCTGTTCCAGCAATCCGCAGATCTCGCGGTAATGCTGCCCGGGGGGGTTGATCGTCGGGATCCGCACCAGCGCCTGCGTCAGGCTGATCAGGTCATCCCGGCGGCTTTCGATTTCGGCGGCAAGGCGGGCGTCAAGCAAAGTCATGGGCAAAGCCTATTCCGCAATTCCCGGCAGGGAAACCGCAATCGCACCACCCGCGCGCATTCCGGGAAATGTTTCGCGCGCGAAACATTTGTTCTTTATTAACAATACATTAACCTCTTCAAGATGGTCGCTGGCGCCCTGCCCGCCGGTTCAGCCCCAGTCAAACGGGCGGGCAAATTCGCCCAGCGTCCGCGCCACTGCGGCCTCGTCGACATCGCCGGTCTTGCGCAGAATGGCGACCAGCCCACGCTTCTTGTCCTCGACCACAGTGGCAACGCTGGCGGCCAGTCCGGCCTCTGCCAGCGCGGCGTCATATATCCGGGTGATCGCCCGTTTGCGCAGGTCGGGCTTGAACACCTTGCCGACGGCGGTCTTGGGCAGTTCATCCAGGATTTCAAGGTATTTGGGCACCGCGGCGCGTTCGGCGATATGCTCTTTGGCATAGGCCATCAGATCGCTTTCCGGCACCTGCGCCCCGGCGACCAGTTCCACGTAGACGCAGGGCAATTCCCCGGCAAAGGCGTCCGGCTGGCCAATGGCCCCCGCAAAGGCGACCGCCGGGTGGCCGGCCAGGGTTTCCTCGATGATCGCGGGGTCGATATTGTGGCCGCCACGAATGATCAGATCCTTGGCGCGCCCGGTGATCCACAGGTAACCATCGCTGTCGATCCGGCCCAGATCGCCGGTGCGCAGGAATTTGTCGAAATGATAGAGATGTTCGTTCTTGGCGGTCTCTGTGTAGGTGGCGCCGGGTGTAACACCCGGATTTGAAACGCAGATTTCGCCAATGTCATCGACGGCGCATTCCGCCGGTCCCTCGGTGGTATCATTGACGATTCTGATTTCCGTATAGGGAAACGGAAAGCCGATGCTGCCGACCTTCTTGACGCCATCGGGCGGGTTGATCGAGACCAGACAGGTCGCCTCTGTCAGCCCGTAGCCTTCGCAGATGGTGACGCCGGCGGCGGATTCGAACCGCTTGTAAAGCTCCAGCGGCAGCGGAGCGGAGCCGCAGAACGCCAGTTTCAGCGTCGAGATATCGGCATCGACCTTGCGCTGCATCAGTGCGGAAATCGCAGTCGGTACGGTGATCATGAACGTGACCTTGTGGCGTTCGATCAGTTTCCAGAAATTGTCGAACACGCCCTCGCCGCGATAGCCCTGCGGCGTCGGAAACACGATATGCGCACCCGATCCCAGCGACGCGCCAAGCGACACGATGGTGGCAAAGACGTGAAACAGCGGCAGCGGGCAGATCTGGACATCGGTCTCGCTGAACAGCAATCGGTCGCCCAGCCACGCGTTATAGACGATGCCGGAATAGCGGTGCTGCGCGACCTTGGGCATGCCGGTAGTGCCGCCGGTGTGGAAATAGGCCGCGACCCGGTCGCCGGCGCTGTCGTCAAACGTCAGCGCGGCGGGTTGCGTGGCGACCTCGGCCTTGAACTGCACGACGCGCGCCTGGTGCGACACCGGATTCTTCGGGCGGATCAGCGGCACGATCAGTTTCTTGATGCCGGTCAGATAGTGCAGCAGGTCGACCTCGACCACGGTTTCGACCCCCGGCGCCAGCGCAACGGCGGCGGCGGCTTTCTGGGCCACGTCGGTCTTTGGAAAGGCGCGCAGGGTGACAACCACCTTTGCCCCGGTCTCGCGCAGGATCGCGCCGATCTGTTCGGCCTCCAGCAGCGGGTTGATCGGGTTGACGATGCCCGCCACCTGCCCGCCCAGGTAGGTCAGGATGGTTTCGGTGCAGTTGGGCAGGATATAGGCGACGACATCGTTTTCCCCGATGCCAAGCGCGCGGAACATGTTGGCGACCTGCGCGGTGCGGTCGCGCAGCTGGTTCCATGTCAGGGTTTCCGCCGGATCATCGGCGCCAGAGAACATCTGGAAGGTCGCCGCGGCGCGGTCGCCGTATGTCCCGGCGGTCTTGCACAAAAGCCCCCAGGTGGTGACCGGCACGTCGCGCGCGTCCCATGGCATTTCCTGTTCGATCGTGTCACGGTCCGCTTGCGTGGCGTAGGTCATGTTCGGCAATCTCTCCCATCTCGGCGCTTTCTTGGCGGCGCTTTCCAGCCGGGTCCGGCGCGCATTGCAGCGTCCGGTCCTGCAGGCATGACGCAGCGAAATACCGCATCATGCAAGGAAAATCGTTGAAAATCGCGCGCCAAACCCGTCGCCGCGCCGCTGTGCGGGTGCGTTGTGCACCGGCCTATTCGGCCGCCATGCCTTCGGTGAACTGCAACCGGGCAAGGCGCGCGTAAAGCCCGCCTTCGGCGACAAGTTCGGCATGCGTGCCGGCGGCGACCACGCGGCCCTCGTCGAACACAAGGATGCGGTCGGCCTTCTTCACGGTGGCCAGCCGGTGCGCGACGATCAGCGTGGTGCGATCCCGGCTGAGCGACTCGACCGCGCTTTGCACCGCGCGTTCGCTTTCGGCATCCAGCGCGCTTGTCGCCTCGTCCAGCAGCAGGATCGGCGCATCGCGCAGGATGGCACGGGCCAGCGCGATGCGCTGTTTCTGCCCGCCCGACAGCATGACGCCACGTTCGCCGACATAGGTGTCGTAGCCTTTCGGCAAGGCGGTCAGGAATTCATGCGCGGCGGCGGCCCGGGCGGCGGACTCGACCTGGGCATCCGTTGCGTCCGGGCGGCCAAAGCGGATGTTTTCGCGCGCGGTGTCGGCAAAAATCACCGGATCCTGCGGCACGAGAGAGATCGCACGGCGAAAATCGGATCGCTTCATGTCGGCGATATTCACCCCGTCGATGCTGATGCTGCCGCTGGTCGGGTCGTAGAACCGCAGGATCAGCTGGATGATGGTGGATTTGCCCGCGCCGGACGGGCCGACGATGGCCACGGTTTCGCCCGCCGGAATCTCGATCGACACGCCGTTCAGCGCCGCCGTTTCGGGGCGCGCGGGATAGTGAAAGGTGACGTCCCTGAACGAGATCGCGCCGTCCGCCGGTGTCGGCAGCGGCACCGGATGCGCCGGGTCGCTGACCGCATCCTGCGCATTCAGCAACTCGACCAGCCGTTCGGTGGCCCCGGCGGCGCGCTGCAACTCTCCCCAGATTTCCGACAACGCACCGACGGATCCGGCGACCATCACCGCGTAGATGACGAATTGCACCAGTTCGCCGACGCTCATCAGATCGGCGCGGACATCGCGCGCGCCGATCCACAGCACGCCGACGACGCCGGAAAAGATCAGCGCGATCACGATCACCGTCATCGCGGCGCGGGTCAGGATGCGCTTTTTGGCGGAATTGAACGACTGTTCAGTCACATTCGCAAAGGCCGAGGTGCTGCCGATTTCATTGGTGAACGCCTGCACCGTCTGCACGCTGAGCAAGGCTTCGGACGCCGAGCCGGACGAGGCCGCGATCCAGTCCTGGTTTTCGCGGCTGAGGCTGCGCAAGCGCCGGCCCAGCACGACGATCGGGATGATCACTGCCGGCACGATCAGCAGCACCATCGCGCTGAGCTTGGCCGAGGTCAGGAACAACAGCACCAGACCACCAAGCAAAATCAACAGGTTGCGCAGCGCGATCGAGACGGATGAGCCAATCACCGACAGGATCAGCGTGGTGTCTGTGGTGATCCGGCTAAGCACCTCGCCGGTCATGATGTTTTCGTAGAATGACGGCGACATGCCGATCATCCGGTCGAAAACCGCCTTGCGGATATCGGCCACCACGCGCTCACCCAGCCGGGTGACCAGATAGTAGCGCAGCCCGGTGCCCACCGCCAGCAGACCGGCGATGCCAAGGGCGGCCATGAAATAGCTGTCCAGCAATTCGGCGGCAGAGGTTTCGAACCCGTCGACCACCCGGCGCACCGCCAGCGGCAATATCAGCGACACGCAGGCGGTCAGGATCAGCGCGCCGATGGCGGCCGCGATCATCGCCTTGTAGGGCGCCATGAACGGCCACAGCCCGGCCAGCGCGCCGACGCGCCTTGATTTGTCGCGTTCTTCCAAAGTCGTACTGCCGCGCGCCATGTCTGCCCTTTCGATTGCGCGAGAGATAACGACTGGCGCCGCCGTGGGCAAGCGCGTGCCAGCGACTTCGCGTGAAGCCGCCAAGGCTTGCGGCGTGACGGGCGATCTGGTTAAAGACGGCGTCCCGCAATCCAACGGCCGCATCTGGCCCAGTCAGGCCGAATTCGCCCATGCTGATCGTGTCGCTTTCGTCCATTCCGCCGCGGTTCGACAAGCTTGGGCCGACGCTGGCGTGCCTGCTGGATCAGACGGCGGCGATTGACCGGATCATCCTGTACATCCCCGATCAGTACCGCCGCTTTCCCGACTGGGACGGGGTATTGCCCGAGGTTCCCGAGGGCGTGGAGATCCAGCGCTGCGAGGCCGATATCGGCCCGGCGACCAAGGTGCTGTATGCGGCGCGCGCGTTTCGCGGGCAGGATGTCGACATTCTGTTGTGCGACGACGACCGCCGTTACAAACCGCATTGGGCGCAGGCCTTTGTCGAGGCGCGCGCCGCGCATCCCGATGCCTGCATCGCCATCGCCGGGTTCGAGGCGGACCGCTATGACCAGAGCGCGATGAAGGACCGCCCCCAGCCGCGCGCGCGGCGCAGGTCGCGCACCTGGGATCTGCGGTTCCAGGCCCGGATGGTATGGGAGTTCCTGTTTCCCCCGGTCGAACGCAAATACCTGCGCGAGCCGACCCGGGTGACGTTCAGCCATTCCGGCTATGTCGACTGTTTCGAGGGTTTCGGCGGCGCGCTGGTGCGGCCGGAATTCTTTGACGACTCGGCCTTCGATATCCCAGAGGTGATCTGGGCCGTCGACGATGTGTGGCTGTCGGGTTGCCTTGCCATGAACGGCGTGCCGATCTGGGCGCTGGCCGATCAGCACGACACCCAGCACACCCCCGCCGGGGTCTACGAGGCGCTGCACAAGGCAGAAATCGAAGGCGCGGGCCGCGACGCCGCCAACAAGGCGGCCATCGCCTATTTCCGCGACACGCACGGGGTCTGGCCCTGATCGCGCATGCTGATTGTCACGCTTTCCTCTATTCCGCCGCGCTTTTCCGGTATCGGCGAGACCCTGCAAAGCCTGCTGGCGCAGTCGCGGCGGGCGGATCGGATCCTGCTGTATATCCCGGAACGCTACCGCCGGTTCCCCGATTGGGACGGGGCGCTGCCTGCGGTGCCCGAGGGGGTCGAAATCCGCCGCGCGGCACAGGATCTGGGGCCGGCCACGAAGATCCTGGCCGCCGCGCAAGAGTTTCGCGGGCAGGACTGCGACCTTGTGTATTGCGACGATGACCGCGCCTATGGCCGGGACTGGCTGCGCGATTTCACGCGCACCCGCGCCCGCCATCCCGGCTGTGCCATCGCCAACCTTGGGTTTCAGGCGGCCGAGGTCGTGCCGGTGACTGGCGAGGGCCGCCTGCCCGGCGCCGCCCGCCGCACCTGGCGGATCACCGATCTGGATTTTCAGGCGCGGTTCCTGGGCCGCGAGATCATCGCCAAACTGCGCCGCCAGCCGGTACAGCCGCCCTGGCGGCGGGTCTACAAACGGTCGGGTTATATTGATATCGCCGAGGGCTGCGGCGGCGTCATGGTGCGGCCCGAATTCTTCAGCGAGGCCTTCCATGACATTCCGCCGGTGCTGTGGTCGGTCGATGACGTCTGGCTGTCGGGGATGCTGTGGGCCGGCAAGGTGCCGATCTGGCTGCGCGGCAACCAGTTTCCGCCGCGTGAGACGCCCGCGCATCTGCAGGCGGCGCTGGCGGGGTCGGTGCTTGACGGGGCCGACCGCGACGCCGCCAACCGCCGCTGCGTGGAATATTTCCAGGCCCATCACGGCATCTGGTTGTAGGGCATGGGCATGCTGATCATCTCTTTATCTTCGATCCCGCCGCGCTTTGCCCGGATCGGCCCGACCCTGCAAAGCCTGATCCGGCAAAGCGACAAGGCGGACAGGATTTATCTATATATCCCGAACAGTTACCGGCGGTTTCCGGATTGGGACGGCAAATTGCCGGAGGTGCCCGAAGGCGTCGAGATTCGCCGCGTCGACGAGGACCTGGGCCCCGCCACCAAGGTGCTGTTCGCGGCGCGCGAATTCGCCGGCGAGGATGTCGATATCCTGTTTTGCGACGATGACCGTTACTATCCCGCCGACACCGTGGCTCGGTTCAAAGCCTTGCGCGCCCGGCATCCGGGCTGTGCCATCGCGCTGGTCGGGCGGCAGGCCGAGACCATGTCGGAAAGCACCGGCCGGCGCGAGAACCTGCCCCGCGCGGTGCGCCGCTGGCGGATCACCGATGTCGAGTTCCAGCTTAAATTCCTGTGGCATCAGATCCGCGCCGGGCGCAACTGGCGCAGCGTCGGCGCACCGCATCGCAAGGTCTACAAACGCTCTGGCTATATCGACATATTCGAGGGCTGCGGCGGGGTTCTGGTGCGGCCCGAGTATTTCGACGACCTGGCCTATGACATTCCGCCGGTGCTGTGGACGGTCGACGATGTCTGGCTGTCGGGCATGGTCGCCCGGAACGGCGTGCCGATCTGGTTGCAGGCCAATCTTGCCGATCCACCCGAAACCGAAGCCGATTCGCATTCGCCGCTGGCGTTCTCGGTGATCGAAGGGGCCGACCGCGACACGGCGAACGCGATGGCGGTGCGGTACATGCAGGACAATTTCGGGATCTGGCCGTGACGCAACTGATCGTATCCCTGTCCTCGATCCCGCCCCGGTTCGGGCTGATCGCACCGACGCTGCACAGCCTGCTGGCGCAGAACACCCGCGCCGACCGGGTGCTGCTGTTCATCCCGCGCAGTTACCCCAGGTTTCCCGACTGGGACGGCACCCTGCCCGCGGTGCCCGACGGGGTCGAGATTTGCCGCTGTGACGTGGATTACGGCCCGGCCACCAAGGTGCTGGCGGCGGTTCGGATGTTTCGCGGACAGGATTGCCGGATCCTGTTTTGCGACGATGACCGGATCTACGACCGCAAGCTGACCAGCCGGACCCTGCGCCAGGCGGCGCTGCATCCGGGGTGCTGCATCGCCGAGAACGGCTATCACACCGAACGCATCACCGGCGTGCCCGGCCAGCGCGACCTGCAACCGCGCGCGCGGCGGCGCTGGCGGATTCTGGATGTCGAATTCCAGCTGCGTTTCCTGTGGCAGGATCTGCGCGCCGGACCCGCGCGCAGGACCCTGCGCGAGCCGGCGCGGCGGGTGAACTGGCGCTCGGGCCATGTCGACATTCTCGAAGGGTCCGGGGGGGCTCTGGTGCAGCCTGACTTCTTCGACGACGACGCGTTCGATATCCCGGCGGAGCTGCGCAGCGTCGATGACGTCTGGCTGTCGGGGATGATGGCGAAGAACGGCGTGCCGATCTGGTTGCAGGCGAATATCTATGAACAGGGCTTCAGCGACGCGGAACCGCATGCGCCGCTGTCGCTTTCGGTGAACGAGGGCGTGACGCAGGACACCGCCAACCGGCGCGCGGTGGCCTATATGCAGCACAGATACGGAATCTGGCCATGACCGGACGCGCCGCATTGACGGGCCTGCGCCCATGCTGATCGTCTCGATGTCCTCGGTGCCGCCGCGGTTCGGCAAGATCGGGCCGATCCTGGAAAGCCTGACCGCGCAGACGGCGCAGATCGACCGGATTCTGGTATATGTCCCGGAAACGTACCGCCGGTTCCCCGAT
This sequence comes from Rhodobacter sp., assembly GCA_022340385.1. Classification (GTDB taxonomy): domain Bacteria; phylum Pseudomonadota; class Alphaproteobacteria; order Rhodobacterales; family Rhodobacteraceae; genus CALGTJ01. The sequence goes on from JAJDOB010000014.1 coordinate 15,495, forward strand.
TGGGACGGCACCCTGCCCGACGTGCCGGCGGGGGTCGAGATCCGGCGCACACCCGACGATTTCGGCCCGGCCACCAAGATCCTTTGCGCCGCAAGGGAATTCAGCGACGAAGATACCGATATCCTGTTCTGCGACGACGATCACATCTACGCGCCGACCTGGGCGCAAAGCTTTGTCGATCTGGCGCCGCACCACCCGGGCTGCGTGATCGCACAGGGCGGCTGGCAGGCAGAGGCCTATGCCGGCGGAACCGGCCGGCGCGCGTTGCAGCCGCGCGCGCAACGCCGCTGGCGGATCACCGACATCGGGTTTCAACTGCGCTATCTGTGGCAGGATATCCGGGCCGGTGCGCACCGCCACAACCTGACCGCGCCGCCGCGCGAGGTGTTCCGCAGGTCGGGCTATGTCGACGTGTTCGAGGGCTATGCCGGTGTGCTGGTGCGCCCGGAAATGTTCAGCAACGCATTCTATGACATTCCGCCGGGCCTGTGGGGGGTCGACGACGTGTGGCTGTCGGGAATGCTGACGCTGGGCGGTGTTCCGATCTGGTTGCAGGGCGGCATCCGCGACCCGCGCCAGGCAGAGTCAGAGCGTCACGCACCGCTGGCCCTGGCCGTGATCGACGGCGCCGACAGACGCGCGGCGAACCGCGACGGCGTGCTGTATTTCCGCGAAAATCACGGGATCTGGCTGTAGTCAAGAGTTGGAGCGGGCGGCGGGAATCGAACCCGCGTCTCTTGCTTGGAAGGCAAGGGTCTTACCATTACACAACGCCCGCTCGGTGATTTATCAGTTATTTCATGGGGGTTTGGTGGTCAAGTGCGTTCTCTGACCAAGTTGCTGCTTCAGCGGTCAATCGCATCCGATACCTCGATCTTTTGTCGAACCGAAATCATGGCGGAATCCGGGGTCATCCTAGGCCAGCGCGGCATTTCCGGTCGACAGCCCGACATCCAGCCGCAGGCTGCCCTCGTTCACCAGCCAGCGGCGCAGTTCATAGGTCCGTGCCCGACGCGCGTGCATCGGGTCGGCCTCGGCGATGGCACGGGCCGCGTCCAGATCGGCAGCGCGGTAGATGATCAGCCCGACGCCTTCGATGTTCTCGCCGCTGGTGTCGGACAAGGGTCCGGCAAGAAACAGCACCCGATCTTTCTCCAGCTGAGCCTGATAGGCCAGGTGGTCCGGCAGGTGCTTTTGCATCTCTTCCGGCGGTACGGCGGGCGTGCTGATGACCGCGAAAAGTTCCAGGCCCAGCGAACCACGGGCGCGCGCGGCCTGTTTATAGTCTGAAAACTTTGGCAATTCCGTCTCCCTTGTTTCTGACACTGTAGAAAAATCGATTTTATTTGACAACAGGCTTGATCATCGGTGAAATTGGACAAAATTGGGGGACGGCATGAAATTCATAACCGGTTCTGTGAACGGCACCACAGGCGTTTTCCTGATCGATGGCGATGAAGCCAGCCAGATAGACATGCACGGCCTGGGTGACGACCTGATGCCATTGATCCACGGCGCGCCGGTCGATACCGGCGGCGGGATGCGGGTGCCGCTGGCCTCGATCACGCCGCTGCTGCCGGTCGCCCGCCCCGGCAAGGTAATCTGTCTTGGCCTGAACTATGTCGATCATATCAAGGAGGGCGGCTATGACGTGCCCACCTACCCGGCGCTGTTCATGCGCGGGCTGAATTCGCTGATGCCTGCGGGCGCCCCGATGATCCGACCATCCTGTTCGGAGCAACTGGATTACGAAGTCGAACTGATGGTGATCATCGGCAAGGGCGGCAAGCATATCCAGGAGACCGACGCGCTGGACCATGTGTTCGGGTATACGGTGTTCAACGACGGATCGGTGCGCGATTATCAGCGCAGAACGCATCAGTGGACGCCGGGCAAGAATTTCGACGCTACAGGTCCGATCGGGCCGATCGTGGTGACGCCGGATGAGATTCCGGCCGGCGCGAAAGGGCTGAAGATCGAAAGCCGCGTCGGGACCGAAATCTTGCAGACCGCCAATACCGACGACATGCTTTGGCCGGTCGACAAGACCATCGCCACGATCAGCGAATACGCCACGCTGGAACCCGGCGACATGATCGCCATGGGCACGCCGCCGGGCGTTGGCCATGCCAAGAAGCCGCAACCCCGCTGGTTGCGCCCCGGCGAGACCATCGAATGCGAGATCGCGGGAATCTGCGTCTGCGCCAGCCCGGTCGTGGCCGAGGAAGACATCGGACTGGCGGCGCAATGAACACCTCGACCGGAACAGCGCCGGATGTGGCCCGCGCACAGGCGCAACATGCGGTGCGCGACCTGCGCACCCGCAAACCCCGGCTGGACGATGACAGCATCGAGATGATCCTTCGCGGCGCGCGCTCGCATTACGCCTGGACCGATCGTCCGGTGTCGCGCGACCTGCTGGAAAAGATCTTCGACATCACCATCAATGGGCCGACCAGCATGAACTGCTGCCCTGCCCGCTTCGTCTTTGTCACCTCGGACGACGGCAAGGACCGGCTGGCCAAATCGCTGAAGGCCAAGAACATCGACAAGATGCGCGCCGCGCCCGTCACCGCGATCATCGCGCATGATCTGGCGTTCTGGACCCATCTGCCGTTTCTGTTCCCGCACGAGGACCGGCGACCGCATTTCGAAGGCAAGCCGGAGCATGCAGAGGCGACCGCGTTCCGCAACGCCACCTTGCAAGGGGCCTATTTCATGATCGCGGCGCGCGCCGTGGGGCTGGACGTGGGCGCGATGTCGGGGTTCTCGAACGAGGCGGTGGACGCGGAATTCTTTGCCGGAACCACGCTGAAATCCAATTTCCTGTGCAACATCGGCTATGCTGACGAAACCGCGCTGTTCCAGAAGCTGCCGCGGTTCGCGTTCGACGATGTCTGTTCTTTCGCATGAGGTGACATGGCAATCCGCCGGAAACCAAAGATGACAAACAAGCTGTCCGGCCAGGGCAGCAATGACGACGCCCTGCAGCGTGTTGCGGTCGGAACGGCGGAATTCCGTCCGGTTTCGGTTCTTCATGAAAACGCAGGCACAGGCCTGAAGGTGACCTGGCGCAGGATATGACCGCGCCGCAAAAGGGAGGACGACCCATGACTGGATACGTTACAAGGCGCGCCGTGCTGGCCGTCGCATTGGCGCTTGCCGCCGCGCCGGCATCTGCCGCCGAGACCATTAAGGCAGTGGTCATCGACGGCTACCCTGCCAAGGCGATGTGGGTGCAGGAATTTACCAACTTCTTTATCCCCGAGGTGGACAAGCGGCTGGCGATGACCGGCAACTATGTGATGGACTGGCAGGAAAGCTATGGCGGGTCCATCGTCAAACCCAAGGGCGTGCTGGAAGGTATCGAGCTGGGCCTTGGCGACATCGGCATCGTCACGACGATCTTCCACAACTCGAAACTTCCCAGCCAGGCAATTTCGGCGGTCACACCGTTCGTGGCGGCCGATGCGCGCGCGGTGGCCAAAGCGGTCGACGAGATCGCCAAGGAATTCCCCACCATGCAGAACGAATTCGCCGCGCAGAACCAGGTCTATCTGGCGACCGGCGTGGTGCTGGACACCTATCAGGTGTTCTCGAAGACACCGATCAACTCTCTGGCCGATCTGCGGGGGGCCAAGGTTGCGGGCGCGGGCATGAACATGCGTTATCTTGAAGGCATCGAGGGCGCGGTGGGCGTGCGCGGCGGCCTGACCGATTTCTATAACATGGTGCAGACCGGCATGGCCGATGCCGCGATGCTGTGGCCCGAAGCCGCCGCGACCTTCAAGATCGCCGAGGTCGCGCCCTACATGCTGCGCGCTGATCTGGGCGCGGTGAATTCCAAGACCGTGACCGTGAACAAGGACTACTGGGACAAGCTGCCGGACGAGGTGAAAACCGCCCTGCTTGAGGTGGCCGTGGAATACCGCGATCACGTGGCCGGCATCGCCATGGACAAGGCCGAAGCCAGCCGCCAGGCATATATCGCCGGCGGCGGAACCGTGGTCGAGCTGGACGCGGCGGAACGGGCCGCCTGGGCCAATTCGATGCCCAACATCGCCGAGGAATGGGCTGCCGGGCTGGACGCCAAGGGCGAGCCGGGCAGCGCCATGCTGACCGCATACATGGCCAAGTTGAAGGCAGCCGGATTTGTGCCGACGCGCGACTGGACGCCCGGCATGACCAACTGATCGAGGCCTGGGTTAGGAAATGATCCGCGCTCTGGCCAGGCTGACCAACGGTATCGCCATCGCGGCGAATGCCGTTGGGACGCTTGTGGTGCTGGGTCTGGTCGTGGTGGTGAACTATGACGTGTTCGGCCGCAACTTCCTTGGGCAGCCCTTCATGGGTGCGGTCGAGGTGGTTCAGTTCTCGATGGTGTTGATCGTGTTCCTGCAACTGCCCGACGTGGTGCGCGTTGGCCGCCTGACCCGGTCCGACGGGTTTCTGGTGGTGATGGGCGGGCGCTATCCCGGCGTCGCCCGAATCCTGCGCCGGATCATCAACGCGGTGTCGGCAGTGTTCATGCTGCTGATCGCAATCACGATCTGGCCGGAGTTCCTGAAGATGCTCGCCAGCAAGGACTATTTCGGCGTCCCGGGCGTTTTCACCGCGCTTTGGTGGCCAGTCAAGCTGGTGATCTTCTGTTCGGCGGCTCTGGCCGCGCTGATCTTTGTGCTGAAGGTGCTGGGCGGCATCGGTGACGAAGCGATCCACGTCGCGCACCAGGAAGACGGCACATGAGCCCGGTCGAGATCGGTCTGCTGTCTGTCATCGCCATCGTTGTGCTGATCTATCTGGGGCTGTACATCCCGATTGCCCTTGGCGTCGTCAGCTTTGTCTCGATCTGGCTGATGCGGGACAATTTCACGCTGGCGATGAACCTGCTGAAAATCGCCGTGGGCGACAGCGTGATGGAATACACCTTTGCCACAGTGCCGCTGTTTACCTTCATGGGGCTGGTGGTCAGCAAGGCAGGACTGGGCGCGGATATCTATGACGTGCTGAATTCCGGCTTCCGGCGGGTGAAGGGCGGCATCGGCATGGCAACCGTGGGGGCCAACGCGGTCTTTGCGGCGGTTACCGGATCGTCGATTGCCAGTGCCTCTGTCTTTGCCAGAGTGTCGGTGCCCCAGATGCTGAAACACGACTACAACCCGCGCTTTGCTGTGGGGGTTGTTGCGGGGTCGTCGGTGTTGGGCATGATCATCCCGCCTTCGGCGATGCTGATCATCTATTCCTTCGTGGCCGAACAATCCGTCGGGGACATGTTCCTGGCCGGAATCGTGCCGGGCATCCTGCTGGCGGTCGCCTATGTCGCGGCGATCTGGACCATGGGCCGGTTGACGCCGGGATTCATCGGCGGCCGGTCGCCCGAGGACATGGAGCGGATGCCCTGGACCGAGATCGCGGCCAAGACCCTGCCGATCATGGGCCTGATCGTCGTGGTGCTGGGCGGCATCTACACCGGCTGGATGTCGCCGGTAGAGGCCGGGGCAACCGGCGCGCTGCTGGGCCTGGTGATCGCCGCCTTCCGCAAGAAGATGACCCTGCGCACATTCTGGGAGGCGATGCTGGAAACCGGCCACATCACCGCCGCGATCCTGTTCCTGATAACGGCAGCGTCGATCTACAGCCGGATGCTGGGTATGGCGGGCCTGCCCAACGAACTGGGCGACATCCTGAATCAAGGCCAGTTCGGGTTTTTCTGGGTCATGGCGATCTACGTCCTGTTGATGATCTTTCTGGGCACGCTGCTGGACACGGCCTCTATCATCCTGATCGTCGTGCCGCTGTTCCTACCGCTGATCGAACCGATGGGGCTGAGCCTGGTCTGGTTCGGCATCATCAGCGTGGTGGGGGCCGAGATCGGGTTGCTGACACCGCCGCTGGGCATCTCTTGCTTCGTCATCAAGGCGACGCTGAACGACGATCGCATCAGCCTGAAGGATGTATTCCTTGGCGCGCTGCCCTTCGCCGCGGTCATGCTGGTCGTCCTGATCATCCTGATCCGCTTTCCGATCCTCAGCCTTGCGATCCTGAACTAGGGGAACCCGATGCGCACCGTCACCAAGGATACTATCACCCAGGCATTCCTGGGCTACATGGCCCCCGATACCGACCCGCGTCTTCGCGAGGTGCTGACCTCGCTTGCGCGTCACCTGCATGCCTTCGTCAAGGAAACCAACCTGACCCACGCCGAATGGGAAAAGGGTATCGAAATGCTGGAATGGGCCGGAGAGATTTCAGACACGGAAAGGCACGAGATGATCCTGCTCAGCGACCTGCTGGGCATCTCGTCACTGGTCGACATGGTCAACATGGTGCCCGGTGGCACGTCATCCTCGGTGCTGGGGCCGTTCCATATATCCGGCGCGCCGGAAATCCCGATCGGGTTCGACATGAAGCGGCACTTTCCCGGCGAGGTGCTGCTGGCGACAGGTGTGATCAAGAACGCCGCAGGCACGCCGATCGAGGGCGCGAGGATCGACATATGGCAGACCGCGCCGAACGGGCTTTATTCCAGCCAGGATCCCGAACAGGACACCTACAGCTTTCACGGCATCCAGACCACTGGCGCGGACGGACGTTATGCCTTCACCACCGTCAAGCCCGTCAGCTACGAGGTGCCCACGGATGGTCCGGGCGGGGCGTTGCTGGATGCGACCGGCAGACACGCCTGGCGGCCGTCGCATCTGCATTTCATCGTTAAGGCAAACGGATACCGGACTCTGGTCAGCGAGATCTTTGCCGACGATGACCCCTACCTCGATGAAGACGCCGTGTTCGGCGTGCGCGAGGATCTGGTGATGCAGTATGCCGAACACCCCGCCGGAACGTTCCCGGCTGAGGGATTCGAGCTGAGCGGCAAGGTCGATGGTCCCTGGCTGAAGGCCGAATTCGACCTGGTTCTGACGCCGGGCTAGGCGCTACAACCGCGCCAGCCGTGCGGACAGGAACTCGCCCGTCCGGCGATAATGCTGGATCAATTCGTCCGTGGCCTTCTGTGTATCCCGGTCGACTGCCGCGTGCAGGATGGCGGCGTGTTCGCTTGCGACATCACGCGCGGCATAGCCTCCGGACTGGCCCGCAAGATAGCGGTAGCGGATGTTCAGATCATAAAGCTGATCGCAGAATTTCAACAGGATCGGCGAGACACAGGCCGCCAGCAGCGACATATGAAACGTCTTGTGATGCGCCTCGAAGACGGGCACATCGTCGCGCGGTGTACGTGTCAGCCTGTGGTGCGCCAGCACAAGCGATTCTTCCCAGGCCTGATCCGCCGCAGCGATGCTTTGCGACAATGCCATGCTTTCCAGCGCACACCGCAGCATGAGTATCTCGTTGAACTGCCCGACGCTGACGGGTGACACACGAAACCCGCGCTGGTCCAGCCGGTCCACCAGTTGATCCGAGGTCAGCAGGCTCAATGCTTCGCGGATCGGCGACGCCCCGGTGCCCAGCATTTCCTTCAGCAGGTCGACCTTCAGCCGCTGCCCCGGCGCCAGATACCCCGTCAGGATTCGGTCGCGCAAAGCCTCATAGACCCGCCGTGTCGCCGAAACCGGGGCATTTGGGTCGGATTGGGCATCGGAAGAGAGTGTTATCGGCATGCCGGGATAATATCGATGTTTGAGCAGAGGAACAAAGAAAATCGAAATCATCCAGCCATCTGTGGCACCTGTCGACGCTATTGCCGGACCCGCCCGGCTGTCCAGCGCGATCTGCCGCGCCTACATGTCGGGCATGTGGAATGTCGTCATGTTTCTCTCTTTTTCGGCTTGTCTAGAGGTCAACCCGCCTGAGCCGCAATGCGTTGGAGATGACCGAGACGGAGGACAGGCTCATCGCCGCCGCTGCAATCATCGGCGAGAGCAGAAGCCCGGTGACGGGGTAGAGCAGCCCCGCCGCGATTGGAACGCCAAGTGCGTTGTAGGCGAAGGCGAAGAACAGGTTCTGCTTGATGTTGCGCAGGGTGGCGCGCGCCAGTTTGCGCGCCCGCACGATGCCCATCAGGTCGCCGCCCAGCAGGGTAATGCCTGCGCTTTCCATTGCCACGTCGGCGCCGGTTCCCATGGCGATGCCGACATCGGCGGCGGCCAGGGCGGGCGCGTCATTCACTCCGTCGCCCGCCATGGCGATCTTGTGGCCGTCGCGGCGCAACTGGTCGATCAGCGTTTTCTTGTCTTCCGGCAGCACGCCCGCGCGGACCTCGTCGATGCCGAGCTTGCCCGCCACCGCCTGTGCGGTGCGTTCATTGTCGCCCGTGGCCATGATGACGCGCAGGCCCAGAGCATGCAATTCCCTGATCGCCTGTGCGGTGCTGTCCTTGATCGGGTCGGCCACGGCCACGATGCCCGCAAGCGCCCCATCGACCGCGATGAACATCGCCGTCTTGCCCTCGGCGCGCAGGGCGTCGGCCTTTTCCTCGGCCTTGCCCGTGTCCATGCCCAACCCTTGCATCATCGCCGCGTTGCCGAGCGTGACGGCGCGCCCGCCGATTTCTCCGCGCACACCCTTGCCGGTGACCGCCTCGAACCCAGTGGCCTCTTGCCGTGCGGCGCCCGCCGCTTCGGCGCCTTCCACGATCGCTTCGGCCAGCGGATGTTCAGACCCGCGTTCCAGCGCCGCGGCCAGCGACAGCAGCGCGGCCCCGGTGATATCGGCAAGCGCGACCGTATCCGTCAGCTTCGGCTGGCCCAAGGTCAGGGTGCCGGTCTTGTCGACGATCAGCGTGTCGACGCCCGCCATGCGTTCCAGCGCCTCGGCATCCTTGATCAGCACGCCTGCCTGCGCACCGCGCCCCGCCGCCGTGGTGATCGAGATCGGCGTGGCCAGCCCAAGCGCGCAGGGGCAGGCGACGATCAGCACCGACACGGCTGCGGCAATGGCAAAGACCAATGCTGGGTCCGGGCCGAAGACCATCCAGACGATAAAGGCGAAGATCGACACCGCGACCACGGTTGGCACGAAGATTGCCGAGACCCGGTCTGCCAGACCCTGGATCGGGGCGCGGGATCGCCGTGCGTTCGACACCATTTCCACGATCTGCGCCAGCACGGTATCGGCACCGACCTTGCCCGCCTCGATCACAAGGCTGCCGTTCTTGTTGATCGTGGCGCCCGTTACGGCATCGCCCGGAGTCTTTTCCACCGGCATCGACTCGCCCGTCAGCATGCTTTCATCCAGGGAGGAGCGTCCTTCGATCACCACGCCATCGACTGGCACCGCGTCGCCGGGGCGCACGCGGAGCCGGTCGCCCACCACGATGGAGTCCAATGGCACGTCGCTTTCGGTGCCGTCCGCCTGGATGCGCCGCGCGGTCTTTGGCGCGAGGTCAAGCAGCGCGCGGATGGCATCGCCGGTGCGTTCGCGGGCGCGCAGTTCCAGCACCTGGCCGAAAAAGACCAGCGCCACGATCACCACCGATGCCTCGAAATAGGTGCCGACGCCGTCGCCCGTTCGATATTGCTGGGGGAACAGGTCCGGCAGGAACACCGCGAACAGCGAGTAGACATAGGCCGCCGCCACGCCAAGCGAGATCAGCGTCCACATGTTCGACGACCGGTTGACGATGGACGCCCAGCCACGTTTGAAGAACGGCAACGCGGCCCAAAGGACGACTGGCGTTGCCAGCGCAAACTCAAGATATCCCGCCGTCCTGACCCCAAGCCAGTCGCGCAGAGGCAAACCCGCCATCGGCCCCATCGTCAGCACGATCAACGGGACAGCCGCCGTTAACGAGATCCACATCCGGCGCGTGAAGTCGGTCAGTTCCTCGCTGGGTTCATCCGAAGGCAGCATCGGTTCAAGCGCCATGCCGCAGATCGGACAGGCACCCGGCGCATCGCGGATGATCTCGGGGTGCATCGGGCAGGTATACTGAACGTCGGCCGGGGCGCCGCTTTCGGGGCGCTCAGCGGGACCGGAGGCATAGGATGAAGGATCGGCCCTGAAGGTGGTCTGACATTTCTCTGAGCAGAAATGAAAGGCCTTGCCGTCAAACCTCTCGGTCCGTGTGTCGGGCTTCAAGGTCACGGTCATGCCGCAAACCGGATCGACATCCGTGGACCCGGTGGTCGGCCCGCCCGGGGTTTCGGAAAGATGGTCACCGGCAATGTGCCGTTGGCCCGTTTGCGGATGGGTACGGGACATGCAACGCTCCTTGAGTTGGATTCAATCCGAAACGACAGCGTGATGCGGTCTGTCGACAGGCCGGCACACAACCCCGGTTTGACGGGACGGGGCCATGCGACGCCGATCATCAGCAGTTCAGATCGCCGCGACAGCCTTGGCCAGCAGGTCGCGCACCTGGCCTGCGATGTCGGTCAGTTCGGCGTTTTCGATCGCCTGCATCGAGGCCACCGGGTCGACCGCGCTGACCTCGACGCCGCCTTCCACCTCTCGCAGGATCACGTTGCAGGGCAGCATGGCGCCGACGCGCGGCTCTATCCCGATGGCCTGATAGGCCATCTTCGGGTTGCAGGCGCCGAGAATCCGGTAGGCCGACATGCCGACGTCGAGCTTCTTTTTCATGGTCGCTTGCACGTCGATCTCGGTCAGAACGCCAAATCCTTTGTCGGCCAGCGCGGCGCGCGTCCGGGCGTCGATATCCTGGAAAGACACCCCCTTGAAGGTGCGGTTGATCGTGTAGTTCATTGCAGCATCCTTTCGGCCGGCTCTGTTGGCACAGGTATCGGGGACGGTGTCCGGAGATCAGGGTTCGAATCGAATCCCCACGTTCCGGTAGACCAGCGCCCTTCAAGCTTATTCTAACTCTGATCGCAGAACCGTCCGTGATTCAGATCAGGGTGCGACCCTGCGGACCGAGTTTCCTCCGGCGATGATCTGACGGATCAGCGCCGCCGCGGCCAGATGCTTTTCGACATCGGCCTCGGAGCCTCCGGCGTTCTCATGGGTGTCGGCGGCATCCTTGAGAACACCCATGATTTCTTTCTCGGGCAAAATCTGCGCGTCATTCAGCGCAAGAAGCAGAGCTTCGCAGATCGTAAGCGCTGCCATTCCTGAATGCGTGTGATCGTCCGTCATAAGGTGTGGACCTTTCCGACAAGTGCGGCGCCGGGGATGCGCCTGCTGCATGCGGTGTAGACTTGCAAGGAATCTGTTATGCAGTGCTGATGGACATCAGTCGCGGCTGCGATTTCTTTAGCCAGAACATTGTCGAGTGCCGCAAAGAAAGGGGCAAATGATCGAAAACACAGCACTGGTTCGCAAGCTTGGCGCTTTCGTTGCCTTGTCGGATTCCGAGCTTTCCGTGCTTGCATCTTTTCACAAGCGCCGCCGCACATTTGTGGCGGGGCGCGATCTTGTCCATCAGGGGCAATCGGACCAGGCCGCCTATGTCCTCGCCGCGGGCTGGGCCTGTTCCTACAAGCTGCTTGAGGATGGGCAGAGGCAGATCGTGGATTTCCAGATTCCGGGCGATTTTCTGGGGCTGCGCAGCGTGCTTTTACATGTGTCGGATCACAGTATCGAGCCGGTGACGGACATCGAGGTGACCGAAATCCATGTCGCCGACCTTCTGGACGCATTTGCACGGACTCCCCGGCTGGCCACGGCCATACTTTGGGCAGCGTCCCGGGACGAGGCGATGGTGGTCGAGCATCTGGTGGGTGTCGGGCGTCGCGATGCTGCCGAACGCCTGGCACATTTCCTGCTGGAGCTTGGCGCCAGGCTTGCCATTGTCGGCATGGGCAGCAAGGCAGGCTATGCCTGTCCGCTGACGCAATACCTTATGGCCGATGCGCTCGGGCTCAGTGCGGTCCATGTCAACCGGGTCCTGCGGCAGTTGCGCGAAGGTGGAATGCTTACGTTTCGGGGCGGGTTCGTTGCGTTTGACGATTATGAACGGCTGGCCGATTTCGCCCAGTTCGATCCGTCATACATGGATCAGAAGGGCCCGCTTCTGCCATGACGCCGCTGCGCAATGGCCTGCGATCAGATGCGGCCAAGCAGCACCAGGACGACGACGATGATAAGCACCGTGCCAAGCACACCCGTGCCGGTATGACCGAAGCCATAGCCATAGCCCCCGAAGCGCCCGCTGAATCCGCCGAGCAGGAAAATGACAAGAATGATGATCAGGATCGTACCGAGTGACAAAGCGCTTACTCCCTTGGTGGGGCGCCACTCGTCCTGCGAGGAGCGCCAATTGTTACGTGTTCGCCGCGAGGCCGGTCAGTCCAGTTGCCGTCGATGGTCACGCCGGGCTCTTTGATCTCGATGTCGACGCCGCTCTGGCTTTTCGAAAGCTGTGGTGGCTTGCCCCGACGGCGCGGACGGCCAGCACCATGCGAGGGACACCTCGGGCCATCGACCTGTGCCGGCCCGGTCTTCGGAATTCATCGGCGTCGTGATGTGGCAGGAACCCGGATCCCGGGTTGAGCGATTCGCGGTCAACCCGGGTCGCAATCTGCCGTGAACGCTATGCGTCGCGGATCGTATCCTTCACGCCGCCGACAGCATTCTGGACCTTGCCCTCGACCGTTTCGGCCTGGCCTTCGGCCTCCAGCTTGGTGTCACCGATCGCCTTGCCGACGGCAGCCTTGATCTTGCCCTTAACGACCTTTGCAGATCCGAGTACGCGATCCTTGTCCATGGTGTAGTCCTTCTGTGTGGCAACTTGCCTGCCACCTGTTCAGTGGGTCTTTCCCAGTTAACCGGTTCTTCAACCCATCCGCACTGACGCAGGTTGGTCCGGGCACAAAGAACCGAAAAACAGTCCTTGCGGGTGCCGGCGTCGTTTCTGGCCGTATGGGCCTTCCCGGCCGCCCGGAAATGCGTCAGCGCTGCATCAGTCTTCGGGCCGGAACGCGCCTTGTCGCAAACGGCCTTCACGGGTTTCATCTTGT
>JAJDOB010000111.1 GCA_022340385.1 Rhodobacter sp.
GCGCGCTGGCGCGGCTGGGGGGCGGCGACCTGCGGTCCTTCGTGATCGTGGTGGTGATGGGGCTGGCCGCCTATGTCACGCTGTCGGGGCCGCTGGCGGGCCTGCGGGTCTGGGCGTTTCCCGCCGCAACAGCGCAATCCGTACCCGGCATCGCGCATCTTCTGGGCCGCGCCAGCGGCATATCCCCGGTGCCGGTCGGGCTGGCGATTGCCGCAGCCCTGCTTGTGGCGGCGCTGTGGTCGCGCCCGCTTCTGGCGCGCGCCGGCCCGATCCTTTGGGGCGGACTTGTCGGGCTTGCGGTGGTGTCCGGCTGGGCCGGCACCGCCTATCTGGCAGAGGCCGGGCTGGACGCCGTACCGGTCGTGACGCACACGTTCTCTGCCCCGATCGGCGCCACGATGCTTTATGCGATGACCTCGTCGGGCAGCACGTTAAGCTTTGGCATCGGGTCGGTGGCGGGTGTGCTGGGCGGCGCTTTCCTGGGATCGCTGTTCAAGGGCCATTTCCGCTGGGAAGCCTGCGAGGATCCGCGCGAATTGCGCCGCCAGATCCTGGGTGCGGCCATCATGGGCGTCGGCGCGGTACTCGCTGCGGGATGTACCATCGGACAAGGCATATCGGCCTTTTCGCTGCTGGCGTTTTCGGCGCCGGTGACGTTTCTGGCGATCTTCGCGGGGGCGGCCCTGGGCCTGCGCCAACTGATCGAGGGGTTTGCGCCGGTCTGAGGGCGAGGGTCTGCGCCGCGCCTCACGCCGCGCCCGGGGTTCGGGGGTTGATCCCCACACCCCGCAAGCGTGATTTCGTCAGAATGCAGCGGATCAGGCGCGCATTCGTGACCCGTTGGCATCGAACAGCGGCTGACGCTGCAGAGTCGCGCCAAGCCTTTCGCCCAGCAGTTCGATCTCCCAGCCGGTCCCAGTTTCCGCCAGTTCCCGGGGCACATAACCCAGGGCGACAGAGGCCCGCGCGTTATGCGCAAAGCCCCCCGACGTGACCCAGCCCACCACCGCGCCGTCATGCCAGATCGGTTCGTCACCGATGACATCCGCATCCCGGGCGTCCACCACGAACGCGCGCAGGCGCAGCTTTCCGCCCGCGGCCTTGTGTTCGGCCGCGGCGGCCTTGCCGATGAAATCGGCGTCCTTGCCAAGTGCCACGAAACGCCCCAGTTCTGCCTCGTAGGGCGTGTAGATCGGGCGATACTCGCGCGCCCAGCCGCCGAAATTCTTTTCCAGCCGCAGCGCGTTCAGCGCCCGCAGCCCGAAATTGCGGATGCCATGCGCCGCGCCCGCCTGCATCAGCGCGTCATAGACATGACGCTGATACTCGGGGCGCAGCCAGATCTCATAGCCCAGATCGCCGGTGAAACTGACCCGCCCGACCAGCGCCGATGCCATCCCCAGATGCATGCGTCCGATATCCATGAACCGGAAACCATCGGCCGACAGATCGCCGTCGGTCAGGCTTTGCAGCACCGCGCGCGCATTGGGCCCGGCCACGGATAATCCAACCATTCCAGCACCATGCGCGGTGATGTTCACACCGCTGGCGGGTAGGTTCCGGTCGAACCAGCGCATGTGATAGTCTTCGGCGATGCCGGACCCGGCGATGAAGAATTCGCCGTCAGCCAGTTTCGCCAGGGTGAAATCGCCGATCAGGCGTCCGTCATGTTTCAGCATCGGCGCCAGCGCCATCCGGCCCTGCGCCGGAATCCGGCAGGCCAGCATCCTGTCAAGCCAGGCTTCGGCCCCCGGACCGGTCACCGAATATTTGGCGAAACCGGAAATCTCTATGATTCCAACGCTGTCGCGCACGGCCTTCACCTCTGCCGCGACATGGGGAAAGTCGGTCGAGCGGCGCCACGAGAATTCGTCGGCAACGCCCCGGGGCGCGAACCACAGCGGCACTTCCAGCCCGTGCGCGGCGCCGAACTGCGCGCCCTGCGCCTTGAGCCTGTCGTAGATCGGCGTGGTCTTGAGCGGCCGCGCCGCGGGCAGTTCCTCGTTCGGATAGCGGATCGAAAAGCGGCGGGAATAATTCTCGCGCACCTTGGCATTGGTGTATTTCAACGAGGCGAACTCGCCGAACCGCGCCACGTCCATCGCGAAGATATCCGCGCCCGGATCGCCGTGGATCATCCAGTTTGCAAGCGACAGACCGACGCCGCCGCCCTGGCTGAACCCGGCCATCACGCCGCAGGCGCACCAGAATCCCGGCAGCCCTTTTACCGGTCCGACCAATGGGTTACCGTCCGGAGCGAATGTGAACGGCCCATTGATGATCTGTTTGATCCCCGCGTCCTGGAACGCCGGAAAATGCTGGAATCCAACTTCCAGCGAGGGCGCGATCCGGTCGATGTCGGGTTGCAGCAATTCATGCCCGAATTCCCAGGGCGTCGTCTTTTCCGACCACGGCACGCAGGCCTTTTCATAGGTTCCCATCAGCATGCCGCCGCGTTCCTGGCGCAGGTACAACTCGCCGTCGAAGTCGATGGCATGGATCACCTCGCCGCCGGTCCTGGCGTTGGCCTCGGCGACCTCAGGCATGTCCTCGGTGATCAGATACATGTGCTCCATCGCCAGAACCGGCAGTTCCAGCCCGACCATGCGCCCGACCTCGCGCGCCCAAAGCCCGCCGGCGTTGACCACATGTTCGGCAATCACATCGCCCTTGCCGGTTTTCACGCACCAGCCGTCGGGATGCCTTTCCAGCGCCTCGACCTTGCAATGCGTCTCGATACTGGCGCCCAGCTTGCGCGCGGCCTTGGCATAGGCATGGGTGACGCCCGAGGGGTCAAGATGGCCGTCAACCACCGTGCGCACCGCGCCGACAAATTGCGACGGGTCCAGCAAGGGCATGATTTCATAAGCTTCTTCCGGGCTGATCAGTTCGGCCTCGATGCCCAGGTAACGCCCCTTGGCGACAATGCCCTTCATCCAGTCAAGTCGCTCTGGCGTGGCGGCCAGCATCACGCCGCCAGTCAGGTGCACGCCGGTGGCCTGGCCGCTGAGTTCCTCTATTTCCTTATAAAGATCAATGGTATACTGCTGCAACTTCGCGACGTTCGGATCGCCGTTGATGGTGTGCATGCCGCCCGCCGCGTGCCAGGTCGATCCGCTGGTCAGTTCGGACCGTTCCAGCAGCACCGCGTCTTTCCAGCCATGTTTGGCCAGGTGATACAGAACCGAACACCCGACGACACCGCCGCCGATCACAACTACTTTTGCCTGCGTTTTCATTGACTAGCCTCTCATTCTTAATGCTTGCGGATCGAACAGCGGGGTCTGATGCACGACCGCGCGCCGACGTTGCCCGAGTATCTCGATCTCGAATTCCGCGCCGTCGGAAATCCGGTCGGTCGGCAGAAACCCGATCGCCACCGATTTCCGGCTGAAATGGGCATAGCCGCCCGAGGTGCAGAACCCGATGACCTCTGCGCCGTCGAAAATCGGCTCGTAGGCCACGACATCGGCGTCATCGGCGTCGACGATCAGCGTCGTCAGGTGCCGCTGGGGCGGCGTATCACGTTCGGCCAGTGCCGCGTCGCGCCCGATGAAATCGTTCTTCCTGAAAGAGATGAACCGATCCAGTCCGGTTTCCGCAGGCGTATAATCGGGGCGGTATTCCGCCATCCAAGAGCCAAAGGATTTTTCCAGCCGCAGCGACATCATCGCCCGCATGCCGAACGGGCGCATGCCCTGCCCCGCACCGGCGCCCGACAATGCCCGGTACAGCGCCACCTGGTGATCGCGGTCACAGTAAATCTCGTACCCCAGATCGCCGGTATAGCTGACCCGCGCCACGGTGACGGGGATATGCCCGATCGCCATCCGGCGCACCGTCAGGAACGGAATTGCATCCGTCGAACAGTCGGCCCCGGTAGCCGCGGCCAGAATCGCGCGCGCATTCGGGCCGGCGATCTGAAATCCGATCAGTTTTTTCGATACGTTCCGGATACTTGCGCCGTCTTCCTGATGTTTCATAAACCAGCGCATGTGGAACGCCTGCGCGCTGTAGCTGGCGGTCAGCTGCACCGTGTCGGGCGCCAGCCGCATCATCGTGAAATCGCCGATGATCTTGCCCCTTGGCGACAGCATCGCGGTCAGCGCGATGCGGCCCGGTTCCGGCACGCGGTTGGCCATGATCCGGTTCAGCCAGTCGACCGCATGAACGCCATGCACCAGGTATTTGCCGAAATTGTGGATCTCGTTGATCCCGGCGGCCTCGCGCACGGCACGGCACTCGGCCCCCACGATATCGAATGCGTTCGAGCGGCGGAAGGTCGGCTCTTCCAGGCGCGCCGCGCCCTCGGGCGCGAAATAATTGACATGCTCCATGCCATAGCCCGACCCGAACACCGCGCGCTGCGCGTCCCAGATGCCGTAGGCGGGCGTGGTTTCCAGCGGCCGGCCCACAGGCAGTTCCTCGTTCGGATAGCTGATCGAGAACCGCCGCTGATAGTTTTCCGTCACCTTCAGCCGGGTCCAGTCCGGCCCGGTCCAGTCGCCAAACCGCGCGACATCCATGGCGAAAACGTCATTCTCCGGCTCGCCTTCGACCATCCACTCTGCCAGCGCCTTGCCGACGCCGCCGCCCTGGCTGAACCCGGCCATGACCGCGCAGGCCGACCAGTAGCCCGGCATCCCCGGCACCGGCCCGACCAGCGGGTTGCCGTCGGGGGCAAAGGTGAACGGCCCGTGGATCACGGTCTTGACGCCGGCGCGTTCCAGAACCGGGAACCGCCTGTAGGCGAACGCGATCGAATCCTCGATCTTGTCCAGATCGTCGGGCAACAGTTCGTGGCCAAACTCCCACGGGGTGCCGTTTACGGCCCAGGGCCGGCAGGTCTGTTCGTAGAATCCGATACACAGCCCGCGACCCTCCTGCCGCAGATACGATTCGCCCGCCGGATCCATGACATGCGGATGTTCGGCGCTGCGCTCGTAGATTTCGGGCAGATCGTCGGTCACGATATACTGGTGCTCCATCGGATGCAGCGGCAGGTAAAGCCCGGCCATCGCCGCCACCTCGCGCGCCCAGAGCCCGCCGGCGTTGACCACATGTTCCGCATGAACCGTGCCTTTTTCGGTGACCACGTTCCAGGTGCCGTCGCCCCGTGGATTGGTCTCGCGCACCATGCAATGCGTGACGATTTCGGCGCCGCCCATGCGCGCGGCCCTGGCATAGGCATGGGTGGTGCCCGATGGGTCAAGATGCCCGTCCAGCGGGTCATACAGCCCGCCCAGAATGCCGTCGACATTGGTCACCGGCGCCAGCTTTGCGATTTCCTCGGGCGAGACGATCTCGGTCTCCAGCCCCATGTAGCGATGCTTGGCGCGCTCCGCCTTCAGCATGTCCAGCCGGTCCCTGTCGGCGGCCAGGGTCACGCCGCCGACGTGATGCAGCCCACAGGACATGCCGGTGATCTCTTCCAGCTCGCGGTACAGCCGGATCGTGTAGCCCTGCAACGCGGCCATGTTGGTATCGGAATTCAGTGTGTGGAACCCGCCGGCGGCATGCCAGGTGGACCCGGCCGTCAGGTCCGAACGTTCCAGCAGCATGACATCGGACCAGCCCATTTTGGTCAGGTGATACAGCACCGAACATCCGACGACGCCGCCGCCGATGACCACGACCCTTGCCTGCGTTCTCATCACCCTGGCCTCCTCGTTTCAGTCTACCCGGCCCTCGGCGGCCAGCGCGGCCCGCAGCGCCGGGGCATCGGGGTGGCCGCATTCCAGCGCGAAGATCCACGCATGGGTCCGGTAGAACCCGGCCCGATCCGGTTCACCGGCAGCAACCGCAAGCGCGGCGGCGCGGGTGTAAAGCTGAACCAGCAGCGCGCCATCGCCCGCCGCATGCGCCTTCAGCAGTTCCGCCTGCAACCCGTCGCGCGCCTTCGCAGCAGCGGCTTTCGCCGCATCATCTGTCACCTTGCCGCCTGGCGCGTGTCGGTCAGGCGCTGCGCGACCCATTGGTGAAAGAGATGCGTCGGCCCGTCCATCACGGGCGAGAACCGGCCACCGTCAAACCCGGTGGCCCCGCGCGCCGCCTGCATGCCCTCGACCACGCCGATATCCTCGACAAAGACAAGCCGCCATTGTTCGGCATTCTTGCGGCGCAGGTTTTCCGACGTGTCGGGCGCGGCGTAAAACAGGTGAATATGTTCCAGCGTCGTGCGCGGCCCCCTGGGTTCGAGAATGATCGCGAAAACATGGTCGCGCTGAACCCCAAGCATGACGTTGGGCATGATCGTCAGGTATTCGCCGGCCGTGTCCCACTTGTCGGACAATCCGGGAAAATCCGGAAACACCGACCCGTCATCATCCTTGATCTGGCGGTAGACAGCCGTGCCCTGACCCGAGAATTTTCCGGGATTTTCAATGTTATAGTGATCCTCAAGCCGGGAATAGCTGTTCAGGCCGGGATGCACCCAGGGCAAGTGGTAGCTTTCGCAGTAATTCTCGACCGCCAGTTTCCAGTTGGTGCGGCATTCCAGCTGGAACATGCTGTCGGCACCGCCGTGGTAGACCGGCACCTCGAATTCCGACCAGCGCGCGATCAGTTCGCGGTGCAGTTCGGTGAATTCAGCAGCCTTGCCCGACAGGTTGATGAACACCACGCCGCGCCAGACATGGCTGCGCACCTCGATCAGGCCAAGTTCCTCGCGCCTGATGTCGGGATGCGAATTCTGGCCCTGCCCGCCGACATGCGGGGTCGCGACCAGCCGGCCCTGATGGCTGTAGCACCAGGAATGATAGGGGCAGCGGATCGCGCCCTCTATCTTGCGCGGTTCGGTTACCAGGATCATGCCGCGATGGCGGCAGATGTTCTGGAACACCCGGATCACCCCGTCGCGCCCATGCAGCGCGAAAACCGGCACGCCCAGAAAATCGAACGGTTTGGCATCGCCCGGTTCGGGGATCTCTGCGGCGACACAAAGACCAGCCCAGGTGTCGAACCACAGCGGCTCGCGCTCTTCGTGATACAGCGCGTCAGAGGTATAGTGATCGTTCGGCAGGCCGCGCGCATCGGCGATCGGCTTCAGGACATCGGAAAGCGAGGATTGGGCGCACATCGGCAGTTCCTTTTGCAACGGGGTGCAGGTCATTGGCCCATTGACCATGGCCGCAAACCCGGCGTCCGCATCAGCCGCGACACCGCCTTTACCCACAGCGACATCGCGCTACAGCGTCACCGCCAGCCCGGTCGTTGCCGATCTTTGCGCGGCCATGCCCATCGCAACCGCCCTGGCCCCGTCCTGCAACGTCACTTCGGGGGCCGCGTGGCCGCGCACCACCTCCTGAAACCGCTGATGCTGATAGAATGTCGCGCCGTTGTGATCGCCTGCCCGCAACAGATCGGGATCGACCGGCAGTTCGATGACGCGCCGGGTCTTGCTTGTCCGCGGGCTCAGCGTCAGGCGCGGCAGGGGCACCGGCTCGTTCGCCGGCCAGAACCGCCCCGGCCCGGGCACATGCGCTTCGATCTTGCCCGCCGGGCCGACCGCGGAAATCTCTTCCTGAAACCGCGAGCCTTCCGCGAACATGCAGAGTTCCAGCATCGCCCGCGCGCCACGGGCGAAATCGACGATCACATAGGCGTTGTCCCAGATATCGGGGGTTTCACCACCATAGCTTTCGTCCAGATGGTTCACCGCCTGCCCGCCGCTGGCCATCACCCGCACCGGTTCGTCGGCCAGGATCAGCCGCATCAGATCGAAGAAGTGGCAGCATTTCTCGACCAGCGTGCCGCCGGAATTGCGGTTGAACCGGTTCCAGTCGCCAACCTTGGGCAGGAACGGAAAGCGATGCTCGCGGATGCTCAGCATCCGGACGCCGCCGGTCGCGGCCTCGGCCTCGGCGACCAGGCGGGCGATCGGCGGCATGTAACGATACTCCATCGCCACCCAGATCGGCGCCGCATAGCTTTCGGCCAGCCTGTCGATCAGCGCCGCGTCGGCGGGGTCGGTATACAGCGGTTTTTCCACCAGCAACGGCAGTGGGCGGGTCTGCGCAATCTGTTGCAACTGGCGGGCATGCAGGTGGTTCGGGCTGGCGATCAGCAGGCAGTCGACCGCGTCGATCTTCAGCATCTTTTCCAGGCTGTCGACCAGCACCGCACCCGGCGCCAATGCCGCCGCCGCGGCGCGCATCTGCGTATCCGGCTCGAAGATCGCGGCAACGCGCGAGCGCCGTATCAGGGCGATGTTGCGGATATGCTCTTGCCCCATCATGCCCGCGCCAATCAGACCGTAGTTGCACATATCGAACCTTTTCTTTTTATTTCAGCCGCGACACGTAACGAACATGTTCAGGATCGAACCATGTCCGGGAAAATTCGACTGTCTGGTTTGACTGGTCCCAACTCAGGCGATCCACCTGGCCCAGCACCTTTGGTGCGTCCGGAATCAGGCCGGACCCCCATTCGGGCATCGCCCCGGTGCCGATCCGGTCCTCTGCCCGCTGGATCCAGAGGCCCAGCTTTTTCTGATAGAACAGGTACAGCGATTCAGACAGTTCCCCGGCCGCGATTTCCGGCGCAAAGGATCCATCCAGCCAAATCTCCTCGACTGCGGCGGGGCGGGCATTCAGGCGTCTCAACCGTCTTATCCGGTGGCCGGTCCGGTCGCGCCCGAACGCCGGCAGATCGGGCGGTTTCGCCAGCGTCTCGACGCTCAGCACCTGCGCCGTCGGCAGGCCGCCGCCCGCCACCAGTTCCAGCCGGAACAGCGCATAGACACTATCGACCTTCCCGGCAGCGCGAATGTAATTGCCCGATCCCTGCCGGCGATCCAGCAGGCCCTTGTCGGTCAGAACCGCAAGCGCCTTGCGCAGGGTTCCCACAGAGATGCCCAGTTCGGCCGCCATGTCTCGCTCTGGCGGCAGGCGCGCGCCATCCATCAGTCGCCCGGCCTGAACGTCGCGGATCAGCATTTCGCTGATCTGGATATAGACCGGCAGGGATTGGGTTGCGGACATTCGGCGTTCCAAATTGATACACTATTGATGCATCGGACTGGCAATGCTACGCAAGGGGAAATCTTGACGACGGAAGAATAGAATCAATGACCATCGTTCCCGTCACCTCTGCCGATCTGGACACCTGCGAGGTCAGCTGGTTTTCCGCCCTCTGTTCGGATGACTACGCACAGCTTGGCCAGCCCGAAGGCGCGTTGCGCTCCAGTTGGGAACATTGCAGCGCCATCGTGCGCGAGGCCGAGGCGCAGGGTTTTCGCAACATCCTGTGCCCGTCATCCTATCAGGTCGGGCAGGACACGCTGAGTTTCGTGGCCGGCTGCGCCCCGATCACCAGCCGGATCAACATGCTGGCCGCGGTCCGCTGTGGCGAGATGCAGCCGATCATGCTGGCCCGCACCATCGCCACGCTGGATCACATGCTGAAGGGTCGGCTGACGATCAATATCATCAGTTCCGATTTCCCCGGCGAGGTCGCCGACAGCAAATACCGTTATCAGCGCAGCCGCGAGGTCGTGGAAATCCTGAAACAGGCCTGGACCCGCGATTACATCAACCATGACGGGCAAGTCTATGATTTCAAAGATATCTGGACCGATCCCGCCAAGCCATATCAGCAGAACGGCGGCCCGCTTTTGTACTTTGGCGGCTATTCCCCCGACGCGCTGGACCTGTGCGCGCAGCATTGCGATGTCTACCTGATGTGGCCGGAACCGAAGGACAATATCGCCGAGCGGATGAAAGCGGTGCACGCGCGCGCTGCGGAGTACCGGCGCACGCTCGATTACGGGCTGCGGGTGCACATGATCGTGCGCGACACCGAGACCGAAGCCAAGGAATACGCCGAGTATCTGACCGCGAGGCTGGACGATGAATATGGCAAGCTGATCCGCGACCGGGCGCATGATTCCATCTCGCTGGGGGTTGCGCATCAGGCCAAGGCACGGGAACTGGCCGATAAATTCGGCTATATCGAACCGCATCTGTGGACCGGCGTCGGGCGCGCGCGCTCTGGCTGCGGGGCCGCGCTTGTCGGGTCGACCGATCAGGTTATGTCAGAGATAGAAACCTATCGGAAAATGGGCATTCGCGCGTTCATCTTTTCGGGGTATCCCCATATCGACGAATGCAAATCTTTCGGAACCCGGGTATTGCCGAACCTCAAGACCTGCTCGCTGCCGCATGAATACGGTCGTGTGCCCGCCCGGACCCCGGCGACGCCGCTGGGCACAGGAGAACGCGTATGATGGAACGTATCCGCCTGTCCGACAGCCTTGAAATGTCGCGCATCGTCTATGGCATGTGGCGCCTTGGCGATGATCCCGATACCTCGCCCGCGCATATACAGGCCAAGATCGAGACCTGCCTGGAACAGGGCATCACCACCATGGATCAGGCCGACATCTA
>JAJDOB010000292.1 GCA_022340385.1 Rhodobacter sp.
CCGCATTCCAGGCGGATGGTTTCCAGCCGCGCCCGCAGCGCGCTGTCCGCCTCCAGCGTCTCGCGGGATTCCTGGCCCGATATGCCCATGTCCGCCGCGCGCAGCACCACCACCGGCATGCCGTTGTCGATCATCGTCACCGGCACACCGCACACCTTGTCCACGACATTTCCGCTGGGCAGCAACGCGCCGCATGTCGAACCGGCGATGTCCTTGAATTCCAGCGGCACGGGTGCGGCGCTGCCCGGAACGCCGTCAATGCGCGCCGCGCCTGAATAGACCGGACGGCCATCGGCGCAGGTCACGGTGGCCACTGCGGTCTGGCCGGTGTTCTCCATGAAAATCGTCACCCGGGTCTCGGCGCCGGTGGCGTCAACCAGACCTCGTTCGATCGCGAATGGCCCGACGCCGGCAAGAATGTTGCCGCAGTTCTGCCCGTCCGACACCAGCGGCTGATCCACCGCCACCTGCAGGAAAAGGTAATCCACATCGACCCCCGGACGCAGCGATTTGGCAACCACCGCCACTTTCGAGGTCAGCGGGTCGGCGCCGCCCATGCCGTCGATCTGGCGCGGATCGGGTGAGCCCATGATGCGCAGCAGGAACCTGTCACGTTCCTTCGGCAAATCCGCGGCAAGAAAATACGCGCCTTTCGAGGTGCCACCCCGCATCCACATCGCGCGAACACCGCCCGTCATGCCAGATCTCCCAGACCCAGAGCATCACAGGCCAGCAGCGTCGACATCCCGCCATCAATGACAATGTCCTGACCCTTGATCCAGTGGCTTGCCGGGCTGGCCAGAAAGGCGATCAACTCGGCGATTTCACCGGCCTGCCCGGCCCGCCCGACCCGTTCGATGTTCTTGCTGGCGCTGTCGCCGAACGCGCTCAGGAAATCCGGCAATATGCCGGTGTCGACAGCGGCGGGTGAAACCGTGTTCATTCGCAGACCGCGCGCCAGCAACGCCTCGCACCGGGCCATGGTCCAGACGATCACCGCCTCTTTCGACAACCGGTAGGCGCGTGTCGGATCGACGTTTGTGGCGGCCACGAACGTCTCTGCATCCGCCGCGTTCAACAAGGCGCGCACCTGATCCAGGTTCTGGCGCCATTCGCCGCCGGCCCGCGAGGCGATGTTGACGATGGCCCCGCCAGCCGCCATCCGGCCCAGCATCGCGTCGGTAAAAAAGCGCAATCCGAAGACATTCACCTGCAATAGCCTTGCCGCCTGACCGTCGCGTGGCGGCAGCCCGGCACAGTTGATCAGCGCGTTGATCCCGGTTTCGGCCTGTGCGACCGCGGCGTCGATGGCAGCGCGATCACCGAGATCGACCTCTATCCACTGGTCAACATGATCTGCCGGCCTCGCGATATCAAAGCCGATGACGGTTGCCCCGCGCGCCTTCAGCACCCTGGCCGCCGCCGCTCCGATCCCGGTTGCAGCACCGGTAATGGCCACTTTCATCTGCATGCCTCCCGTTGATGGCCAATCGGTGCATCAACCCATGTCGCAACACAAGACCCCTGGCGCGATATCGCGATGCACCGGGGCGGACAATGCGGTCTTTCCGTCAGCGGCGCGGCGGCTATACTGCGCGGACAGCCCGTCGGTGGAGGTTTGCGTGAACGCACGGACCAAGGAAATGCAAGTGTCGGTCTGGCGCGGCACCGCCGCCGGAGGCCGCTACGAGACTTTCGCGGTGCCAGAGCAGGAAAACCAGACGATTCTGGATGTAGTAACCTGGATTCAGCAATACGCGGATCCGAGCCTGACCTACCGCTTTGCCTGCCGTGTCGGCATGTGCGGGTCTTGCGCAATGATGGTGAACGGCACGCCCCGCTGGACCTGCCGCACCCATGTCAAGAAGGTGGTCAGGAACGGCGCAGTCAGGATCGGACCCCTGCGCAACCTGCCGGTCATCAAGGATCTGGCCGCCGACATGGATCCGTTCTTTGACAAATGGACCGCCGCCGAAGGCCGCCATCACCCCGGCATTTCCCGCGCCGATCCGGTACAGCAGATTGCCCCCGACAATCCGGGCCGCGTTGTCGCCAATGCCGGGATCGAATGCATCAACTGCGGGGTCTGCTATGCCGCTTGTGACACGGTAGCGGGCAACCCCGACTATCTTGGTCCCGCCGCGCTGCAACGTGCCTGGACCGTGCTCAACGACGTCAAGGATACCGGGGGGCAGACGGTGCTGGACGCGGTGTCCGGGACCGGCGGCTGCCATAATTGTCATTCCATCGGCAGTTGCACCACCTGTTGCCCCAACGAGCTTGACCCGCTTGCCGCCATTGCCGGGCTGAAGCGTGAAACGACCAGGGCCTATCTGCGGGGGCGACGCGATGCTTGACCTGCGCCTGTACCTGCTGCAGCGCCTGTCGGCGCTGATCCTGGCGCCGATGGTCCTGGGCCATATCGCTGTGATGATCTATGCCGTGCAAGGCGGGCTGACGGCGGGCGAGATTCTGGGCCGCACCCAGGGGTCGCTGTTCTGGGCACTGTTCTATGGGAATTTCGTATTCGTGGTCGCGGTGCATGCCGCCATCGGCCTGCGTGTCGTCGCGCATGAATGGCTGGGTTTGCGGGGGCGCGGGCTGACGGCGCTCGGCTGGGGGGCGTTCTGGGTCTTGCTGGTGCTGGGGATGAACGCCGTTTGGGCGGTGTCGGTCCCATGAGGCGGCACCCGCTATGGCTGGCGCATCTGCTGCACCGGATATCCGGGCTGGCGCTGGCGCTGTTCCTGCCGGTGCATTTCTGGGTTCTGTCGCTGGCCATCAGGGATACCGACGGGCTGAACCGGTTTCTGACCTTCACCGACCTGCCGGGCGTGAAACTGGCCGAATTCGGGCTGGTGTTCCTGCTGGCGGTGCATATGGCGGGCGGGTTACGGCTGATGGCATTGGAACATCTGGGCTGGACCACGCGCCAGAAATCACTTGCAGCGGGCGCGGTCGGCGTCGCGGTTCTGATCTCTGGCACATTCTTTCTGAAGGCGATCTGATGCGGATCGACCGCCATGACACCGACATCCTGATCATCGGCAGCGGCGGGGCCGGGCTGTTCGCCGCGCTGCACGCCCACCAATCCGCGCCGCAAGGAACGAAAATCACCATTGCGGTCAAGGGGTTGATCGGAAAATGCGGCTGCACACGCATGGTGCAGGGCGGCTATAACGTGGCGCTTGGGCCCGGTGACACGGTCGAACGTCATTTCATGGACACCATCAGGGGCGGCAAATGGCTGCCCAATCAGGACATGGCCTGGCGATTGTGCGAGCAGGCGGTCGTGCGTGTCCGTGAGCTGGAAAACGAGATCGGCTGTTTCTTTGACCGCGAACCAGACGGCACTTTGCATCACAAGGCGTTCGCGGGGCAAACCGCCGACCGGACCGTGCACAAGGGCGACCTGACCGGCATCGAGATCATCAACCGGCTGATGGAACAGGTTCTTGCCCGCAGAATCGAGAAATTGCAGGAACATCGCGCCATCGGGCTGATCCCGACGCGCGACGGCAGTGCCCTGGCCGGCGTGCTGTTCATCGACATGCGAACCGGCGATTTCCGGCTGGTTCGGGCCAAGACCGTGCTGATGGCCACGGGTGGCGGCCCGACGATGTACAAGTACAATACACCCAGCGGCGACAAATCCATGGACGGGCTGGCAATGGCGCTACGCGCCGGGTTGCCATTGCGCGATATGGAAATGGTGCAATTCCATCCGACCGGGCTGTTGGCCGGCGATCATACGCGAATGACCGGAACCGTTCTGGAAGAGGGGCTTAGAGGTGCGGGCGGACATCTGTTAACTCATGGTGGTGCGCGGTTCATGTTCGATTATGACAAGAAGGGCGAGCGCGCGACCCGCGATGTCGTCAGCCGCGGTATCTACGCCGAGATGCAGAAATCGAACAATCCCGACCAGATTGGCGTGATGCTGTCTATGGCGCATCTCGGCCCCGACTGGGTGGCGCAGAAATTCAAGGGCATGGTCAAGCGCTGCGCCGACTGCGGCTTCGATCTGGCCGGCGGGCTGGTCGAAGTTGTGCCGACCGCACATTATTTCATGGGCGGAGTCGTGGTCGACGTCGACACGCGCACGGCCATGGAGGGGCTGTATGTAGCCGGAGAGGATGCGGGCGGCGCGCATGGGTCAAACCGGCTGGGCGGAAATGGCGTCGCGAATTCAACGGTTTATGGTGGCGTCGCGGGCGACGTGATGGGTGCGGACATCCGCGGCATGGGCGTATTGCGCGACCCCGACGAAACCGTTCTGGACGCTGAAATCGCCCGCGCCATGCACCCGTTCGCCCAGCCGCCCGGGTTGGTGCAGCCCTTGCGCGATCGCTTGCAGACCGCGATGTGGGAAGATGTCGGCGTGATGCGCACCGCCACCGGAATGCGGCGCGGACTGGAGCGGGTAACGGCGATTTCCCGGGATCAGGATTCCACCGGGCTTGCCTCGGAAAACGGTCGGGCTTTCAATCTGACCTGGCATGACTGGCTGAACCTGTCGAGCCTGTGCGAAGTGTCCGAGGTGATCGCGCGCGCCGGGCTTGAACGCGAGAATTCCCGCGGCGCGCATTACCGCGAGGATTTTCCGGAAGAGGGCGATATGGATGCGTCGTATTTCACGGTGGCGCAGAAAACAGGCAACGACCTGGACGTGATCCGGGCGCCGGTGCAATTTTCTATCGTGCGACCTGGCGAATCGATCCTGCCGGATGGCGCACCGGAAACGCTGGTGGCGCAGCCATGAGGAATTGCACGCATTTGGCGCTCGACGGGCGATGGGGTTCAACTGCCGCAACTCCCTGCCTATTTGGGACAGAAACAAGGAGGATCGCTGCATGATCGGGATCGAGTTGATCCAGGCCACCGCCGAGCGTCTGATGGACAAGGCTGCGGTCGAGATTCCCGACGATTATCTGGGCGGGCTACAGGCGGCGGCAGAGACCGAGGACGGCGATCTGGCGTCTTTCGTGTTGCAGGCGATGCTGGAGAATTACCGGGTCGCCAAGGAGGACAACCGCGCCATGTGCGGCGACACCGGCACGCCGCGCTGGTATGTGAAACTGTCCAACGACGCGCAGATCGAGGGTGGCATGATCGCGCTGGAGGCCGCGCTGCGCCGCGCAACGGCGGCACGCACCACCGGGTTGCCGATGCGGCCCAACCGGGTGCACCCCTTGTGGCGCACGGATCATGACAACAATGTCGGCATCGGCGCGCCTGAAATCGAATACGGGTTCGAGCCGGAAACCGGCGACTGGGTCGATCTGATCACCGTGCACAAGGGCGGGCTGTTCGGCACCGACTATCGAATGCTGTTTCCCAGCGACGGGATCGAGGGGATCAAGCGGTTCTACCTCGACAGTCTGGTCGCCTTCGGCAGACGCGGGCTGGCCTGTCAGCCGGCGATCATCGGCATCGGGCTGGGTGGCTGCAAGGACACTTGCATGGTGCTGGGCAAGCGCGCGGCCTGTCTGCGCACCGTCGGCAGCCGCAATAGCGACCCGCGCATCGCCGAACTGGAGGACGAGTTCAAGGAACTGGGCAATTCCATCGGTATGGGCGCGATGGGGTTTGTCGGCAAGAACATGGTGATCGACTGCAATATCGAGGTCGGCTATTGCCACACCGGCGGCATGCAGATGTCGGTGCACGCCTTCTGCCTGTCATCGCGCCGGGCCGTGGCGCGGGTATTTGCCGATGGCCGGGTGGAATACCGGACAGACCCCGACTGGTTCACGCCCTATCAGCGTCGCGAGACGGTAGAGTGGCAGCCGGGCGTGGCGGAGGCGGCGGAATGAAGGTGCGCGAGGTCCGCCTGTCGACCACCCCGACGCCCGAGGCGCTGGCCGATCTGCGGCTTGGCGATATCGTGTATCTGGACGGGGTGATCTATACGGCGCGCGAGGGGGTCTACATGCGCGCGTTGCAGGATCAGGCGAATATTCCGATCGAATTGCCAGCGCTTAGCGCCACGAATTTTCATTGCTCGCCCGCGGCGTCGATCCGGGAAGACGGCAGTTTTCATCTGGGCGCAGTGACGGCCACGGCGTCGTTCCGGTTCGCCAAATGGCTGAACGAATGGATGGAAAAGACCGGGGCAAAGATCATCATCGGCAAGGGCGGGATGAGCCGAAAGCATTATCAGGAGATTTTCGTTCCGCACGGGGCGATCTATCTGTCGACGGTCGGCTATGGCACCGGCGCGCTGCTGGGGCGCGGGGTCAAACGCGTGCTGGATATCCACTGGCAAAAAGAGCTGGGGCTGGCGCAGGCGATGTGGGTGATAGAAGCCGAACGGATGGGGCCGTTCATCGTGGCGTCCGACATGGCCGGGAATTGCCTGTTCGAGCGAGAGAATGCAAAGATGGCCGAAAGCATCGCGCGCGCCTACGAGGGCACGAAACCTGCCGTACTGAAACGCTTTGGCGAGACGGATGACCGCAACGACGAGTTGATCGGGTAAGGCGGGTTCGCGACGACGCGCCCTATAGCATTTCGACTTAGTCTTGAATCGTTTTTTCGCCGCCACTTTGACAAGGCAGCGCAAGACGTTGCGCGGGGCCTGCGCCACCTTGGCATCTTCCATCATCGCAATCCCGCGCTGCCGGGGCCGCGATCCGCCGTCGTGACATGAATTCAACGCCACAAACGGGTCATTGATGTCAGCCGAGGATGCCGGGCAGGTTCAGTCCCTGTTCGCGTGCGCAGGCCAGCGCATCGTCATAGCCGGCGTCGGCATGGCGCATCACACCGGTTGCGGGATCATTCCACAGCACCCGCTCCAGCCGCCGGTCGGCGTCCTCTGTTCCGTCACAGCAGATCACCATGCCGGAATGCTGGCTGAACCCCATCCCGACGCCGCCGCCGTGATGCAGGGAAACCCAGGTCGCTCCGGATGCTGTATTCAGAAGTGCATTCAGTAGAGGCCAGTCAGACACCGCATCGCTGCCATCCTTCATCGCCTCGGTTTCGCGGTTGGGCGAGGCCACGGATCCGCTGTCGAGGTGATCGCGCCCGATCACGATCGGCGCGCTCAGTTCCCCGTTGCGCACCATTTCGTTGAACGCAAGTCCCAGCTTGTGGCGGACCCCCAGCCCGACCCAGCAGATGCGCGCCGGCAGGCCCTGAAAGGCAATCCGCTCGCGCGCCATGTCCAGCCAGTTGTGCAAATGCGGGTCGTCGACCAGTTCCTTCACCTTTGCGTCGGTCTTGTAGATATCCTCGGGGTCGCCCGACAGCGCACACCAGCGGAACGGCCCGATGCCGCGGCAAAACAGCGGGCGGATATAGGCCGGAACGAAACCGGGAAAGGCAAAGGCGTTTTCAAGCCCTTCTTCCTTGGCCACCTGCCTGATATTATTGCCGTAATCCAGCGTCGGGACACCTGCGTTCCAGAAATCCACCATCGCGGCGACATGGATTTTCATCGACGCCCGTGCCGCCTTTTCCACGGCCTTGGGGTCGGTTTCCTGTTTCGCGCGCCATTCGGCCACGCTCCAACCCTGCGGCAGGTAACCGTGGATCGGGTCATGCGCGCTGGTCTGGTCGGTGACGATATCAGGCTTGACGCCACGCTTGACCAATTCGTGAAACACGTCTGCCGCATTGCCGATCAGCGCCACCGATTTCGCCTCGCCGGCGCGGGTCCACCGGTCGATCATCGCCAGCGCATCGTCCAGATCACCGGTTTTCTCGTCGACATAACGCGTGCGCAGACGGAAATCGGCGCGGGTTTCGTCACATTCCACGGCCAGACAGCAGGCCCCTGCCATGACCGCCGCCAAGGGTTGCGCACCGCCCATGCCGCCCAGTCCGCCGGTCAGTATCCAGCGTCCTTTCAGGCTGCCGCCGTAGTGCTGGCGCCCGGCCTCCATGAACGTCTCGTAGGTGCCCTGAACGATGCCCTGAGTGCCGATATAGATCCACGACCCCGCGGTCATCTGGCCGTACATCGCCAGGCCCTTCTTGTCGAGTTCGTTGAAATGGTCCCAGGTCGCCCAGTTCGGGACCAGATTGGAATTGGCGATCAGGACGCGGGGCGCATCCTTGTGGGTCCGGAAGATGCCCACCGGTTTTCCCGACTGCACCAGCAGGGTTTCGTCGTCTTCCAGCGTTTTCAGACTGTCCACGATGCAATCGAAATCCTTCCAGGTCCGCGCCGCGCGCCCGATGCCGCCGTAAACCACCAGTTCATGCGGGTTCTCGGCCACATCCGGATGCAGGTTGTTCATCAGCATCCGCATCGGCGCCTCGGTCAGCCAGCTTTTGGCGGTTATTTCGCTTCCGGTGGGTGGAAAGACGTCGCGGGTGTTATGTCGCGGATTGTTCATGCTGATCCTCCCAGAGGTGGTTTGAATTCTTCAAGCGTGGCGAGAATCTCGCCCAGATGCGCGCGCAATGCTTCGGATTTGCGTTGGTCATAGGTCCAGGGCGGAGCCTCTGCCGCGAGGTAGGCGGATTGCGCCAGTTCCATCTGGATAGCGTGGATCCTGCGGTCGGGGCATCCGTAGTGGCGCGTCGTCCAGCCGCCCGTGAAGCGCCCGTTCAGAACGCTGGTGTACCCCGTCGCCGACCGGCAGATGCCGGAAACGGCCAGTTCAATCGACGGATCGCAACTTGTGCCCAGGTTGGTGCCGATGTTGAAATCGGGCAGCACGCCATCGAACAGGAACGGGATCTGCGCACGGATCGAATGACAGTCATATAGGATTGCGAAACCGTGCAGCGCGCGGATCCGTTCCAGTTCACCCGCGATCGCCGCATGGTAGGGCGCATGGTACAGGCTGCGACGGCGCTCAATCTCTGCTGCATCTGGCGCGCGACCGGCGCGATAGATGTCATGCCCGTCAAAATCGGTCAGCGGACAAAGCCCGGTGGTGTTCTGCCCGGGATACAGGCTTTCGCCGGAAGGGTCGCGGTTGACGTCGATGACATAGCGGTGGATCGGCGTGCGCACGCATGTCACATCGGCGATCAGCCCGTCATACAGCCGGTGAATGTGCCAGTCGGTATCGGCCAGCGCCTGCCCCCGGTCGTTCAGCTGCGCGCGGATGTCCTGCGGCACATGGGTTCCGGTATGCGGCAAGCCCAGCAGGATCGGTCCGTCGCCGCGCGTGATTTCCACCTCAAGGCTCATAGCGCGAACCTCGCACCGGCCACATCGGCAATGGCGCCGTCGCGGACAAGCTGGGCCGCGGCCTCGATATCGGGGGCAAGATAGCGGTCTTCGCGCAGCGTCGGCACGGTGTTGCGCAGGCTTGCGATAACCTGTTGCAGCGCGGGCGATGTGGACAGCGGTGCGCGCGCCTCCACGCCCTGTGCGGCGCACATCAATTCGACCCCAAGGATCACCGAAAGGTTCCGGTTCATCCGCGCCAGCCGCAACGCGCCATGCGCCGCCATCGACACGTGATCTTCCTGATTGGCAGAGGTCGGTGTGCTATCGGTCACGCAGGGATTGGCCAGATGCTTGTTCTCGCTCATCAGGGCCGCCGTCGTCACCTCGGCGATCATGAAGCCGGAATTCAGCCCCGGATCGGGTGTCAGGAACGGTGGCAGATCGAAGCTAAGCGTCGGATCGACCATCAGCGCCACGCGGCGCTGCGAAATCGCCCCGATTTCGGCAACCGCCAGTGCGATCTGGTCGGCGGCAAAGCCGGTGTATTCGGCATGGAAATTGCCACCCGACACGATGCGTCCCTCGTCGACCAGCACAAGCGGGTTGTCGGTGACGGCGTTGGCTTCGA
The DNA here is from genome assembly GCA_022340385.1 of Rhodobacter sp. GTDB lineage: Bacteria > Pseudomonadota > Alphaproteobacteria > Rhodobacterales > Rhodobacteraceae > CALGTJ01. The sequence goes on from JAJDOB010000292.1 coordinate 9,765, forward strand.
TCTGCAGGGTTCGCGCGGCGGTGCGCAGCACGTCCAGCGCCGCCCCGGCAACCTGCGGCTGACAGCGGATGCAATACGGATCCTGCACGCGGCTGTCGCCTTCGCGATGGCTTTCACGAATTTCCGAACCGTCCATGATCCGGCGCATGGTGGCGGCCATGTCGATTTGTCCGGCATGCCCGCGCAGCGCGTGAATCTCTGCCAGCAGCGGCGCGGTGGATCCCATGATCGCATCCGTCGACAGCGATGCGGTGACCGCACAGGTTTCGACCAGACGCAAGGCGTCGAACAGTGCGACCAGCGCACAGGCTGTCGAAAACTGAGTGCCGTTGATCAGGCCAAGCCCCTCTTTCGGGCCCAGAACCACAGGCGTCAGCCCGGCCTCGGCCAATGCCGCGCCGGACGGCTGGCGTTGCCCGCGATGCACCACTTCGCCCTCGCCGATCATCGCGGCGGCCATATGCGCCAGCGGGGCAAGATCGCCGGACGCCCCGACCGAGCCCTGCGACGGGATCACCGGAATGACGCCGGCCTCAAGCATATCCTCGATCAGCGCGATCACCTGCCAGCGCACGCCCGATGCCCCGCGCCCCAGCGACAATAGCTTCAGCGTCATCATCAGGCGGGTCTTGGCCTCGTCCAGCGGATCGCCGACGCCGCAGCAATGGCTGAGGATCAGGTTGCGCTGCAATGCCGTGGTGTCGCCCGGTGCGATCTTGACGCTGGCCAGCTTGCCGAAACCGGTGTTGACGCCATAGACTGCCTCGGTTCCGGCCGCCGCCGCCGCCACCATGTCGGCGGCCCGGTCGACGCCGGCGCGCGCCGCGGGCGAAAGCCGCGGCGACAAGCCGCCGCGATGGATCGCCGCCAGCGTTTCGAGCGTCACCTTGCCGGGTTCCAGAATTGTCATGCCTCGCCTCCGAAAATCCGCTGATGCAGCGCGTTGAACCCGATGCGGTAGGACAATTCGCCGGGGCGCCGCACGTCCCATACCGCCAGATCGGCCCGTTTGCCGGCAGCGATCTGGCCTGTATCGGCAAGACCCAAGGCACGCGCCGCATTGATGGTAACGCCCGCCAGCGCCTCTTGCGGCGTCATACGGAACAGGGTGCATCCCATATTCATCGTCAGCAGGATCGAAGCCAGCGGGCTGGATCCGGGGTTGCAATCGGTGGCCAGCGCCATCGGCACGCCATGCTTGCGCAAGCCCGCGATCGGCGGGGCCTGGGTTTCGCGCAAGGCGTAGAACGCGCCGGGTAGGATCACCGCGACGGTGCCGGACCCGGCCATCGCCCGGCAATCGTCTTCGGTTGCATATTCCACATGATCTGCCGACAGGGCGCCATGGCGCGCTGCCAGTTGCGCGCCACCCAGCCAAGACAGTTGTTCGGCATGCAGCTTTACCGGCAGGCCCAGCGCACGGGCCGCATTGAACACACGCTCTATCTGGTCGGGGCTGAAGGCGATGCCTTCGCAGAACCCGTCGACCGCATCGACCAGCCCCTCGGCCGCAGCCAGACGCAGCGCCGGAATACAGACCTCGTCGATATAGGCATCGTCGCGCCCCTTGTATTCGGGCGGTGTCGCATGGGCACCGAGATACGAGGTGACCACACGCACCGGGCGCATGTCGCCCAGCCTGCGCGCGGCGCGCAGCATGTTCAGTTCAACCTCTGCGTTCAGCCCGTAGCCCGACTTTATCTCTACCACCGTCACGCCCTCGGCGATCATCGCGTCCAGCCGTGGCAGGGCCTGGTTCACCAGATCATCGACAGAGGCAAGCCGGGTCGCGGTTACCGTCGAGACGATGCCGCCGCCGGCGCGCGCGACCTCTTCATAACTGGCACCGTTCAGCCGCATCTCGAATTCCTGCGCACGGTCGCCGCCGAAAACCAGATGCGTGTGGCAATCGATCAGCCCCGGCGTCACCAATCGCCCGGACTGGTCCAGTTCAAGCAATCCGGCCAGGTTTTGCGGCAGCGCGGCCTGCGCGCCCGCCCATGCGATGACTCCGCCCTGCACCGCGACCGCACCCCGTTCGACCAGACCATAGGGCTGGCCGGTCGGGGCCATTGTCGCCAGCGTCGCGTTGGTCAGAATATAGGCGTCAGGGTAGGTCACGAAACAGGCATCCTTTGGCTTGCATGATTTCAAGTATATGGTTAGACATATTATGTCTATACAAGAAAGCATGCCATGCAAGAGATTTTTGCAACCCGCGCCCGCACAGCAGACGGCTGGCAAAACAACGTATCGGTCCGGGTTCTGGACGGGACGATTGCCGATGTAACGCCCGACACCACGCCCGCCACAGGTTCGGTGCGGGTCGACACGCTGCTTCCGGCGCTATCCAATCTGCACAGCCACAGTTTTCAACGAGCGATGGCCGGGATGACCGAAGTGCGCGCGCCCGGGAAAGACAGTTTCTGGACCTGGCGCAGCCTGATGTACCGCTTTCTGGATCACCTGACCCCCGAACACTACCAGGCCATCGCCGCGCTGGTCTTCATGGAAATGCAAGAGGCCGGATATGCCGCCGTGGCAGAGTTCCACTATGTCCACCATCAACCCGGCGGTGTGCCCTACAGCGACATCGCGGAACTGAGCCGCCGGGTGCTGGCCGCCGCCGGCGAAACCGGAATCGGGCTGACGCATCTTCCGGTGCTGTATAGCTATGGCGGCGCGGGCAGGCAGGCGCTGAGCGGCGGCCAGTTGCGGTTCGCCAATTCGGTCGAACGGTACGGCGATCTGGTGTCGGCACTGCGCAAATCCGATCTGCCGGCCGACACGCGC
>JAJDOB010000147.1 GCA_022340385.1 Rhodobacter sp.
GAGGTGGGCAACATCCTTCGGTTCGAGACGGATTTCCCCGGCGCGGTCGTGGTGAAGCTGGAGCAGAACTATCGCTCGACCCCGCATATCCTGGCCGCTGCTTCGGGTGTGATCGACGCCAACAAGGGGCGGCTGGGCAAGACGCTGTGGACCGACAAGAACGACGGCGAGAGGGTGCGCCTGATCGGCCATTGGGACGGCGAGGAAGAGGCCCGCTGGATCGGTGACGAGATCGAGGCGATGCAGGTCGGCACGCGCGGGCTGCCGCCGTTCAACCTGGACCAGATGGCCATACTTGTGCGCGCCAGCCACCAGATGCGCGCGTTCGAGGATCGGTTCCTGACCATCGGTCTGCCCTATCGCGTCATCGGCGGGCCAAGGTTCTACGAGCGCATGGAAATCCGCGACGCGATGGCCTATTTCCGCGTCGCCACCAGCCCCGACGACGATCTGGCCTTCGAGCGGATCATGAACACCCCCAAACGCGGGGCAGGCGACAAGGCACAGCAAAGCATCCAGCGCGCGGCGCGCGCCAATGGCGTGTCGCTGCTGGAAGGCGCGCGGCTGGCGGTGGCGATGGGCGAACTGTCCGGCAAGGCCAGGGGCCAGATCGGCCATCTGGTGGAGCAGTTCGACCGCTGGCACGGCGCGGTGCGCAAGGGCCAGCAATCGCATATCGAACTGGCAGAGCAGATCCTGGACGAATCCGGCTATACCGGGATGTGGCAGAACGACAAGACACCAGAGGCGCCGGGGCGGCTGGAGAACCTGAAGGAACTGATCAAGGCGTTGGAGCAGTTCGAGAATCTGCAAGGGTTTCTGGAACATGTCGCGCTGATCATGGACAACGAGACCGACGACGGCGGTGCGAAAGTGTCGATCATGACGCTGCACGCCGCCAAGGGGCTGGAATTTCCCGCCGTGTTCCTGCCGGGCTGGGAAGACGGGCTGTTTCCGTCACAGCGCAGCATGGACGAAAGCGGTCTGAAAGGGCTCGAAGAGGAACGCCGGCTGGCCTATGTCGGCATTACCCGCGCCGAGGAGTTGTGCACGATCAGCTTTGCCGCCAACCGCCGGGTTTACGGCCAGTGGCAGTCGGCGCTGCCCAGCCGGTTCATTGACGAACTGCCCGCCGATCACGTTGATGTGCTGACCCCGCCCGGCCTGTACGGCGGCGGCTACGGCGCGGCGGGCATGGGCGGCGGCACCATTCAGGACCGCGCGGCAGAGGCGAATGTCTACAACTCGCCGGGCTGGAAACGCCTGCAGGCGCGTCAGACCGCGCGGCCCGTGGCGCAACCCAGGGAAAGCCGGAACTCGGTCATAGACACGACCGCGATTTCCTCTTTCACGCAGGGCGACCGGGTGTTTCACAGCAAGTTCGGCTATGGCTACGTGATGGGGATCGAGGGCGACAAGCTGGACATCGAATTCGAAAAGGCCGGGTCCAAGAAAGTCGTCGCCAAATTCATCGTTCCCGCCGAACGGGCCGGGGACGTGCCGTTCTAGCAAAACGACCGGCGCCTTTGACCCGGGTTCCGGCATGATTTCGGGACGCGCGCGGCGGTGAATGTTTCCATTCCGTCACGCGTCCGCTGGAAATTATTACGCTTGTTGCCGAAAAGATGACATTCAACTAATCTTGCCCCATTCCGCAACGATAGACAAAGAAACGGAATGGGCAGGACGGATCAGCGACCGGACCGCGAAAGCGGCGCCGGTGCCATGTCTGAGGTGTATGAGTCACAGTTGTTGTCGCTTGGACGACTCAGCTATCTTGCCACCTACTGCCCGCTTCACAGACAGTTCCCGACCGCCTCGCTTGCCCGGCTGTTCGTTCCGGCGATCAATCATCAATGTGTGCGCTTCTTTCAGAATGAAACCGGCCAGGTGTGCGCCGCGTTGATCTGGGCGCGGCTGTCGGATGCGGTCAGCGAACGCATGATCTTCGATCAGACGCCGCCCGATGACAGCGACTGGGTCAGCGGCAACAACCTGTGGTTTCTGGATCTGCTCGCGCCCTTTGGCCATGGCCGCGTCGTTGCCCGTCACCTGGCCCGCAACCCGCCCGAGGGGCCGTTCTATTTTGCCCGGCTGGGCAAGGGCGGCAAGGTGCGTAAGGTCGTGCGCGGCGATGCCTCGGCGTGGAAGGCCAATCGCGTGCGGTCGTTCTTCATCGACCCCAACACCGAAATGGTCAGTTAGATGGGCTTTCCGCTAACGGATTCAGGCGATGTCACCGAAGATGTCGGTGTGGTGGGCGGTTTTCTGACCGCCAGCGGCGACATTGATTTCGGACCGTTGTTCAACGATGACGCCGGGCTCTGGACCGCCGAGACGATCTCTGGCGCCTATGGCAGCCAGCTTGTCATCGACGCCGACGGAGTGTGGACCTATACGGCCGACAATGCGGACGCGACGATCCAGGCGCTCGATACCGGCGACAGTATCACCGAGGTTTTCACGGTCACGTCGACGCGCGGCACGTCCACGATCACCATCACCATCAACGGCACCGACGAACCGCCCTGTTTCGTCTCTGGTACGCTGGTCGACACGCCGCATGGCCCGCGCCCGATCGAGGATCTGCGCGCCGGCGACGCCGTGCTGACCCGCGACAACGGTGTTCAGGTCATCCGCTGGACCGGTGCGCGCCACATCGCCCTTGGCGGCGACACAGAAACCGAGCCGCTGCAACCGATACGGCTGCGCAAGGATTGTTTCGGCCCCGGGGTTCCGGATCGCGACCTGCTGTTGTCGCCGATGCACCGGGTTCTGCTGCGCGATCCGATCATTCCGCTGCTGACCGGCACGGACGAGGTGCTATGCGCGGTGCGGCATCTGGTGAACGGCCAGACCATCGTCCGCGAGGCGGTGGGCGACGTCAGGTATCATCACCTGCTGTTCGACGACCATCAGGTGCTGAGCACAAGTGGTTGCGGCAGCGAAAGCTTTTATCCCGGCAGGGTCGGGCTGGAGGGATTCGCCGACGAGACCAGGAATGAAGTCTTGACGCTGTTTCCCGATCTGCGCAGTTTGCCGGAAAGCTACGGACACACGGCGCGGCGCGTGGTCAAGAAGCACGAGGCGGTGCTTTTGCAACGGGAATATACGCCTGCCCAGCTGTTCCTGAAGAAACTGCTGCATCGCGTGGCGTAAAGCGCAATCCGAAAGACCGCAGCCGCATGTCGCAGCCGGTTGCGCGCAAGAATGCCCGGACTTTCGCCCGATCCCGAACCTGAAAATGAACACGGCGGCGCCAGGGAGGGTGGCGCCGCCGTCACACAGGTCGGACGTTTATCTGGGAGGAAGACCGCCCGACCCGATAAAAAGGCGGCGACGCCTG
>JAJDOB010000072.1 GCA_022340385.1 Rhodobacter sp.
TTGGTTTATGCTCACAAAATTCGGGAATTTCCTCCTGCGGAAGCATTCGGCGTGTTTTGTTACGATTGAATTGAGCGTGCATGGGGTGGGCAATCATTGTTCCCGAGGCACGCATCCTTTTGACGATTTCCCAGCAAGCGCACGGTGAGTCGCAGGGTGGGTGCCAACTCACCATCCCCGATCACGACCCGCGCGCCATCGGCGGGATAAATCCCAACCCAGGAAAACTGCATGCGGGGCACATAGCGTGCCTGCGCAAACCCGTGTTTCGGCGGACCGGCCCGGCACCTCGCACAGGACGGGGTTCACGCCGCCGCCCGGCACGCGTAGTGTGCGCTGAACCCAACAACCAAAGGCGACCCCATGATCCTCTACGGTATCCCGACCTGCGACACCTGCAAGAAGGCCATCAAGGCGCTGGAGGCTGCGGGCAAGACCGTCTCCTTTCGCGATATCCGCGCCGATCCGCTGTCCGAATTCGAATGGGGCGAGCTGATCGACGAATTCGGCACCCGTCTGGTCAACACCAAATCGACCACATGGCGCGGGCTGTCGGACTGGCTGAAGGCGTCAGAGGCCGACGCCCAGCTCGCCGCGCATCCGACCCTGATGAAACGCCCCGTCATCCGCGACGGTGACACGCTGTACATCGGCTGGGACGAGGCGACACAGGCCGAAATTCTGGGCTAGCGCGGCGTCCTTTCAATGTGAATCGGCGGGGCCGCTCCAGCATTCTGTTTTTGCGCGCAATTCAATCCGAAACCCGGTTCCCACTTTTCGGATTGCGCTGTAGCGCCGCGCTGGCGGGCACGAATTGCCGGCCGCGCAACCTGCCGGCTGTTGGCCCACCCCCCGGGATTGAGGGGAGATTGTCGCGGCATCTCCCCGTGAAATGCTGTCGCGGATGCTGCATATCTGTTCCATCAAAAGGGATCACGATCATGCAGGCAGCGCCCGCGTCCACCCCGTCCGAAAGGTCCAGTCCGATCTTTTCCCTATCCCCTGCGACGGTGCGGCAATTGCCTGGCTACGGGTAAGAGTTCTTCCCTCCGTAACGAGTACCGGTCCGTGATAAAAAACGGCCACAGTCATACCTCGAACCGCCCCTCTGCCATGCAGCTAGGGGCGGTTTTTTGTGGCGGTGCCGGGGCGCGCGGGTGACGCACCGGTATTGTCTAGCCCAGAATGCCCGGCCAGTTGGCTTCGCCCAGCGCGATGTTGCCGGGGATATCCTGTAGCCACAATTCGCGCGCGCGCAGGTTTGCGTTCAGGTACAGCCGGTCCTCGTACACCGTCCAGGCCTCGGGCACGGTCGGCGCAAGATAGCCCTTCGAGGCCGCATAGGCGCAATACCCGCCAAAGCGCGCGCCGTATTTTCCCGGGTCCGATTCGAACGTCGCCATGTTGGCGGCGCTGGCGAACCGCCAGAGCGCCCCCCTGTAGCGCAGGCTGTGATCGGGCGATCCGGTCACCGGCTGGCCATCGGTGAAATATCCGACCGGATCGATGCCGCGAATGGCCAGACCGTCGACCTGAAAGGTCTCGGGCTCTGCCGCGCTGGCGGGCAAGCCGAAAAAGGTGACGGCGGGGGCAAGGGCCAGCAGGCCAATCACGGAACGTCGGGGCAGGGGCATGTCGTCTCTCCTTCAGGGTCCAGTCCTGTACCCAAGATGCGTCAGGTTCGGGTTCAATGCACCCCGCCACACCGATCTGTGAACGCCCGTGACCCGGCGCCGCCGGGCAGGCCGCGCGGGCTGGCGCGCATCCGGTGCAACCACGCCCGGGCGCAACCTGTGGTGGTGGGCCGTCCGGGTGCGATTCGAGCCGCCCGAACGCGTCAGAAATCAACGCCGCGCGGCTGCGGACCCGCGCCGGATCCGCCAGCTGGCATCGTCTTTGCGGGGGCGTGAAATTGACTGGCGGCGGAACACGCGCAACCCGGGCCGGTCACGGGCGCCGCACCGCGCTGACGGGCGCGCTCCGCAGTCGGAGCGTCGCAAGACATCGCGTTTCCGGCGGCGGGTTTGACGCCCCCGATGCACCTGTTAAGCTATTGTTTATACGTCGTTTTCTTGCTTGCACAATATCTGGATGGGGGTCCCGATGAAACTTTCGAAAATTACCATATTTGGTGTCCTGGCAGCATCCCTGCTGGCGGTTCCGGCCGTCGCGCATCAGCTGATTCCGTCGGACGGGTGGGTCTGCACGGTCAAATTTCCGCGTACCTGCTATGCCTACAATCTGAAACATCCGCCGGGCAAGGTGCTGAGCAATCCGGTGGTGATCTACAAGGGTGGCAACCATACGGGCTATCAGCCGTTTCACTGGCAAGTGCGCAAATAGGCCGGGCGCGGGCCTGACCTGGCACCTGTTCCGAACAAAAAAGCGGCCCCGAAAAGGGCCGCTTCGGGACGCCTGAAACCAGGGTCTAAAGTGCCCGCAGATCGCCGGCTGAGGCGCGGCCATCGCGGCCATCCTGCAATTCGTAAGAAACCTTCTGGTTGTCGGCCAGACCGGTCATGCCGGCACGCTCGACCGCAGAGATATGCACGAACACATCCTTGCCGCCGTCATCGGGCGCGATAAAACCGAAACCTTTTGTGGTGTTGAACCATTTCACGGTGCCAGTGGGCATTCCGCTTCTCCTTGTCTTGGTCCCGCCCGCGGGCGTGCGACGGGTCGGTGCAGCCAGGTCTTCTTACGCGATTGGCTGCTCCTCAAGGGAGCTGGTCGTCGAAGAATGTCTGTTGTCACGCGCGAAAAGATGTCAAATCCGCCGAAAAAATCAAGTGAATATATCGTGACAGGCGCGGGCCTGCTGCCCCTGACCGGCCGGTTTCGCCGTGAACGCTGCGGGATCGCGGTGCCCGTCTACCGGGGTTTCAGCGGGGAAATGCCGCGCAAAACTCCCATCTTGGCGCGGCGTGGCTGACCGCATATGTCAGGGCCACCAAACAGGAGACGAATATGCGCAACGCAGCCCTTACATTGGGAATAATCGGCGGGCTTGTCGGGATGATCGTCGGATTCTTCAGCTATGGCTATGTCGAATTCATCGACTGGTTTGGCGAGGTCGAGGATGTTGCAGGGCAGGTCAGCAACCCGGTGCTGATCAAGACCGCCAGCCTGCTGGCGCCGCTGCTGGCGATTGCCGGCGGGGCGATGGCGCGCAGTCAGGCGTTGACCGGCGGGGTGTTGTTGCTGATTTCGGCGGCAGGCATGCTGTACGCGTTCGGGTTCGGCGTATTCACCATGTTTCCGATTGCAATGTGCGCGCTGGGCGGCGTGTTGGCACTGGCTGCGCGTCAGCCCGACGCGGCGTGACGGCGCGCCAGCAACGCGTCGAGTGACAATGGCCCCGCGCCGCGCAGCACCAGGTAGATCAGGATGAAGACCCAGAACGCGCGCTGATCCAGAATATGCGCGTCCGGCGTCTTGTCGAACCAGGTGCCGATCGTGGTGGGATCCGCGTTGTGGCCGAAAATGTCGGTCAGGCTTTGCACAATCACAAAGCCGATCATGCCCAGCGATGCCAGCCGGGTGAACAGACCGAGGGCAATCAGCAACGGCAGGATGAATTCGGCATAGGTGCCGGCAAAGATGATCAGCCGGTCCAGCGCCCCGAACTGCGAGGGGTCGTAACCGAAAGCCTCGAATTTCCTGGGGAAGATCTGGATGTATGCGCCCGCGTCCAGCGAAAACACGCCCGCCAGCTTGGTTTTTGCCGAGACCCAGAAATACACTAGCAGCGTGGCCGCGAACACCAGCCGGGCCAATGTCGGCAATACTGCGGGCGACAAGCGTTCCAGCCGCGAAAATACGGAATTATGCAGCGAAATCAGCGCGTTCATTTCAGTCCTCGTTCAGCCTGGTTATTGCGGCACCTGCAAACAGAACACCAAGCGTTGCCGTCAGGTCAAAGTCGGGCACCTGTGCGGTCGCGGCATCCAGGCTTTCGCCAAAGGCCTTGCCATTCATCAGCGCGGCGACGAACGTGCCGCCGCCGGGGGCCAGTGTGGTCAGTTGCGGGTCGTATTCCGGGCGGGTAAGCAGCACGTTCTCGCCCGCATTGCCGGGCTGGGGCGCGCCGTCTTCCATGTTCATCCGCCAGATGCCGTGTACCGGCCAGCGTGACCGGATCAGCGCCATCGCCGGGGCAAATTCGAACCGCGCGGCCATCAGCCGGTCGGCGGGCATGTCCTGAAGGGTCTCGGGCGCAATGGGTGTCGCATCGGCGGCGTGGTAACAGGCGCGCAGGGCCAGTTCCAGCCGCGCAACATCCGGCAGATATTGCAGATGCTGCACCGGCTCGAACCCGGTCAGAAAGGCCGGCATGTCCTGCCCGTAGAACATCATCAGCTGCGAGGTCGGGGGAAACCGGCGCAGGTAGATCCCCGCCATCGCCTTGAAGAACGCCTCTCCGACCAGCTTGCAGATCACCGGAAAGCCGGTTTCAAGCGCCTCGATCAGGCTGACGGCGACGTTGTTGCGATAGACGTCGAATCGTTTGGTCGCAGGCGCGCCGTCGGGATTGACCAGACCTTCGGGTGCCGCAAGCGCCGGGTCAAGAAGTGCCCGGGTAAACGCCGTTTGCCCGCCCATCACGCAAGGGCCGCCTGCAGGATCGGGGCCGCACGCTGGGCTTCTGCCATCAGCACCGGCCAGTCGGGCACGTCATTGTCCCATTCGATCAGCGTCGGTTTCGCTCCGCCGGTTTCAATCGTGTGTCGATACAGCGCCCAGACCGGATCGACGACCGGCTTGCCATGACTGTCGATCAGCAGTGGCGCCCCGGTCTCGTCCATGTCTTCGTCATGGCCGCCAAGGTGGATTTCGCCAACCCGATCCAGCGGGAACGCGTCGATATAGCCCAGCGGGTCGGTTTGCTGGTTCGTGGCGCTGACAAAGACGTTGTTGACGTCGAACAGCAGGCCGCAGCCGGTGCGCCGGGCGATTTCGGCCAGAAAATCGACCTCGGCCATGTCGGACTCGGCGAATGCCAGGTAGTTCGACGGGTTTTCCAGCAGCATCCGCCGCCCCACGACCTCTTGCACCCGGTCGATGTGATCGCAGACGCGGGCCAGGGTCGCGGCATTGTAGGGCAGGGGCAGAAGATCGTTCAGGAAATGTGAATCATGCGTCGACCAGGCCAGATGCTCAGAGAAACTGGCCGGTTGCAGCCAGCCCAGCAGATGTTTCAGACGCGCCAGATGATCGGGGTCCAGCGGGCCCTCGCCGCCGATGGACAGGCCGACGCCATGCACCGAGATGGCAAAGCGTTCGGCCAGAATCCGCAACTGCGCCAGGGGCCGCCCGCCATCGCCCATATAGTTTTCGGCGTGGATTTCCAGCCAGGCGACCGGCCCGGGATTTTCGAGGATATCAGAGAAGTGCTGGGGTTTGTATCCGACGCCGGGGGCGTTGGGCAGGCGTTCAAAGCGCGGGGCGTTGGAATCCAGCATTTGTGAAATGTCCCCTTCAGCGTCGGGCATTCAACCCGATGTAGGTCCGTTCAACGATTTCGGGAAATCATAAGGCGGATTGCCCCCAGCGACCAGCGCCGGGGGCAATCCGTGGCATCAGGACGGAATGTCACGCTCCAGCGCTTCGAGCGAGCCCATGCGCGCCGTGCCATCGGCCATCGCGGGCAGTTCCATCGTGGCGCAAGTGCCGGCATCGACCAGCGACCAGGCGTTGCCCTGGTAGTCGACCTTGGATGTGCCGGCACAGGTGGTGCCGGGGCCAGCGGCGCAATCGTTCTTGCCGGCCAGCGAAACGCCAAAGCACTTTTCCTTGGCCTGTGCCGAAACCGTGGTGGCGTGGCCAAGTACAGCGGCGGCAACAGCGCCTGCAACAGCGAGGGTCTTGATAGTGGTGGACATGCGTCTCTCCCGTTCAGTTGGTTTATCCGAGTATCGCCTTGTGCGATGAACCCACACCTAAGGCAGAGTTTTACACAGCGCCAATAACAGACCCGTGTGCCACGCGACTGTTATCAGTTGTAATATTTAACCATTCTGCGGGCGATCGCTGCCTTGTCCAAGTTCTTTCAGATCAATGGCTTTTGTGTTTCAGATCCGGGGGCAGTGCATCCTGCGCCAGTTCATCGGCGACAGAATCCAGCGAAACCACGCTGGTCTGTTTTTCACCCAGACGGCGAACGGACACGGTGCCATCGGCGACCTCGTTCATTCCGCAAGCCAGAATTACCGGCACCTTGCCCATCGAGTGTTCGCGGACCTTGTAGTTGATCTTCTCGTTGCGGATATCCGCCTCTGCCCGGACGCCGCGCGCCGTCAGCCGGTCCACGACCGCGTGCACATAATCGTCGGCATCCGAAACGATCGAGGCCACAACCACCTGACGCGGCGCCAGCCAGAACGGCAGCTTGCCGGCCCAGTTCTCGATCAGGATGCCGATGAATCGCTCGAAGCTGCCAAGGCAGGCACGGTGCAGCATGAAGGGGCGATGCTTGGCGCCGTCCTCGCCGACATAGGTTGCACCCAGCCGTTCAGGCAGGTTGGGATCAACCTGGAACGTGCCGCATTGCCAGACCCGGCCAATGGCATCCGTCAGTTTGAAGTCCAGCTTGGGCGCATAGAACGCGCCCTCGCCGGGGTCGAGCGTGTAGGCGTGGCCGGTCAGCTTGATGGCGTTCTCAAGCGCGGCCTCCATCTTGTCCCAGCTTTCTTCGGTGCCGACCCGTTTCTCGGGCCGGGTGGCGAACATGATCTCGAACTTGTCGAACCCGAGGTCGCTGTAGACCGACGACAGAAACTCGATGAACTTGGCGCATTCCGCCTCGATCTGGTCCTCGCGGCAGAAGATATGCGCGTCATCCTGGGTGAATCCGCGCACCCGCATGATCCCGTGCAGCGCGCCCGAAGGTTCATAGCGGTTGCACGACCCGAATTCGGCCATGCGCAGCGGCAGGTCGCGGTAGGATTTCAACCCGTCATTGTAGATCTGCACATGGCAGGGGCAATTCATCGGTTTCAGCGCGTTGATCGTCTTTTCGCGGGCGTGATCCTCGTCGACCTCGACGATGAACATATGCTCCTGATAGTTGGCCCAGTGCCCGGACTTTTCCCACAAGGTCCGGTTCACTACCTGCGGTGTGTTCACCTCTACATAGCCGTCGGCATGCTGCTTGCGGCGCATGTAGTCCTGCAGGGTCGTATAGATGCGCCAGCCGTTCGGGTGCCAGAAAATCTGTCCCGGAGCTTCTTCCTGCATGTGAAACAGGCTCATCTCGCGGCCCAGCCGGCGATGGTCGCGCTTGGCGGCCTCTTCCAGCATGTGCAGATGCGCCTTGAGATCCTCGCGGGTCTTGAACGCGACACCGTAGATGCGCTGCAACATGGCACGGTCGCTGTCGCCGCGCCAATAGGCGCCGGCCACGCTCATCAGCTTGAACGCATCCGCCGGAACCTGCCCGGTGTGTTGCAGATGCGGGCCGCGGCACAGATCCTGCCAGTGCCCGTGCCAGTACATGCGCAGCGGCTCGTCGCCCGGAATCGATTCGATCAACTCGACCTTGTAGGGCTCGTTGTTGGCCTGATAATGTTTGACCGCGCGGTCGCGTTCCCAGATTTCGGTCGTCACCGGATCGCGCTTGTTGATGATTTCCTTCATCTTTTTCTCGATCTCGCCCAGATCTTCGGGTGTGAACGGCTCGGCGCGGTCGAAATCATAATAGAACCCGTTGTCGATCACCGGGCCGATGGTGACCTTTACGTCGGGCCAGATCGACTGCACCGCGCGCGCCATGATATGCGCGCAATCGTGGCGGATCAGTTCCAGCGCCGCAGCGTCATCGGCCATGGTGTTGATGGCGATCGACGCGTCGGCCTCTATCGGCCATTGAAGATCATGGTGCGCGCCGTTCACCGTGGCAGAAATTGCCTTTTTGGCCAGTGACCTGGCGATGCTTTCGGCGACTTCGGCGGGGGTGATCCCGGCCTCGAAATCACGCGCGCTGCCATCGGGAAATGTAAGAGAGATTTGGGCCATGTCAGGCATCCTCGTCAGTTTGGCGCCTACCAAGCGCCCGGTTGCGGGTTCGATGTGGCGCTTAATTGCGCATCCGGCCCGGAATTGTCAACTTGAACTGATGCGGTGGATGCCCCCACCGGCGGCATCTTTTATGCCATGACGGTTCCATAGGAACCACTTTTGGAGGGCACATCGATGACGACGAAGATTAGCATACTGGCGATTGACTTGGCAAAAGGCAGCTTTCAAGTTTGCGCGGTCGCGCAGGATGGGGCGGTTCTTTACAATCGCGCGCTTTCACGTACGCGGTTGGCCGCGCTTCTGGCCGAGCAACCTGCCTGCATTGTGGCAATGGAAGCGTGCGCA
>JAJDOB010000166.1 GCA_022340385.1 Rhodobacter sp.
CCAGCAGCCACAGGCCAAAGAATGTGTAGCCCAGCATGAAAAGCGTCAGCGGCACCTGGATGAATGTTGCACGGCGGGGGTCGGCACATATCCGCACCGCAATCGCATGGGTCAGCAGCACGGACAGGACATGACCGATCACCACGGCTGCGGCCTGGCCCAGAAAGATCATGCGGACCGTCGCCTTTGTGTTGAAGAATCCGGTCGAGACATAGAAATCGCCAAGCCCCAGAAAATCATCGCCCCGCAACAGCGGATCCGACAGCGCGACCAGCGCGTATTGACCATCGACCAGAAGGCTCGGCAGGAAATGCGCGATATGATAGCCCAGTGCGATGGGCAGCAGGGCGGGGGCAAATTGGCGGATGCCCAGCGCCACACCCGGCCCGGCACGTGCAAGCCGCAATCCAAGCGCGATGGCAGTGGCAAACACCGTGACAAGCGCGGCATTGGCGATCAGCAGACCAGCGAGGTTCTGCCAGACCACGGCAGACCGCCCCGGAAATTCCAGCGGATTGATGCCAAGCCTGCCCAACCACCAGAACGTCTCGTTCAGCCCGTCAAAACTGCCGGTGCCCAGCAGCGCCACGATCAGCACCGCGAATGCGAACGGCACCGGACGGCCCCGCGCGATCTGCCAGCCGGGCAGCCCGAGGCATAGTCGACCGCCCGATCGCCCGAACGCCGCCAGCCTGCCATAGGCGTGGAAGACCAGCGTGAACGCCTCGCCCCGGTACAGCCAGCGCGGGCCGAAGATCAGGCCCATGCACAGGTGAAACAGCCAGTAAAGCCCGACCGCCCGCGCCAGCCGCGCCGGATCGGCGGGGCTCGGGTCAGCCAGCAGTAGGTAGGCAAAGACCAGAAAACCGGCGACGCCCGGCCAGAATCCAAGCCATCGGGGCAGGCGCAGGCTGACAGAAAGCCGCATTACGCGGCGCAGCAATCGCAATGGCCCGCTCCAGGGTGTCACGAAGCTCCACAGATCGCCGATCAGACCCTGCGCCGCTACAAGCCCGATCCAGAACACGGTCCAGATCATCAGGGTAAGCGGATTGCTCAGCGGGTCGCGCGGCCCCGACAAACCGATCCAGATCAGCGCCAGCAACAGAAGGCCCGAAAGCGTGCTGGTCACCGGTTTCAACCGGCGCAGCGAAAATCGCGTCACCGGCACGGCGCGAAACAGGCGGCCCAGCCAGCGCGCCGGCACAAGCGCCTGCGCCACGACTGTCAGCGCAACGGCCGCGACCCCGGCCCCGGTATAAAGATCTGTTGGCAGCAACAGCACGAACCCCTGTTCCGACGCATGTGCGAATGCCGCAGTCGGGCAGGCGATCATCGTTGACTTGAGAATGGCAAGGCCGAGTCTATGCTGCATGGATCGGATGATATCGTAGCGAGCGGGCGATGGAAGGTTTTCGGATCGGTCTTGCGGCAGGATGTTTCACGGCCGCAGCAGCCGGGTTCTATCTGTTCACCGCGCAACCGTCCGGGATCACGCTGTCAATGGCAGAACTCACGCCGATGGGCAGCAACCATATTCTGACGCTGGTGATCCGGAACCCGGGCCCGGCGGATCGGCTGATCTCGGTCTGGAACGGCCAGGCCGCTTCGTCCGACCTTCGCCCGAATCCAAACCTTGCGATCCCGGCAAACAGCGCGCCCGCGCTTTCGATGGACGGCGCATTCGGTATTCTCGGCGGGATGACCGTTTTGACAGAGGGGCGGCTGGTGCCGGTGACGCTGACCTTTCAGCGCGCGGGCAGCGTAACCACGCGCGCGCGGGTGGTGACGCGGGTGGTGACAGGCACGGAGATGACACATTCCAGCGGCTATGACGTGCCCACAGGCGAGGCGCAGCCATCCCTGGCATTAAGCGTGAAGCCGGACGGCGAAAGCTGGCAGGTATTGGCCGAAACCCACGACTTTGCGTTTTCAAAAGATGCCGCCGACGGGCCGCATCAGGCCGGAACGGGGCACGCACACCTGTATCTCAACGGGCTGAAGTTACAGCGGATGTACACGCCGGAAGCGCGGATCGGTGCCTTGCCCGACGGACAACACGAGATCCGTGTGACGCTGAACACCAACGATCACCGTGCCTATCTGGTGAACGGGGCGCCCGTCACCGCAAGCGTGAACATCACGGCGGATTGACTTTCGAACGCGCCGGGGCGTTCATTCACGTCTAACCAGTTCAGCAGGGAACCGTGCCCGAATGGCAGTGCAGGCTTCAAGGCAGGTGGTCGGTGTCGACGTGGGCGGCACATTCACCGACATGGTGATGATCGACCCTTCCAGCGGAGCGGTGCGGTTGGCCAAGGTATCGACCACACCGGAAAATCAGGCTGTCGGCGTTCTCAATGCGCTGACAATAGCCGAAGCCGATCTGTCGGCGCTTGATCTTATCGTGCATGGCACGACGACCACGACCAACGCAGTGCTGGAACGCAAGCTGGCCAGAACCGGACTGATCACCACCGCTGGCTTTCGCGACGTGCTGGAACTGGGTCGCCGCACCCGCCCGCAAGCCTATGGGATGAAGGGGGAATTCCGCCCGATCATCGCCCGCGACCTGCGCCTTGAAGTGCCCGAACGGATGGATGCCGCCGGGCGGGTGGTAACGCCGCTTGACGAGGGCGCGGTGCTGGCGGCGGCCAGTGACCTGTTGGCGCGGGGCTGCGAATCCCTGGTCGTTCATTTCCTGCACGCCTACGCCAATCCCGAACATGAACTGCGCGCGGCAGCCATACTCAAGACCATCTGGCCGAATGATTACATCACCCTGGGCCATGCGCTGTTATCGGAAAGCCGCGAGTTTGAACGAGGCGTGACGGCGGCGGTCAATGCCAGCGTCCAACCGCTGCTTGCCCGCTACGTCGGCGCGCTGGAAACGGCCTTGCAGAATGGCGGATACACCGGGCAATTGCTGGTGATGAACGGCAATGGCGGCATGGTTTCCGCCGCCCGGGTCGCCGAAGAGGCCGCCAAGACCGTAATGTCGGGACCGGCCTCCGGCGTGATGGCTGCGGCCTATTCCGGACGCGCGGCAGGCGTGCCCGACCTGATTACCTATGACATGGGCGGCACCTCGACCGACGTGGCGCTGATCCGGGGGGCCGAGCCGAGCGTCAGCAATGAAACCGAAATCGAATATGCAATGCCGATCCATGTCCCGATGGTCGATGTGCGCACGGTCGGCGCAGGCGGCGGATCGGTGGCGCGGGTGAATGCCGCCGGGCTGCTGGAGGTCGGGCCGGACAGCGCGGGCGCCGATCCCGGACCGATCTGCTATGGCCGCGGCGGCACCGAACCGACGATTTCGGATGCCAATCTGCTGCTTGGCCGGCTTGATCCGGGACGCATTTCGGCGGTCACGGGCGGCGTATCGCTGGATGACATACGCGATGTCTTTTCGGCCAGGCTGGGCGCGCCGTTGGGGCTGGACGCCGTGCGGGCCGCAGAGGCCGTGCTGCGCCTGGCCAACACCAGGATGGCCGGAGCGATCCGAATGGTTTCGGTCTCGCTTGGCGCGGATCCGCGCGATTTCGCGCTGTTCGCCTTTGGCGGCGCGGGACCGCTGCATGCCACCGCGCTGGCGCGCGAGCTTGGTATTCCGCGCGTGATGATCCCGCCGCGCCCCGGCATAACAAATGCCATCGGCTGTGTCGTGGCCGACCTGCGGCACGATTATGTACGCACCCTGAACCGGCCGCTGGACGCCCTGGACATGTCCGATCTGCGGGCGGTGTTCGATGCGCAAGCAGTCGAGGGCGAGGCGCTGATCGGGGCCGAAACACTGCGCCTGAAAGGCACCCGCCGCGTCCATAGCGTGGACATGCAGTTCGTCGGGCAAACCCATCTGATCCGGGTGCCGATCGACGATCCCGCCATCGACAAGGACGTTCTGCGGGCCGTGTTCGACCAGGTCTATTTCCGACGGTTCCGGGTTGAGCTTCCGCAGGTGCGGGTCAATCTGGTCAATGCGAACACCTCTGTGATCGGGGCGCGGGCGGATATCGACCTGTCGACGCTGATCGACCCTGCCGGG
This sequence comes from Rhodobacter sp., assembly GCA_022340385.1. Taxonomy (GTDB): domain Bacteria; phylum Pseudomonadota; class Alphaproteobacteria; order Rhodobacterales; family Rhodobacteraceae; genus CALGTJ01. The sequence goes on from JAJDOB010000166.1 coordinate 4,049, forward strand.
CGCAGGGCAACGCTGGCCGAGGCGCAGCGCGCGGTGCGGGCGGTCTATTTCGAAGACGGCTGGCGGGATACCGCCGTCTACCGACGCGATCTGCTGCCGCTGGATGCGGTGATCGAAGGGCCGGCGGTGATCGAGCAAATGGACACGACCAGCCTGATCGAGCCGGGCTGTGTTGCGCGCAGCGATACGGGTGGCAACCTGATGGTGGAGGTAGGATGAGCACGCGTACCGATCCGCCGATCCCGCCCGAAGTATCGGCGGTATTCGACAGCTATCCGGCGGCAATGCGCGCCCGGCTGCTGGAAATACGCGGCCTGATTTATCGGGTGGCCCTTGATTGCGACGCGGGACCGCTGACCGAAACGCTGAAATGGGGTGAACCTGCCTATCTGACGCAGGCAACGAAAAGCGGCACGACGATCCGGCTGGGCCGGGTGAAGGACGCGGCAGGGGCCGCGGTTCTGTTCAACTGCAACACCGCGCTGGTGGCAGGGTTTCGCGAACAGTTCGACGGTGTGTTCCGGTTTTCGGGCAAGCGTGCCTTGCTGCTGGATATCGACGCGCCGTTGCCCGAGGACGCCCTGGCGATCTGCCTGGCGCGTGCGCTGAGCTATCATCGCGACAAGCGGAAGGGGGCGGCGTGAGCGTTGATCCCATCACCCTGTCGGTCATCCAGGCCGGGTTGCAGCAGGTCTGCGACGAGATGGACCTGTCGTTTTCGCGCGCCGCGTTCTCGCCGGTGATCGCAGAGGCCAATGACCGGTCTGACGGGATCTACGACGCCGCTGACGGCGCGCTGGTCGCGCAAGGCGCGGGCGGGCTGCCGGTATTTGTCGGCACCATGCAATATTCCACCCGCACCCTGATCGCCATGATCGCCGCGGGCAAGGTCGCCGCGCCGCGGCCCGGCGACATCTACATCGTCAACGATCCCTATCTGGGCGGCACGCACCTGATGGACGTGCGCTTTGCGCGGCCGTTCTATCGCGCGGGCAAGCTGTTTTGCTGGCTGTCCAACACCGGTCACTGGCCCGACACCGGCGGCGCGGTGCCCGGCGGATTTTCCGCCAGCGCAACGGCGGTGGAACAGGAAGGCCTGCGCCTGCCGCCGGTGCGGCTGTTCAAGCAAGGGGTGATGGACACAGAGATCTATGCGATCATCTGTTCCAATATCCGCGTCGCCGACCAGCGCATCGGCGACGTCAAGGCGCAGGCTGCCGCGCTGATCGTCGGCGAGGAACGCCTGAACGCGCTGATGGATCGCTATGGCGACGCCACCGTGACAGAGGCCATCGCCGAACTGCGCGCCCGCGCGGCCCGGCAGATGCGCGCGTTTATCGCCGATATCCCCGCCGGGCGTTACGAGGCAACCGCATGGGTCGACAGCGACGGTGTGGTGAACGAGCCGCTGGCGATCCGGCTGGCGGTCAGCCGCGACGGCGATGACCTGTGCTTTGATTTCACCGGCTCCAGCGGGCCGTGTCTTGGGCCGATGAATTCGGTGCGCGCCACCACCTTGTCGTCGGTCTACCTTGCCATGCGCCACATCTTCCCCGAAGTGCCGATCAGCGCCGGTGCATTCGAGCCGTTGCGCGTCACCGGCATCGGGGGCACGTTTCTGGATGCTCAATATCCCCGCCCGGTTTCGGGCTGTGCCGCCGAAGTCAGCCAGCGCATCGCCGAAGCGGTGTTCGCCGCGCTGGTTCCCGCCCTGCCCGATCGTGTCACCGCCGCCCCGGCCGGAACCAGCGGCAACTTCGCGCTGGGCGGACATGACCCCGAGCGCGGGCGCGATTTCGTGATGTATCAGCTGTCCGGCGGCGGCTACGGTGGCAATGCCGATCATGACGGGCTGTCCAACGGATGTTCCACCATCGGCATTTCCAAGGCCCCGCCGG
>JAJDOB010000176.1 GCA_022340385.1 Rhodobacter sp.
GCGCCCTTCTTTGCCAGGGGCTGGATCGACGCGGGCGTAAAGCCCGGCAAGGCACCCGGCGCCTTTGCTCATCCGACGGTGACCGACGTGCACCCATACGTGATGCTGAACTATCTGGGCAAGCCGCGCGACGTGATGACACTGGCGCATGAACTGGGCCACGGGGTGCATCAGGTTCTGGCAGCCGGGCAAGGCGAATTGCTGTCCTCCACCCCGCTGACGCTGGCGGAGACGGCCAGCGTGTTCGGCGAAATGCTGACGTTTCGCAAGATGCTGGATGGCGCAAGGACCGAAGACGAGAAGAAAGTGCTTCTGGCCAGCAAGGTCGAGGACATGATCAACACCGTCGTGCGCCAGATCGCGTTTTATGATTTCGAATGCAAGCTGCACGACGCGCGCAGCAAGGGCGAACTGACGCCTGACGACATCAACGCGCTGTGGATGTCGGTGCAGGGCGAAAGCCTTGGCCCGGCGTTCACCTTCATGGACGGCTACGAGACGTTTTGGGCCTATATCCCGCATTTCGTGCACTCGCCGTTCTATGTCTACGCCTATGCTTTCGGCGACGGGCTGGTGAACGCGCTTTACGCGGTCTACGCCGAGGGCGAACCGGGGTTTCAGGAGAAATATTTCGAGATGCTGAAGGCGGGCGGGTCCAAGCACCACAAGGAACTGCTCGCCCCCTTCGGGCTGGACGCGAGCGACCCGAAATTCTGGGACAAGGGCCTGTCGATGATTTCAGGCATGATCGACGAACTGGAGGCGATGGAGGGGTAGTTTCAACGCTGAGGAGTGTCGGTCAGTTGTGCGGGACAAAGCGACTTCGGTCTATTTATCGCCTGTTGGGTAGGCGGTTCCGTCATCCTGCGAATTTGCGGCAGAAGACGCGTGCCGGTGAACCCATTTCCAGTTTTCTCCAACCCTGACAAGCGAGACGGTCCATCGCAAGGGCACCTTTATGGCTTCGTCGTCGATTGTCAGATGGATAACGAGCGTGACAGCGACAGTCGCCGCGTCGCAATGGATGGCGACATCCTTCCAACCCCATTCGAAGCGATTGGCTGTAGCTTCATTGAAGTTGCGTGAAAAAATCGCTGCAATGGCTTGTCGGCCCGAGCAGAGCTCATCGCTGCCTGTACCGATGAGCGAAACACTTTCGCCCTCAACGAAAATCTTCATCAATCTGTCGACGTCTTTTGCGCAATAAGCTCCTGCATATTCGTCAAGCGTCGCCAGAACGCTGTCATGATCAGTCGCCATATTGGAACCCTAAGAAAACAAATCCGTTGTTACAGTAGTATGGGTGACGACTTTTGAGCCGAAATAGCGACATGGTGTTCTGGGCTCGAACCGGACCTTTCCAGCCTCACCCGTCACTCGCATCCCCAACCGGCGTCTGCTGGTGCGCAAGACGCAACCATTTGCCGTCGTCGCTCAGGTAGGTCGAGGTGCAGAGCGCCTCATAGATCGGCTCGCCGTTCCGCTCGGCCGAGACGCGATAGGCCAGGACGGCAATGTCATTCTGGCGTGACACGTAACGCTCGCTCATCACGACCGAGAGCCACCGCTGGGCGACGTCTTTTTCTCTCCACAGCGCGTCGCCCTGAAGAATACCCGCCGGAAAGGGCAAGACGAAGACAGCGCCCTTTGCCGTTGCATGACGCGCACTGTCGGCGCCTTGTGTCCAAAAGCGTTCTTCCAGATCCCAGAGAGTGTCATTGGCGGTCACTATAGGCCCTTTCCAGGATTGATGGTTGTGCGGCACGATGGCCGTTTTGGGCGGCGGCGCATCTTACTGACCTTGGGCCAGCATGGCGATCCAGCCGAAAAACAGAACTGCCGCGATGATCCAATAAAACCTGGATCCCTGCGGTGGAATTAGGGCTATGACCGGGGTGCCGCCCGCCGACGAATCCGGCGACTTTGCCTGCTTTGGCAGAAATGCAAGAAGCCGCGGGACGATCCGGCTGCGATCCGGACCAGAGGTCGAGACGTCGCTGAAACGCGCCATCAGTGTCTCCAGTCTCTGCCGAGCCGCGCCTTCGGGCAACTTGGCAAGATCCGATGCCTCGCGCCAGGGATCGACGCCGAGCCGGGCGAGCATCGACAGAACGGTGACGCTGGTTTCGTGACGATCCTCACCCACGGGGGCGGAAAGAAACGGTTCGTATTGCTGGTCTCGCGCAAGTTGCGCCGGGGCGTATGCCATTATGGGATCCTCGCTGGCGCCGTTTGCATTGGCCGAATTGGCCGATGTCATGGCGCCGATCAAACCGGAGTGGGCCGCACCCATACCTTTGGTTGCAACCAACATGACGCAAACCGCGCAACCTTGTGTTGATGCAGATCAGTCGCGGCCCATGAAGGCCCCGGGCGGCATCGGCCATGACAGGCTCAGCTTGCATCGCGCGCTGTCGCAGCACCTGTCCCCAGTTCGATGATCTCGGCGGTGATCGCCTCCTGCCGCACCCGGCGCAGTGTCGCCTCGAATTCGCCCAGTTCGCGCGTGATCTGGCTGCCCGCGGCGGACATGGCCTCCATTCTTGCCTCGTTCTCGGCGGCAAAGGCATGCAGCGCCGATTTGCACACCAGGGCATGGAGATAATCCCGGCTGAGACTTTCGATCAGGGCGTTGGGGGCAAGCTGGGTCAATGGACGCGTCGCCCCCGGAGGCGGCAGGTCCGACAGGTCGACCGGCAACAGCACCTGGCGCACGACCCGGGGTTGCCCGGACTGCCATCCGGCATGGATCATATCCATGCGTTCGAAGCGACCCTCGCCCAGCGCGCGGTAGATCGCCCTGGCGATTGTATCGGCCAGCTTCGGAATGCCCGGCGCGTGTGCGGACATTGGCGCGAACCAGACCGGATGAATACCGAGCGCGGCGGCGATCGACTGGCCACGGGTGCCGATCAGAAACAGGCTGTTGGTCGACAGGTCGACTTCGATGGCGTCCAGAATGCGTTCGCTGAACGCGCCGGCAAAGCCCTGTTCGGCGCAGAACACCAGAAGGCCGGTGCCGCCGTCGACCTGACCTGTGGCATCCTCGACCTGTGACGTGGCATTTTCGGGCCCAAGCGCATCGGATATGGCGGCGGCAATGGTTGCGGCATAGCTGTCGACGGCCCTGATCTCGGCCCGGGCGCTGTTGGCGCGGGCGGCGGCGATGCCCTTCATCGCGTTCACCACGGCCCCCAACTGGCGAATGCCGTCGATCCGGGCGCTGACATCGGCAAGCCGTTCGGTCATGTCGCGGGCTCCGCATCGCCCAGTTTTGTCGCAAGACGGGTCATCGCGGCCATCAGGGTGGCCCGCGCATCCGACTCCAGGTCTCCGGTTTCGGCCAAAACGCGCAGGGCATCGGCGGCGTCCCGATCCAGTGCGGACGGCAGCGCGATCCGAAAGGCGGCCACGGCATCAAGCGGCAACGGGTCCAACAGCCCCGACTGCACGGCAAGCAGAAGCGCCACCTCGTCGGCCAGGCGCAGCGGCGCATTCTGCGGTTGACGCAGGATGGCCCGGATTCGCTCGCCGCGCCGGAGTTGGTCGCGCACCCGACCCTCGGGCATACCGCCAAAGCGGGTGAAAACCTCCAGTTCCAGAAACTGCGCATAGTCGAGCCGCAGCGTTCCGGCAGCCTTGCGCAGCACCGGTGCCTGGGTCTTGCCGCCCACGCGGCTGACGCTCAGCCCCACATCCACCGCCGGTTTCTGACCCTGATGGAACAGGCTGGCATCCAGCACGATCTGCCCGTCGGTGATCGAGATCAGGTTGGTCGGGATATAACCCGACAGGTTCCCGGCATCGGTTTCCGCAATCGGCAGCGCGGTCAGCGACCCGCCGCCCCGCGCCTTCGACAGCTTGGCGGCGCGCTCCAGCAGGCGGGCATGGATGTAGAACACATCGCCCGGATAGGCCTCGCGCCCCGGAGATTGCCGGGTCAGAAGCGCGATCTCGCGGTGCGTGCTGGCGTGTTTGGACAAATCGTCGATCACCACCAGGGCGTGTTGCCCCCTGTCCCGGAAATATTCCGCCATCGTGACACCCGCATAGGGCGCGATCCATTGCAGCCCCGGGGCCGAGGCCGATCCCGCGACCATGACGATGCAGCGCGCGAAATTGCCATGCGCCTGCAGCGCGTCTATGGCGCGTCGGACGCTGGAGGTCTTCTGACCCACGGCGACATAGACGCAGATCATGTCGCTGTGTGCCTGGGCGATCATGGCGTCGATGGCCAGCGTGGTCTTGCCGGTGGAATGGTCACCGACGATCAGTTCGCGCTGACCCCGGCCAAGCGCGAACAGCGTGTCCAGCACGACAATTCCGGTCTGTACCGGCTCGGTCACCAGATCGCGTTCGATGATCGACGGCGCCGGGCGCTCGATCGGCCAACGCTCGCGGGCCTCGATCGCGCCCTTTCCGTCCAGCGGGCGGCCCAGCGGGTCCACGATACGCCCAAGCAGCGACTCTCCGACAGGCACGCTTACCACCTCGCCGGTGCCGAAGACGGCATCGCCCGCCTCGACCCGCGTTCCGGCGTCAATGAACACGCAGCCAATCAGATCGGGGTCGAGAACCCGGGCGAAGCCGAACTGGCCGCCCTCGAACCGCAGAACCTCGTCCAGCCGGACGTCGCGCAGCCCCGAGATCATCGCCACACCGTCGCCGATCTCCTCGACGCGGCCCCTGTGTTCCGCTCTTGGACCCAGCGCCGCGCGGCGCATCGCGCCCTGCGCTGCGGCAAACCAGTCCGGCATGTCAGGCGGCATCCTCGACCTCCTTCAGGATATTTTCGAGGTCGGCCCGCCAGCTGTTGTGCAGCACGAAATGCGCGCTGCGCAGTTCCAGCCCGGCGATCAGGTCGGGATCGGTGACGAACCGCAGGGTGGGCGCGCCACCCAACGCATCCTTCACGACCTGTTCGATCTTTGTCCTTTCCGCGTCCTCCATGTCTGTCGCGGTGACGACCTCGATGTCGGCTGTCGAGGCGGTCAGTGCCGCCCGGTCGGCGGCAGACATGCCGGCGATGGCGTCGACCAGCCCGGCCCGGAATGCCGCCTGAACCGCAGGCGTGTTGAACCGGCCAAGGAGCCGGGCCGCAATCTCGACAGACAGCTCGGCGGCCCTTCTGGCGTTCTCCTTCCGGGCAATGGCTCTGTCGCGGCCGATGGCGGTGCGGGCGGCTGCCAGAAGAGCGTCGGCCCGGTCTTGCGCATCGCTCAGCGCGGCTTTCGTGGTGGCGTCTGCGCTCGCCTTTGCCTCGACAAGGATGGAGTCCCGTTCGGCTGCGATGCCTGCGCGGGTCTCCTTCACCTCGGCCAGCGCTGCATCGGCCTGTTCCTGCGCCGTCTTGCCTGCGTCCAGCATCGCCTGCGCCGCTTGCTGGCGCCGGGCGATGGCCCCGGCAACCGGACGCCAGAACACGCGGCCAAGAAGCCAGACGAGGATCAGGACATTGACGGCCTGAAGACCCAGTCCCCACCAATCAAGCGTCATGCGCTCAGGCCAGCAGCGGGTTGGCGAAGAGCAGCAGGAGCGCGATCACAAGACAGTAGATTGCCGTTGTCTCGATCATCGCGAGCCCGACGAACAATGTACGCGAGATCGTGTTCGCGGCATCGGGCTGACGGGCGATGGCGTCCATCGCCGCGGCCACGGCGCGGCCCTCGGCAAGTGCTGGACCTATGGCCCCAAACGCCACGGCGAAGGCGGCGCAGAAGATACTGGCAATGGCGGCGTAATCCATCATGATTCCTTTTGAGTTGTGGGAAGGGCGGTGTCCGGAGAGGTGGGCGCGCCGTCCTCGACCGCCGAGGTGATGAACACCATCGCCAGCACCGCGAAGATATAGGCCTGCACCAGCCCGGTCAGCAGATCGAGCGCCATCAGCGGGATCGGCACCAGCAGGCCCGCCAGCGAGGCGACGATGCCGATGACGAACACACCGCTCATCACGTTGCCGAACAGGCGCACGAACATGGAAAATACCCGCGTCACGCTTTCCAGCATGTTCAGCGGGATCATCACCGGATTGGGCGCGGCGAAGGATTTCAGCCAGCCGCCCACACCGCCCGCGCGGATGCCGAACCAGATCACCGACCCGAACACCAGGACGGCCAGGGCCGCGTCGGTTTCCAGCCGTGCCGTCGGCGGCTCGATCCCCGGCACCAGCGAGGACCAGTTCGCCACCAGGATGAACAGAAACAGCGTTCCGATGAACCCGCGATAGGGTGCGGGGGCGGCGCCGGTCGTCTCGGTGATCTGGGTGTCAAGGGTGGCGACCATCAATTCCAGCGCGGCCTGACGCCGGGTGGGCCGCAGGTCGAGCCGGCGGGTCAGGGCAAAGGCACCGATTACCAGCACCGCCATGATTGCCCATGTCGTGACGATTGCCTGCGTGATCGGAACCGGCCCGATCTGGAACAGAACCGTGGAGTCGAGCGGTGAGTTCATGTTTGGGGCCCACGTATCCTGCGGAGCATGATCCATTTGGCGCAGAGCACGCCCGCAAGCGTCGCCAGCAAGGCAAGGCCGCCCAAGAGCACGGCGATAAAGAAACCTGTGGCCAGAAGCGAAATGCGCCCCAGGGTCAGCGCGATGGCCCGCAGAGGATCCCCCCCTTCGACCAGTAGTCTGGCTGTCTCGCGAAGCGCGCGGAAATAGCCATATCCGATGACGAGCCCGCCCAGAAAACAGACCGGAAGCAAAACGAATAGCGGCAGAGTGGCGAGATCGGTCATCGCGCGTTCATCCATTTCCACGCGGTCCAGCCGCCAATGCAAAGCCCGATCAGCATCATCGGCGCGCTCCAGAAGATACCGGAGGAGAACCGGGCGTCCAGCCAGCGGCCCAGGAACAGGCCCGCCAAAGTCGGCACCACGAAGATCCAGCCAAGCACGCCGATCTGTGCCAGACGGCGGCCTACGGACATGTCGCCCTCACGCAGCCAGCGTTCCCGTCGCGCAGAGGCCCGGCGGATTTCCTCGACCAGCGGATCGGTTTCGGGCGGCTCCGGTGGGTCTTCGGTCATCGCAGATCCCCCTTGCCAGAGCCCGGTCGCAATCGGCTGATCATCCGGCGGATGGCATGCAGTTGCAGGCGCATCGTCTCGACATGCTCGACGCGTTCCTCGTCGGCGTCGGTCTGGAACCGGGTCAGAACCTCGGTGTCCAGCGTGGCCAGATTGTCGCCGGCCACGGCTTCGCGGGTGGCGACCGCGACGGTGCTGCCGCCATTCACGGTCAGCACACCGCCGCGCAGGGCACAGAACCGTTCTGCCCCGGCGTTCTTCCAGCTGAGGATCGACACCGAGAGCGCGGTCAGGAACGGAGCATGGCCGGGCCGGATGCCGAAGCTGCCGCTGGCGTCCTCGGCCCGCAAGCTGTCGGCATCCTCGTCCACCACGATGGACAGGGGGGTCACGATCCGCAATCTCATGCCGCGGCCTCTGCGTCGGTGGCGTCCGAGGCATTTGCGGCGGCCTCTTTCTGTCTCGCGTCCTCCAGCGTGCCGATCATGTAGAGCGAGCTTTCCGACCACGCGTCGGCCTCGCCGTCCAGGATGGCGCGGCACCCCGACAGGGTTTCGGAAAGCGGAACACTGGCGCCCGGCGTGCCGGTAAAGGCCTCTGTCACCATGAAGGGCTGGGTCAGGAAGCGCTGCAATCTGCGGGCGCGTTTGACGATCAGGCGGTCGGCGGCGCCCAGTTCCTCGACCCCGAGCAGCGAAATGATATCGGTCAGCTCATGGAACCGTGCCAGCGCCTGACGGACAGCCTCGGCGGTCCGGTAGTGGTCGTCACCGACAACCAGCGGATCAAGCAGCATCGAGGACGACCCCAGGGGGTCGATCGCCGGATAGAACCCTTCCGAGGCCAGGGCGCGCGACAGCATGATGACGCAATCCATATGGCTGGAAATCGTGGTCACGGCGGGGTCGGTGAAATCGTCGGCCGGAACATAGACCGCCTGAATGGCGGTCACGGCAGAGCCTGCCACCGAGGCGATACGCTCTTGCAGGCTTGCGACCTCGGTTGCCAGAGTCGGCTGATAGCCCACTCGCGAAGGCAGGCGGCCCAGAAGGCTCGACACTTCGGCCCCGGCCTGAACAAAGCGGAACACGTTATCCATCAGAAGCAGGACGTTCTTGTGCTTCTGATCGCGGAAATATTCTGAAATCGTCAGTGCCGTAAGGGGCGCCCGCCAGCGCGCGCCGGGTGGCTCGTTCATCTGGCCGTAGACCAGAACGGTGCGGTCCAGCACGCCCGAGCCTTGCATTTCGGTCAGCAGTTCATGCCCCTCGCGGGACCGTTCGCCAACACCCGCGAAGACCGAAGTGCCTTCGTATTTCTCGACCATGGCGCGGATCAGTTCCATCACCAGAACAGTCTTGCCCACGCCGGCGCCGCCGAACATCGCGGCCTTGCCACCCTGTGCCATCGGCGTCAGCAGGTCGATCACCTTGATGCCGGTCTCGAACACGTCCGTCGCGCCGGTCTGGGAGTTCAGCAGCGGTGGCAGGGCGTGGATCGACCGTCGCGGCGTATCGTCAGGCAGGGCGGGCCCATCGTCCTGCAAGTTGCCCACGACATCCAGAAGCCGCCCGAGAACGGCCGTGCCCACGGGAACGGTGACCGGCTGACCACTGGCATGAACCGAAACGCCACGGGCGAGGCCCGCAGTGGATTGGAACGCCACCGCGCGGACCGTTTCCTGATCGAGATGGCTGTGGACTTCGAGAATGAGGGCGGTCGGCCGGTCCCATTTCACGATCAGGGCAGAATTGATCGGTGGCAGGTCGATCCCGGCAAAGACGACGTCGACCACCGCCCCCCGGACGGCATGCACGACGCCTTTAGATGGGAGGGACTGGTCGGAAGACGCCAATGGGTCATCCCGGGCAGTCGGGTCATTCGCTTTTGTCCCGCCGGACAGGTCGGGAACAGGCCTGTCTGCGCCTGTCCCATCGTGAAAGGCCCCATCGGCCGGTCTTTGATCTGCGACTTCGGATGTCAAACGGGGCCTCTTTGATCGCCTGTCGCAAGAAGTCGACAGGCAAACACCTTCCTGCGAAGAAATCTGGAATTAAGTATACGAAGCGCCATCGCGGCAATCGCTGATCTGTATCAAGGCGCTGACCATGGTTTTTTGCTAGACGGGACGAAAGCCCTGCTTTGCTTGACGTGGCGAAAACCCTGCACCGGGTTTTGCCAGCATGATCGGGCCGATCCGGCAACAGCATCAAGGACGCAGGCCTGTCAGCATTGGATAAGCTCTCATGACCAAGCGCACGCCTCAGCCAGAGACATCTGCAAAAGACGCGCAGCAGGTCCGGCTTCCCGCCAGGATCGACGCCGCGTCAGAGGCCAAAGCCGGACCGCGCGCGGCGCATCCGCACGAAAACCTGGATCGCGCGTCACGGGCAGCGGTTGCCTATCTGTCGGCCGGCGTGTCGCCTCATGCGTTTTTCCAGGCCTGGGGCGATTGGGCATTGCACCTGGCACGGGCGCCGGGCCGCCAACTTGAACTGGCCGAGCGCGCGCAGGAAAACATGGTGAAACTTTTGGGGCAGTCACTTGCGCCAAAGGCTGACGCTGCACCGGCCTTCGTGCCGAAAGCCTACGACCATCGCTTCCGGCATCCCGGGTGGGAAAAGCCACCATTCCGCAACATGCAGCAGGGGTTTCTTGCTGTGCAGGACTGGTGGGATTATGCAACCGACCATCTGCGCGGATTACGTCCCGACGATGCGGACCGGACCCGCTTCATGGCGCGCCAGATGCTGGATCTGTGGTCGCCTTCGAACTTTCCCGCCCTCAACCCCGAGATCGTCGAGGAAACGCGCAAGAGCCACGGCAGGAATCTGGTCGAGGGTGCGCACAACTTCATGCATGATCTTGCAAATACCATCGCTCAGGTGCACGAGCCCGCACCGGAAGGCTATCAGATCGGCAAGGATCTGGCCTGTACACCGGGCGAGGTGGTGTTCCGCAACGATCTTTTCGAGTTGATCCAGTATGCACCCCGGACCGATGAGGTGCAGGCCGAACCGATCCTGATCGTTCCGGCTTGGATCATGAAATACTATATTCTCGATCTCTCGCCGCATAATTCCATGGTCAAGTATCTGGTCGAGCAGGGATTCACCGTGTTCATGATCTCATGGTGCAATCCGACCGCCGATCAAGCCGAATTGTCGCTGGAGGATTACCGCGAACGCGGTGTGATCGCAGCCCTGGACGTGGTGAATGCCGTCGTGCCGGAACGCAAGGTCCATGCGGTCGGCTATTGTCTTGGCGGCACGATCCTGGCCATCGCGGCGGCCACGATGGCGCGCGAGAAGGACGATCGGCTGGCGTCGATCTCGCTCATGGCGGCACAGGTCGACTTTGCCGAGGCGGGCGAGTTGCTGTTGTTTCTGGACGAAAGCCAGATCGCATTCCTCGAGGACATGATGTGGGAGAAGGGCTATCTTGACCGCCCGCAAATGGCCCGAGCCTTTTCCGCCATCCGGTCCGAGGATCTGATCTATTCCCGTGCCGTGCGGCGCTATTACCTGGGGAAACAGGATTTGCCCACCGACATGGGCGTCTGGGTGTCCGACACGACCCGGATGCCGGCCCGGATGCATTCGGACTATCTGCGCGGTCTGTTCCTGGAAAACCGGCTGACGGCAGGCCGGTTCGCAGTCAACGGCCGGGTCATCGCGCTAAAGGACATTTCGGCCCCGATCTTCGCCGTGGGCACGGAAACCGATCACATCGCGCCGTGGAAATCCGTCTACAAGACCCAACTGTTCACGGACAGTGATCTGACCTTTGTCCTGACAAGCGGCGGGCACAACAGCGGTATCATCAACGAGCCGAATCCTGGGCGCGGTCACCATCGGCTTTCGCGTCGTGCTGCCGGGGCGCTCTATATCGGCCCCGACCTGTGGTTTGCGAAAAATACGCCGAAACCGGGCTCGTGGTGGCCTGCGTGGAAAGCCTGGCTGGAGGAGAAAAGCAGCGGCGGCGTGCCGGCCCCCGCCATCGGCGCGCCAGACAAGGGAATCGTTCCAATCGTACCGGCACCCGGTACCTACGTTCACCAAACCTGATCCTGCCCGCGCTACAACAGAAGCAAGCGTGCCCCGAATAGTGAGGTGCCCCTGGTTTCCTGGACACCTGCCTCGTTCAGTTTCCGCTGTCGGATAACTCTGTCGCAAGTGGAATTGGAATCTGGTCGGTTCGCCCCCCCCCCGAGCCTTTTGCCGAGCCGCGCTGATGAAGGGTCGCGGCCTTGTCCGGCGCCGGGGTGCTGCGTGCTGGACAGCTGAACCCGATATGCGCGTTTGCAGAGGCACGACCCACCAGATTGCTTGCGGTAGGCCAGCGGGCGGATCCCGTGCCAGCGTTGGAACGCCCGGCTGAAAATGCTTTGGTCCGAATAGCCGAGCGCCAGCGATATCTCTGACAACGGCAGGCGGGTCTGTCGCAGCAATAGTGCCGCGCGGGCCTTGCGCCATTCGTCGACCAGATCACGGAAAGACAGATTTTCTTCGTTCAGGCGGCGTTGCAGGCTGCGCGGTTCGACACGAACACTTTTCGCGACGTTGTCCAGCGTGCAATTTCCGAGCTGCATCTGCCGGGTAATTTCCTGCCGCACGGCATCGCTGAACTTGCCGATCACCTCCTGGCGCGCGGTTGACAGGTATCGCTCGATGATCGGGTGATAGGCCGCATCCGAGGAGTCCAGCTTGCGGTCGAGAAAGGCGCGGTCGAAAAAGATGGCATTGCGTTCCGCGGCAAAGCGCACCGGACATCGAAAGTATTTTTCCGCAAATGGGCGCAATTTCGGGTCATCGTGGCGGAACGTCACTTCGTACAGGTCGACGGCGGATTTGCCCGCATCCTCGACCACATTGCGCGCGACCGCCAGCGCCAGCTGCATGTATTGCCTTGTTCCGGCCGGCACCTCCTCGGTCTCGACGTAAATCTCCGCGACATCCCCCACTTCGGTCATGGCCGCAGAGATCATGTCGCTCTGGATAAAGAGGTTGTGCATCATCGAGCCCATCGCGGTGCGCACATCCTTTTCGATCTTCGTGACCAGAGAGATCGGCCCCAGAACATCTATTTTCTGATAGGGCGCAAGCCGAAGCCCGAAATCGGGGACATTCCAGGCAAGCGCGCAATATTCGAAAAGCTCGTTCACCTTGTCAAAGGGAATACGCTCGTCCGCCGTTGCGAACAGCGCAGGATCCAGCCCGACCATTCGCATCGCGGCAACCGGATCCTTCCCGACCGCAGCGGCAACGTTCTGAACGCCGTTGAGAACGCTTGCGCGATGATAGTGACGCGCCATCCGCTCCTCCCTCAGATGCCGTACCGCGGGTTCAGGATCAGCACACGACTCAAGTCCCGAATTACAATTTTGCGGCGGCCTGGCATGTAAAGTCAAATTTTTATCGCTGCGGGCAAATTCCCCTGCCCCGTTTCACGGCAAATAGAGGGCACACGACAGGTTGTTCACAAACCCTGACCACACACAATCCCGGAGGAAAAAATCATGTCTTTTGATGCCGTTATCACCGAGCAGGACCGGCTCTTGACCATCAACCACTTCAAGGACGGAGAGGTTCTGAACGCTTTGCCGGGCGTGCACATCTCGCCGATGTATCTTGACACTGTCAAAGGCACCTGGGCGCTTTATGCCCGCTTCGAGCCCGGCACGCTTCTGCCCAAGCATTATCATTCGGGCACTGTCCATTTCTACACCACCAAGGGGTCGTGGAATTATGTCGAGCATCCCGAGGATCCGCAGACCGCCGGCAGCTATCTGTTCGAACCCGCCGGTTCCTTTCATACCTTCGAGTCCAAGGAAGGCGCCGAAGGTTTCCTGATCGTCGAAGGCGCCAATGTGAACCTGAACGAGGACGGATCGCTGATGTTCATCATGGATGCAGGCTGGATCGAGCAGACGATTATCGCCGTGGCCAGGGAAACCGGGCAGGAACTGCCGCCCTACATCAAGCCGGGCGACACCGGTTTTGCCCCCGTCCATCAGGGCTGACGCCCCGAGGGCCAAGGTGCGGATCACAAAAGGC
>JAJDOB010000256.1 GCA_022340385.1 Rhodobacter sp.
GAAACTGCCGGGCGTTACCGTCGATTTCTGACCGGGCGACGGGCCTTGCGCGGTCGGTCGGCGGCAGCGGGCAAGGCTGATCTCAGCCGCGCTTTGCGCTGCCGGCGGTCTTCGGGAAAATCCGGTAGAAGACCCATTCGGGCAACCAGCGCCCCAGCGTGAACAGCCAGGAAAACGGCGCCGGGAAACTGGTGGAAAAGCGCGCGCCCCGCATCGCGCACATGACATGGTCGGCAGCCGCTTGCGGGGTCTGGATAAATGGCATCGCAAAGTCGTTCTTGGCGGTCAGCCTTGTCCTGATGAAACCGGGATTCACAATCTGGATCCGGACACCGGACCGCCGCAGATCCGCATACAGGGTTTCGCCCAGATGCATCAGCGCCGCCTTGCTGGCACCATAGCCGATCGCACCGGGCAACCCGCGATGCCCGGCCAGCGATCCGATCAGAACGACATGTCCCGCGCCGCGCCGCGCAAAGCCGGGCACGACATGGCCCAGCAGGCGGACAGCGCCGATGAAATTCACCTGGCACATCAACTCTACCGCTTCGGCATCCCAGTCCGGGGCGGCGACAGGCTCGTACACGCCGGCGCAATAGATGACGCCGTCAAGCGGCCCGGCCTGTTCGACCGCCGCGGCGATGGCGGCGCTGTCACAGACATCCAGCGCCAGCACCACGGCGTTGCGCAGACCTTGCGCCAGTTCGCGCAGCCGGTCACCGTTGCGCGCCGACAGGATCAGATGCGCGCCGGCGCTGTCCAGTTGCCGTGCAAGCGCGCGGCCCAGCCCCTCGCTTGCGCCGACGATCCAATAGGTCTTGCCCGCGAAACCCGTCATGGCCGGATCGGGCGCATCGTCGCCACCAGTTCCGCGACCTTCACCCCGAATTTTCGCATTTCGGATTTGTTCAGGATGCTGCCGTTGTCCAGCAGGTACATCCAGTCGGTCACATCCAGAACGTGACCGCCCGCCTGCCGGTCCAGCCGGATGCGGTATTGCAGCCGGACCGTCGCCCCGCTCTGCACCCCCCGGGCGACGCCGACAATATCGTCGGCGGTGGCGCTGAAATGGCCGTTCCCGGCCATCGTCAGATGCCAGCACCGGGCCTGCGTGACGCCGCTGGAATAGGTGAAATCCTCTGACAGGGTTCCGGTGTCGCCATCCCAGTCGCCCTGCATCCGCGCCACGAAACGGCTGCTGACCCGGCCCAGCGGTCCGAAGATCATGCCTTCGCACAGGATCGGGCCGGACAGATGCGCACGAATGTCGAATTCCGGCACCGTGCCGGCATAGACCTGCGGCGTCTGGGCCGCAAAGCTGAACCGGAAACGGCGGATCAGCATTGCCGCGACCAGCGCGGCGAACAGCACCGCGATCACCGGCGTCGCACCCGACCAGCCGCTAAGCATGGGCCAGTTCCACCTGCACGACATCGGTGCGCCCGGTCTGGAAGGTCGCCGCGCAGATGTCGAGGTAGAACCGCCAGTTGCGCAGGAACGCCTCGCCATGGCCCAGCCTTCGGATGCGGGCGGCCTGTGCCTCTATCTGGTCGGACCAGGCGATGCAGGTTCTGGCATAATCGGCCCCGAAGGCGAAATTGTCCCGCACGACAAGCCCGGCGCGGCGTGCCTGATCGGCGATCATCGCGTCCGACAGCAGCATGCCGCCGGGAAAGGTGTGGTGCCGGATGAAGTCCGAGCTTTTGCTGTAGACGTCGAAATTCACGTCCTGCACCGTGATCGCCTGGATGACGGCGCGGCCGCCCTGCGCCAGCCGGGCTTTCAGCGTGGCAAAATAGGTTGGCCAATAGCGCTGGCCGACCGCCTCGATCATCTCGATGGACACGATGTTGTCATAGGTTCCGCCGATGTCGCGATAGTCCTGCAGCCGGATATCGGCGCGCCCGTCCAGCCGGGCATCGGCATAGCCCTTCTGGCTGGGAGAGATGGTCAGCCCCGTCACATGCCGCCCGCTGTCGGCCGCGCGTTCGGCAAAACCGCCCCAGCCGCAGCCGATCTCAAGCACCCGCTCGCTGTCGGTCAGCCGGTTCAGGATACGGTCGTATTTGCGCCCCTGCCCGCGGTACAGATCGGTGTCGCCATCCGCGAACAGGGCCGAGGAATAGGTCATGCTGGGGTCAAGCCACAGCTGGTAGAACTCGTTGCCGACATCGTAATGCGCGCGGATGTTGCGCGACGACCCGCGCCGCGAATTGGCGCGCAGGATGCGGTCGACGACGCGCATCTTCAGCCCGTTCCAGAAATCCGCATAGGCATATGTCCCGAGATGGTCGAGGTTCTGCAGCGCGACCGTGCCCAGATCGCGGATCGAGGGCGTATCCCACAACCCGGCGACATAAGTCTCGCCCAGCCCGATGCCGCCACGGGTGGCAAGGGTGGTGACGACCGACCAGTCGTGGATCTGCAACTCTGCCTCCGGGGATCCGGTGCCAAAGTCATGCACCTCGCCCTCGGGGGTGCGCAGCCGCAGGCTGCCGGTACGAATACCGGCGCAGGTTTCCAGAAAGTCGTGGCGCACGCGCCTGGTCAGGAACAGCATCAGCTTACCTCGGTGCCGGGTGGAGAGGGCCGCGCGCGAAACCGCGCGCCCTTCAGTTTCAGGCGCAATGCCTGCCAGTGGATCAGCGCCACGATGCGCAGCGCGCCAAGCGGCCTGCGCAGGTTGGCGATCAGAATGGATGCGTTGGACAACGGCGCGCGCGGCCCTGCCAGCGTCGCCACCAGGCCGGCGTCGCCATTGCGGAAATCGATCCGGATGGCGATTTTCCCGGGCCGGATATCAAAGGCGAACGCATAGTCGCCCGCGACATCCTGGAATGGCGAGACATGCAGGATCTTGGCCGCGACGATCCGGTCGCTGCCCCGGATCGGCGCCAGATCCGGATTGGCGCAGAAATAGCTGTGCCGGTCGCCGTAGGTATTGTTCACCTCGGCAATCACCGCCCGCAGCCCGTCGCCATCCATCGCCAGCCAGAAGCTGACGGGATTGAACACGTAGCCCAGGAAACGCGGCTGGGTCAGCAGCATCAGCGCAACATCGTGAACACCGCGTTCGGCCAGAACGTCGCGGGCCCAGGCCGCGCCCCGCCCGGCACCCGGCGTGCCGCCGTGGTTGCGGTCATGCACCGACGCCAGGTTGAACCGGTTGCGAGAGAACAGCATCGGCCCGGCCTGTGCATCCGGGTCGATCAGCACGTAGTCGACGCCATGGCGAAACCCATGGGCCAGCGCCCCGCGCCGCGCGTGGCTGGTTGTCCCGGCGATATGTTCGGGCCAGCGGTTCATGCGATCTGACGGTCCATCTGGCGGGCGATGCGCACCGCGCTGGCAAAGCCGTCCTCGTGAAACCCGTGCCGTGTGTAGGCCCCGGCAAACCATGTGTTGTTGTCCCCCTGCATCGCGCGCAAGGCGGCCTGCGCCCGCAGGGCGGCCCGGTCGAATACCGGGTGGCGAAAAACAGTGGTGTCGTAGATCTGGTCTTGCGCGACCGGACGCGTCGGGTTCAGCGTCACGAAAAGCGGATCGGTATCGGGGATATTCTGCAACCGGTTCATCCAGTAGGTGACGCCGATGGCGGTTTCATCCCGCGATGTGTCGGCGGAATAGACCCAGCTTGACCAGCACGCCCTGCGGCGCGGCATCTGCCGGACATCGCGGTGCAGAACGGCAAGGTTGTCCTGATAACGGATCGCGCCAAGCGTCGCGGTCTCGGCGCGCGTCGGCTGCGCCAGCAGCCGCAGGGCCTGGTCGGGATGACAGGCAAGGATCACCTGGTCGAAGCTTTCGGGCGCGTTGCGCGCGGCATGGATGACGCAGCCGGCCGCGTTTCGCTGGACCGATGCAACCGGCGTGCCCGTCCTGATCGCGGCGCCGCGCGCGCGCAGATGCCATTCAAGCCGGCGCAGATATTCGACGCTGCCGCCCTCGACCGTCCACCACTGATGCTGCCCGCCCGCGCTCAGCAAGGCGTGGTTGCGAAAGAACCGGACCAGCGTGCGCGCCGGAAAATTGCGGATTTCGGATGACGGCGTCGACCAGATCGCACCGCAGATCGGCAGCAGGTAATAGCGCTGGAACCAGTCGCCCAGACCCAGATTGTCGACCAGTTCGCCGATGGTGATGTCATCGCTGGTCGCGGCGGCTTCCGCACCGGCGTTGAACGTCACGATATCGCGCACCATCCGCAGAAAGCCGGGGCGCACCAGATTGCCCGGCTGCCCAAGCAGGGACCGCAGGCTGCGCAGGGCGTATTCGATGCGGCCATTGTCGATGGTCGCGCCAAAGCTCATGTCGCTGCGCACCACGGGCACATCCAGATCCTGGAACATCCGTGTCAGGTGCGGATAATTGGCGTAGTTGAACACGATGAACCCTGTATCCACCGGCTGATCGCCGTTCCGCCCGGCCACGACCGTGCGCGCATGCCCGCCCAGACGCGGCGCGGCCTCGTACAGCGTCACCGCATGATGCGGCGACAGAAGATAGGCCGCCGCGAGGCCGGAAATGCCACCGCCGACCACAGCGATGCGCTGCGGGCGAATGGGCTGGACATCTAACGACATTGGATTTTCCCGACTTGTTCGAAATTCATACGCCGCGAAAACATTTCCGGATCAAAATTGATCCAACATTTTCCTGCCGGCGTATTGAGGGTATGTTGATGACAGCTACAGCCTCGCAAGCGTTGACGGACCGGCCGGAAACCCGGCCGGCGGCGGCCTGCATAGCCCGGGAAAAGGAAAAGCCTGTCGTGCCGCAG